>DATDGI010000415.1:0-19251 GCA_036522155.1 Streptosporangiaceae bacterium
GCAGCACCGCCACCTTGACCGGAGCGATCCTCGGGTCGAGCCGGAGCACGGTGCGCTTCTCCATGTTGCCCTTCGCGTCGGGCGCCTCGTCCTCGGTGTAGGCGTCGAGCAGGAAGGCCAGCATCAGCCGGTCCACGCCCTCGGCCGGCTCGATGACGTAGGGGATGAACCGCTCCCCCGACTCCTGGTCCAGGAAGGACAGGTCCTGCTTGGACGCCTCGGCGTGGGTCCTCAGGTCGAAGTCGGTGCGGTTGGCGATGCCCTCGAGCTCGCCCCACTCGGTGCCGGGGAAGGCGAAGCGGTACTCGATGTCGACCGTCCGCTTGGAGTAGTGCGCGAGCTTCTCTCTGGGATGCTCGAACTGCCGCAGGTTGTCGGGGCTGAGGCCGAGGTCGGTGTGCCAGGCCATGCGGATCTCGATCCACCGCTCGTGCCAGTCCTCGTCGGTTCCCGGCGTGACGAAGAACTCCATCTCCATCTGCTCGAACTCGCGGGTGCGGAAGATGAAGTTGCCCGGGGTGATCTCGTTGCGGAACGACTTGCCGATCTGCCCGATCCCGAACGGGATCTTCTTGCGCGAGGTCTGCAGCACGTTGCGGAAGTTGATGAAAATGCCCTGCGCGGTCTCGGGCCGCAGGTAGGCCAGCCCGGATTCGTCCTCGGTGGCCCCGAGGTAGGTGCGCAGCAGCCCGTTGAACATCCGCGGCTCGGTGAAGGATCCCTTGCTGCCGCAGTTCGGGCAGGCGATCTCGGCCAGGCCACCCTCGGGCGCGTGGCCGTGCTTCTCCTCGTAGCCCTCGATGAGGTGGTCGGCCCGGAACCGCTTGTGGCACACCTGGCACTCGGTCAGCGGGTCCACGAACTCGGTGACGTGCCCGCTGGCCTCCCACACCTCGCGGGCGAGGATCACGCTGGAGTCGAGACCGACGATGTCGTCGCGCTCCTGCACCATCGCCTTCCACCACTGGCGCTTGACGTTGTTCTTCATCTCCACGCCGAGCGGGCCGTAGTCCCAGGAGGCGCGCAGGCCGCCATAGATCTCACTGGAGGGGTAGACGAAACCGCGGCGTTTGCTGAGGCTGACGATCGTGTCCATGAGGTCGGTGCGGCGTGCCATGGCTGCAACTCCATCGGCTGGCGGTCGGTGGGCGTGCGGGGACACACGGGAAAGGGTGCGTGCGCCAAGTTTAGCCGTGATCGGCGGCACACAAGCGCGGCCGCGGCGGGCCCGGTCGCGCCAGGTCAGGCCGGGGCGGGGATTCGCCCCGGCTTGCCCTACCGGAAGACCGCGCCGCGCACCAGGTCGGAGTCGATGTTCAGGCGAATGCGGCCGATCCGGCGCCAGTGACCGCCCAGGTACTGCTTGAGCCGGTGCCGGCCCGCCCACCAGGACGGCAGCAGGTACGGCCGCCCGTCCAGGTTGGCCCGCCCGTCCCACAACGCGAACCACAGCGAATCCGGCTTGACCAGCCGGTGGCCGTAGACGGTCGAGGTCAGGCCCAGGTCCTCCGCGCCTGAGGCGGCGCTGGAGTACACCCCCGACCGGTAGCCGTGCCGGTGCAGGGCCCTGGTCCAGCCGTTCAGGAAGGAGAGCACGGCCCGGCGGCAGATGCCCCGGCGCGAGTTGTACGCCTCCATGTCGTCGTAGATGGGCGCACCGCGCCCGATTCCCAGCGCGGCGGCGATGGCGACGGCGTTGCGGGCCTCGGCCCTCCCCTCCGCCTCGGCGTGGCCCTTGTTGATCCGCGCCGCGAACGGCCCGCACGGCGCCTGCAGGCCGACATAGGTCGGCATCAGCGCCCAGCCCATGGCCGTCACCGAGCTCACCCAGCCTGCGGTCAGGCTGGCGAACCCGCAGCCTGCCTCCGGGCCGCCGATGTACAGCGCCATGGCCTTGAACACCTGGTGCCAGACCCGCATCGTCCGCAGGGAAGGGACGGTGCAGGTATCGAAGCCGCGGATGGGATGGCGGGGAGCGGCGGGCAGCGCCGGGGACGGTGCGGCGGCTGCGGCCGGCGCGGCCTGCACCGGGCGCGGCAGGGCCGTCACCGCCGCGCCGGGCGGGCCCAGCCAGCGCAGGCTGCGGATGATCTTGGTGATCAGCCCGGGGCTGGTGCCGTAGGTGGCGCTCATGGTCAGGCCCGCATGCCGGTACCCGCCCCAGAACTGATGATCGGCCGAGTCCTGCAGCAGGGTGCCGGCCGCCAGCGGCTGGCCGGCCGCCCGGCCGAGCGCAGGCCCCCACAGCGGGCCGGACGGCGGCGGGCCCGGTTGGGCGCCGACCGCCAGGCTGATGGTCTCCACCCGCCCGACCAGGTGGGCGGGGCAGAGCTGGTCGCCACCCGGCTGCCCGAGATACACCGCGTGCCGGTCATACCGGACACACCGGGCCGGATCCCGGTCGAGCCGGTAGACCGGCCAGCTGGCCGGGACGTCGATGGCGTAGCCGTCGAAGCGGACGGCCTTCGTGCCAGCCGGCGGGACCCGCTGGGCCACCGCCTGCGGCGCGTGCGCGCCCCCGATCCCGATTCCGGTTGCCGAAATACCAATGGCCACTATGAGCGTGGCTGTGCGTCGCATCTGCATTCCCCCGCATGCGATGACGGCCCACTCGCCGGGAGTGTGAAAAGCCTCCGGACGGAGCCTCTTCCCGGCTTAATCGGCCGCCATGCGTACCAGTGCGGGTGAAAGTCAAGACCAGCCCGGCGGTTGGCAGGAAATTTGCTGGGGCGGGAGGTTAGCCGGGCGGGCGGGCCCGGCTACTCAGCGGCCGGCACCGTGGTGGCCTGCGGGCTCACCGTCGGGGGCCGGTTCCGCGAGCTGGGGCTCGGGGTTGGGCAGGGCACCGCCGTACCGCCGGTCCCGGCTGGCGTATATCTCACAGGCACGCCAGAAGTGGCGGCGGTCGAAATCGGGAAAGAGCGTATCGAGAAAGACAAATTCCGCGTAGGCGGACTGCCAGAGCAGAAAGTTGGAAATCCGCTGCTCACCCGATGATCTGACGAAGAGGTCAACGTCCGGTATTCCGGGTTCATCCAGATAGCGCGCGAACACCTTCTCGTCGATCCTGGCCGGGTTCAGCTTGCCCGCGGCCACGTCGGCGGCGAGCGCGGCCGCGGCGTCGGCTATCTCCGCCCGGCCCCCGTAGTTCACGCAGAACTGGAGAGTGAGGACCGAGTTGCCGGCCGTCAGGCGTTCGGCATCTTCCAGTTCGGAGATGACACTGCGCCACAGCCGGGGCCGCCGGCCCGCCCAGCGGACCCGGACCCCCATCTCATGCAGCTGGTCGCGGCGGCGCCGGATGACATCCCGGTTGAAGCCCATGAGGAAACGGACCTCGTCCGGGGACCGGCGCCAGTTCTCGGTGGAGAACGCGAACGCGGACAGGTACGGGATGCCCAGCTCGATCGCGCCCATGATCACGTCGAAGAGCGAGGCCTCCCCCCGCTTGTGCCCTTCGGTCCGGGGCAGGCCGCGCTGCTTGGCCCAGCGCCCGTTGCCGTCCATGACCAGCGCGACATGGCGGGGCAGGAACTCGGGCGGGATGGCGGGTGGCCGCGCGCCGCCCGGATGCGGCTCGGGCGGCCGGACGCGGCGGGCATGCTGCGTCACCCCGGCTCCTGGCTGGGTCTCACACATGCTCCACGTGACGAAGCGAGCGGATGGAGTGCTCCAGGTGCCACTGCAGGTACGCGGCGACCAGGCCGCTGCACTCTACTTGGTGCCTGCGCTCGGCCGCGTCGGCGGCCGCCCAGTCGCCCCGCATCAGCGCGGTCATCAGGCTGATGGTGTGGACCGATGGTGTCGCGGCCCCGGGCGGCCGGCAGGACCGGCAGGTCAGGCCGCCCGCCGCGATCGCGAACGCGCGCGACCCGCCGCCACCCTTGCCCTCGCCGCTGCCACCGAGGTCGGTGGCCCCGCACAGGGCACATTCGGCCAGCGCGGGCGCGTACCCGGCGACCGTGAGTGACCGCAGCAGGAAGGCATCAAGCACCAGCCGGGGGTCGTGCTCCCCCTCGCCGAGCGCCCGCAGCCCCCCGACCAGCAGCAGGAACTGGCGGAGCGCTGGTTCCTTCTCGACCGGGGTGAACCGCTCGGCCGTCTCCAGCATCGCCACCCCGCTGGTGTAGCGGGGATAGTCGCCGGACAGGGGCTCGCCGTAGGCCCGTACCGTCTCCGCCTGGGTGATCACGTCCAGCGAGCGGCCGGTGTAAAGCTGGAGATCGACGTGGGTGAACGGCTCCAGCCGGGCACCGAACCGGGACTTGGTCCGGCGCACGCCCTTGCCGACGGCCCGGATGCGGCCGGTCCGCCGGGCCAGGACGGTCACGATCCGGTCGGCCTCACCCAGCTTCTGGGTGCGCAGCACGATCCCGTCGTCCCGGTAGAGCCCCACCCCGCCATTCTCGCCTACGGCTGGGACAGAAACGGGCCGCCGAGCCGGGCGGGCTTGGGTTTCAGCCGCCGAGTATCCGCCGGCGCTGTTCCTGATACTCCGCGTCGCTGATCTGGCCGTGGTTGCGCAGGTACACCAGCCGCTCAAGCTGGTCTTGGGCGGGGGCCACCGGCTGGAAGCGGCCATCTGGCCCCAGCTTGAACGTCCGCGGGACGGCCTGGCCGCTCTGCTCGGCCGCTTGCTGCTCCGCCGCTGCCTGCTGGACCGCCTCAACCGCGCCGGAGGCGAGGAAATGGCCGAGCTTGGCCACCTGATCGGGCGAGGGCCGCCCGCGCGAGTGATCCTCGTGCAGATCGACGACCAGCCTGGCCGGGTCGGCCGGGTCGAACAGCACCGGCACGGCCATGCCCACGGTCGGCGGGTTCTTCCAGTTGAACGGGTGCTTGACTGCGGCGTCGAACTCAGTCCCGGCGTCCGGGCGGACCCTGAGCCGCAGCTTCCACGTGACCTCCATGCACCCATCCGGGTAGCGGGTCCTGGTCGTGGTCGGCTGGGCCTCGGTCACGTCCGCCTCGGCCCTGCTGCCCGCCTGGCCCAGTTTCGCTGCCAGCCGTGTCCTGCTTCCGAACATGCCTGATTCCCCCACCTGATCGGGCGGGACGGCCGGGCCCGGCTGGGCTGCCGGGCACGGCTCCCCCCAGCTACCGGGCCCGGTTGACGGCGGACAGCACCGCCCGCAGCGACGCGGTCACCGTGTTGGTGTCGATGCCGACTCCCCACCCGGTGTGGCCGCCGACCTCGCATTGGACATAAGCGGCCGCCTGGGCGTCGCTGCCCGCCGACAGGGCGTGCTCGGCGTAGTCGAGCACGCGCACGTTGATCCCGAGCGTCCCGAGCGCGTCGCAGAACGCCGAGATCGGGCCGTTGCCCGCCCCCTCGATCGTCCGCGCCTCGCCGTTGACGAGGATCTCGACGGTGAGCGCGTCCTTGGCGTTCACCACCGAGGAGGTGTGATGGGCGTCCAGCCGGACGGGCCCGGGCGCCAGGTACTCGGCCGCGAACGCCTCCCACATCTGGGCCGGGGTGACCTCACCGCCCTCGGCGTCGGTGTGCGCCTGGATGACCCGGGAGAACTCGATCTGCAGCCGCCGGGGCAGGTCCAGGTGGTGCTCGGCCTTCATGATGTAGGCCACCCCGCCCTTGCCGGACTGGGAATTGACCCGGATCACCGCTTCGTAGGTGCGGCCGACATCGCGCGGGTCGATCGGCAGGTAGGGAACGGCCCAGGTGTGCTCGGTGACGTCCACGCCGGCGGCCGCCGCGTCGGCCTCGTAGGCCTCGAACCCCTTCTTGATGGCGTCCTGATGCGAGCCGGAGAACGCGGTGTAGACGAGTTCGCCCGCGTACGGGTGGCGGGGGTGCACCGGCAGCTGGTTGCAGTACTCGACCGTGCGGCGTATCTCGTCGATGTCGGAGAAGTCGATCATCGGGTCGATGCCCTGGCTGAACAGGTTCATGCCCAGGGTCACCAGGCAGACGTTGCCGGTGCGCTCGCCGTTGCCGAACAGGCAGCCCTCCACCCGGTCGGCGCCGGCCAGCACGGCCAGTTCGGCGTCGGCAACCGCGGTGCCGCGGTCGTTGTGGGTGTGCACCGACAGGCAGACGTGCTCGCGGCGGGACAGGTTGCGGCTCATCCACTCGATCTGGTCGGCGTACACGTTGGGGGTGGACCGCTCGACCGTGCAGGGCAGGTTGATGATGATCTCCCGGCCCGGCCCGGGCTGCCAGGCGTCCATCACCGCCTCGCAGATCTCGGCCGCGAAGTCAAGCTCGGTGTCCATGAAGATTTCCGGCGAGTACTCGTAGCCGAAGTCGCAGCCCGGCAGGTACTGCTCGGCGTACTTCATGACCGACCTGGTGCCCTCCGCCGCCATGGCCCGGCACTCGGCCCGGTCCACCCCGAACACGACCCGGCGGAACAGCGGTGCGGTCGCGTTGTACATGTGCACGGTCGCCCGGCGGGCCCCGGCCAGCGACTGCACCGTCCGGTCGATCAGCTCGTCGCGGGCCTGGGTGAGCACCGAGATCTGCACGTCATCGGGGACCAGGTCATCCTGGATCAGGCTGCGCACGAAGTCGAAGTCCGCCTGGCTCGCGGACGGGAAGCCGACCTCGATCTCCTTGTAGCCCATCCGCACCAGCAGGTCGAACATGGTGCGCTTGCGGGACGGGCTCATCGGGTCGATCAGCGCCTGGTTGCCGTCCCGCAGGTCGGTCGACAGCCACCGGGGCGCGGCGGTGATGGTCTTACCGGGCCAGGTCCGGACGGGCAGGTCGACCGGGCGGAACGGGGTGTAGCGGTAGCAGGGCATGCCACTGGGCTGCTGGCGGACAGGACGATGCGCGGACTCCATCGGAGAAATCGCTCCCTCGCGGATCGGACGGTGGCCAGCGGTCGCAGCACAACCCCGCGGCGAGGGAGCCGGCCCTTATCGGACCCCGCCGCGGCTCAGAAGGAGCAGTCCGCGAAACATCGCCCACGACATTACCAGATGGCCCATTCGCCAGGGAAAACCTCGGGCGCCGTCGCATCTGCCCGGCATGACATCTGTCATCCCAGGATCGGGATGCGCGTGACAGGCCCGCCGGCAGACCCGCTCTTAGCGTGAAGCCATGACCAAGAACCAGTCAGCGGGCCGCTCGCCCGCCGTCGTGTTCCGCGACGTTGTGAAGGTGTACCACCCCGGGGTCCGGGCGCTGGACAACGTCTCGTTCGAGATCCAGCACGGCGAGACCGTTGCCCTGCTCGGCCCGAACGGGGCGGGCAAGTCCACCGCCATCGACGCCATGCTCGGCCTGCGCGCGCCGACCTCCGGCGAGGTGCGGGTGCTGGGCGGGCCGCCCGCTGCGGCCGTCGCCGCCGGGAAGATCGGCGGCATGCTGCAGACGGGCGGCCTGCCCGAGGGGGCGAAGGTGGGTGAGCTGGTGGGGCTGTTCCGCCAGCTCTACCGCGACCGCCGCAGCCCGTCCGAACTGTTGCGGCTGGCCGGCATCTCCGATCTCGCCGGCCGGCGGGTGGAGCAGCTGTCCGGCGGCCAGGCCCAGCGGGTCCGGTTCGCGCTGGCGCTGGCGGGCCAGCCTGACCTGCTGTTCCTGGACGAGCCCACGGCCGCGCTGGACGTAGAGGCCCGGCGGGCCTTCTGGCAGTCGGTGGCGGGCATCGCCAGCCAGGGGGCCATGGTCCTGTTCGCTACCCACTACCTGGAAGAGGCGGACGAGAACGCCAGCCGGATCATCGTGGTCAACCACGGCCGGATCGTCGCCGATGGGACCCCGTCACAGGTCAAGGCGTACACCGCGACCCGGACCATCCGCTTCACCACCCCCGCGCCCGACCCGGCGGCGCTGCTCGGCCTGCCGGGCACGACCGGGGTCTCGGTCAGCGGCGACGCGGTGACGCTCCGCTCGGGGGACGCCGACGCCACCCTGCCCGCGCTCTACGCGCTCGGCCAGCCGGTCCGCGCGATGGAGGTCGGCAGCGGCGGCCTGGAGGCGGCCCTCATAGCCCTCACCAGTGATGACAACCACGCCAACCTGGCAACTCCGGAAAGGGTGAGCTGACCCATGGCTGCCTTCCTGCGCTTCGAGATCATCCGAAGCCTGCGCAACTTCCGCTTCCTCATCTTCATCGTGGCCTTCCCGGTGCTGATCTACCTGATCTACGCCAAGCAGCACGGCCTCTCCCAGGGCCTGACCGTGGCGGCCATCCTGATGGTCTCCATGGCGGTGTGGTCGGGCATGGGCTCGGCCATGTTCGCCACCGGGCCGCAGCTGGCCAGGGAACGCGCCAGCGGCTGGATGCGCCAGCTGCGGGTGTCGCCGATCTCGGCGCCGCGCTGGTTCACGGCCAAGGTCGCGCAGGCGCTGCTGCTGATCATCCCGGGATTCGTGCTGCTCATCGCGCTCGGGTTCGGCTACGGCCACGTCCACCTGGCCGCCGCCCGGCTCGGCGCGCTGGCCGCCGTCCTGGTGCTCGGGGCCATCCCGTTCTGTGTCCTGGGGCTGGTGGTCGGGCTGTACTTCGACGGCCAGACGGCCCAGGTGGCGCAGACGCTGATCCTGTTCCTGCTGGCCTTCCTGGGCGGGATCTTCATCCCGTGGTCCAGCCTGCCGCACGCCATGCAGGTCATCGGGAAGGTACTGCCCAGCTACCACCTGGCCCAGCTGGGCTGGAACGCCGTGGCGGGCCAGCACCTGGCGGTCAGCGACATCGCGGTCCTGGCCGCCTGGGCGGCCGGGCTGGGCGCACTGGCCATCTGGCGCTGGCGGCAGGAGAGCACGGCCGCCTGACCGGCCGCCGAGTGCATCATGGGAGGCATGGGCCAGGACCAGCCGCCAGGGCCGGAGCCACTGCTCGCCGACGACGTCGATAGCGACATGTCGGGGTGGCTCCGGTACCGGCGGCTGGTCATCCGGGTGCTGATCGTGGTCTTCCTGCTGCTGCCGGTGGCCGGCGCGCTGGCCGGTCACGGGCTGGCCGGCCGCAACCTCTTCCTCGTCCCGGCCACCTTCGTGTTCATCGTGCTGGCCGACCGGGTCGCGCTCGCCAACCGGCCCGAGCCTGGCTGGTGGGAGCGATGGCGGTGGCCGCTGCTGGTCCTGCTGTTCGGGCTGGGCGCGGCCCTGTTCGCGGTCGGCCAGATGAGCTGGCTGACGGCGCTGGCGATCGCGGCCGCCGGGGTCGGCCGGTTCTCGCCCGCCAACCGGCGGGCCGCCGCCGCGATGCTGGGCTGCGCGGCGACCGCGTTCGCGATCGGGATCTGGCGGCACCTGTCCACCACCAACACCATCATCGCCGCCGCCCTGGTCGCACTGGCGTGCCTGCTCGCCTACAGCTCCGACCGGCGCAACGTCCTGCTCGAACGGCTCAGGGAGACCCGGGCCGAGCTGGCCCGGGCGGCGGTGGCCGAGGAACGCCTGCGGATCTCGCGCGACCTGCACGACCTGCTCGGCCACAGCCTGTCGCTCATCGCGCTGAAGAGTGAGCTGGCCGGACGGGTGATCGGCACCGACCCGGAGCGCGCCGCCCGGGAGATCGCCGAGGTGGAAGCGGTGGCCCGGCGGTCACTGGCCGATGTCCGGCTGGCCGTGACCGGTTACCGGCAGCCCAGCCTCGCCGCCGAACTGGCGGCCGCCCGCCGGATGCTGGCCTCGGCCGGCATCGACGGCCGCGTTGACGCGCCCGCGGAATACACCCTGCCGCCGGCGGCCGATGCCGTGCTGGCGTGGACCGTCCGGGAGGGAGTCACCAACATCGTCCGGCACTCCGGCGCCCGGCACGCCGTCATCACCATCGAGATCACCGGCCGCCAGGCGGGGGCCGAGATCTCCGATGACGGCGCCGGGCCCGCCCCCACCGGGAATGGGACAGCGGGCGATACCGGTTCGGGGCTGGCCGGCCTGGCCGAGCGGGCGGGCCGGGCCGGCGGCGTGCTCAGCGCCGGAGCCGGGCCGGACGGTGGGTTCCGCCTGGCGGTCACCGTCCCGGTCACGCCGGAGGCCTCCCAGCCCGGCGAGCCAGCCGGGCTCGGCGGCACCGGCGCGCGGGTTGCGCCCGGCCCGGCGGACGGCACCGCGGACCGGCCGGCGGTGGCGCCGTGACCGTATCCATCATGATCGCCGAGGACCAGACCATGGTCCGGCAGGCACTGGTCGCGCTGCTCGGGCTGCAGGACGACATCGCGGTGGTGGCCGAGGCGGCCAGCGGCGACGAGGCGATCGCGATGGCCAGCCGGTACCGGCCGGACGTGGTCCTGCTCGACATCGAAATGCCGGGCCCGGACGGGATCGAGGTGGCCCGCAGGCTGACCGCCGAGGGGTTCGGCGGCAAGATCGTCATCGTCACCACCTTCGGCCGGCCCGGCTACCTGGCCGCGGCGATGGCCGCCGGGGCCAGCGGGTTCCTGCTCAAGGACGCGCCCGCGGCCGACCTGGCCGATGCCATCCGGCGGGTGCACGCCGGGGAACGGGTGGTCGACCCGGCCCTGGCCGCCGCGGCCCTGGCCGAGGGCGCCAGCCCGCTCACCGCCAGGGAAACCGAGGTGCTGGCCGCGGCCCGCAGCCACGAGGCCATCACCGACCTGGCCGGGCGGCTGCACCTGTCGCAGGGAACCGTCCGCAACCACCTGTCCGCCGCGATCCAGAAGCTGGGAGCGCGGAACCGGGCCGAAGCCGTCCAGATCGCCGAGCGCAAGGGCTGGCTGTGAGCCCGGCCGCCGGGACCGGCCACGGACGGCCCGGCGGAAAACCGCTGGCGGGGGTGGCCGCAGGCCGTTTAGCTGGAAGGGTGCGGTTCGAACGGTTCGACCCGGCCGCCGAGCCGGGCATGGTGCGCCTGTGCCACGAGATCTATCTGGCCGGGCAGCCGGTCGATGACCCGAAACGGCCGGCCATGACCGAGCACGTCTTCGGCACCTGGCTGGCGCTGGGCTGGACCGAGGACCACCCGCAGGCCTGGCTGGCGCGGGACGCCGCCGGGCAGATCCGCGGCTGGTGCTCGCTCACCCTGCCCGAGCGCGAGAACACGAACCTGGCCTACATGTTCCCGCTGGTCCGGCCGGCCGACCGGCGGCAGGGCATCGGCACCGGGCTGGTCCGGCACACGGCGGAACAGGCCCACGCCCACGGGCGCGCCGCGCTGGCCACCGAGGCCAGGCAGGGCTCGGCCGGCGAGGCGTTCTGCCGGGCCCTGGGTGGCCAGCCCGGGCTCTCGGAAGCGACCCGGGTGCTGCGGCTTGACACCATCCCGGCCGGGCAGCTGGCCCGGCTGCGGGCCCGGGCCGAGGGGGCCGCGGCCGGCTATTCGCTGATCTCCTGGGAAGGGCAGGTGCCCGAGCGGTACCTGGGGCAGATGGCCCGGCTGGCCCAGGCCATGAGCGACGCGCCGCGCGACGCCGGGTACGAGGGCCAGCTCTGGGACGTGGCCCGGATGCGCCAGGACATGGACCGGGTCGCCGCGCAGGGCCTGCGCTACTACACGGTGGCCGCCCGCTGGGACCGCACCGGCGAGCTGGCCGGGATGACCCAGCTCGGGATCGACCCGCTGCGCCCCGACTGCGGGTTCCAGGAGCTGACCGTGGTGGCCCGGCGGCACCGCGGGCACCGGCTCGGGCTGCTGGTCAAGGTGGCGATGCTGGACCTGCTGGCCCGGCACGAGCCGCTGCTGGAGCGGATTTACACCGGCAACGCCGACAGCAACGAGCGCATGCTGGCGATCAACGCCGAGCTTGGCTTCGCTGTGCTTGATCACTGGCGGCCGTTCCGGTTCGACGTGGCCGACGTGCTCGCCCGGCCGGTGCCGGCTCAGTCGTAGAAACCCAGCCGGCGCAGCTGCTTGGGATCGCGCTGCCAGTTCCTGGCCACCTTGATCCGCAGATCCAGGTAGACCTTGGTGCCCAGCAGGGCCTCGATCTGCCGGCGGGCGGCGCTGCCGACCTCTTTCAGCCGGGCACCCTTGGCCCCGATGACGATCGACTTCTGGCTCGGCCGCTCCACATACATCCAGGCGTGCACGTCGGTGAGGTCGTCGCGGCCCGGCCGCGGCCCCATCTCCTCGACCACCACGGCGATCGAGTGCGGCAGCTCGTCCCGTACGCCTTCCAGCGCCGCTTCCCTGATCAGCTCGGCCACCATGATCCGTTCCGGCTCGTCGGTCAGCTCCCCGTCGGGGTAGAGCGGCTCCCCCGGCGGCAGGTGCGAGATCAGCACGCCGGTCAGCACGCCGAGCTGGAAGCCGGTCACCGCCGAGACGGGCACGATGTCGGCCCAGTCGCCGAGCGCGGCGACCGCGGTGAGCTGGGCCGCCACCTGCTCGGGCGGGGCCTGGTCGGTCTTGGTGACGATCGCGACCACCGGGGTCCTGCCGATCCCGGCCAGCTCGTTGGCCAGGTAGGTATCGCCGGGCCCGATCCGCTCCGCCGCCGGGATGCAGAAACCGATCACGTCCACCTCGGTCAGGGTGGACCGGGCCAGGCTGTCCAGCCGCTCCCCCAGCAGGGTGCGCGGCCGGTGCAGGCCCGGCGTGTCGATGATGATCAGCTGCGCGTCGGGGCGGTGGACGATGCCGCGGATCGCCCGGCGGGTGGTCTGCGGGCGGCTGCTGGTGATCGCGATTTTCGCGCCCACCAGCGCGTTCATCAATGTCGACTTACCGACGTTCGGCCGGCCGGCGAAGCAGGCGAAGCCCGACCGGAACCCCGTCGGCGGCGGCACTGTCACGAGGCGATTGTCCCGCACGCCGCCGGTCAGCTCAGCCACCGCAGCCAGGTGCTGTGCGGGTCGGTGACCGCCAGCACGTCCCGGCCGTCCCGGACGAGGCGGAACGCCGCGTCGCCGTCGGCCGCCGCCGCCCGCAGCGTGCCGGCCGGCTCGTTCGCCAGCCAGACCGCGTCCAGGCCGCGGACCACCGCCGCGAACTGGCGGCGCCCGGCCTCGCTGAGGTAGGAGAGCACCGCCGAGTGGTAGACCACCAGCGTCGCGCCCGCCGGTGCCTGGCTGGCCAGCGCGGGCAGGTCCGTCAGCAGGTCACCACGGTGCACGGCCGGCGGGTCGCGCCGGGCCACCGCTATCGCCCCCGCCAGCCGCTGCTGGCGGTCCGCCTCCCCCGGCCACAGCAGGCATTCCAGCCAGTACCGGTCGGCGGCGCTGGCCACATCGAGCGGGTTCAGATCCAGCCCGGCCCGCCAGCCGACCTCGGGCACCCGGCCGGGGACCGGCACCGGGCCGCGCGGCACGCAGCGCAGCACCGGCGCCTGCGGGTCGGTGCCGGCGATCAGCGGGTGCCCGGGGTAGTCATAGGAATAGCGGTCGGGCAGCAGGGTCAGCCCGGCGCTGGCGCCGACCTCCAGCAGGGCGAGCGGCGGCGGAAGCTGGGCCAGCGCGGGCAGCAGGCAGGCGCAGCGGGCCGGCTCGTTGGTCTGGGTGCGCCGGGCCCGGATGACGGCAGCGAGTTCGGGCCCGCGGCCGGCCACCGCCGCCCGCAGCGAGCCGATGTCGGGCGGGTTCCCGAGCAGGAACCAGGCGGCGGCGAAGACCAGGTTCGGCTGGCGCTTGGCGGCCGGCAGGCCCGCCAGGAAGTCCAGCAGCAGCGGATCGCTGGCCACCTCCGCCGCCAGCACCTCGTACGCCCGCGACCGGCCGCGGGCGGCCTGCCGGGAGAACGCCTGGTAGTTCTGCTGGATGCTGAGCGACAGGTCGTGACCGGCCATGGACATATCGCAACCGTAACCGCGAGGGCGGGACGGCCGCGGACGGGGCGGCCACGGGCGGGGCGGCCGTGGGCTCGGCGGCGTCAGGGGTTCAGGGTGGCCCGGATGGCGCCGTCGGTGCCGACGTGGAAGACCGTCGCCTTCGGCCCGACGTCCCGCACCACCGCCAGATCGCCCGGGTCGGGTGCGTCGGCGTCGCTGACCAGGGCGGCCGCCTCCAGGCTGGCGGCACCGCTGGACACGGCCATGGCCACGGCCAGCCGCAGCGCCGACAGCCGCAGCGTCGGCAGGTTCACCGCGGCCGCGGCGTAGGTACGGCCGGTCTCGTCCCGGACCGCCGCGCCCTCGGCCGCCGCGACCCGGGCGCGCGCGGACCGGGCCAGGGTGATGATCTTCTGATCCTCCGCGCCGGCACCGCTCACGTCGTCGAGTCTAGGGCGCGCCGGGCGAGGTGGGTGCGGCCGATGGGGCGCGGTCAGCGGCCTGCCGCTCGACGGTGACCGTGCCGATCCGGTTCCGGCGCCCGGCCAGGCTTTCCGCGGTCAGCGTCAGGCCGGCCACGCTGGCCACCGAGCCGGCGATCGGCACCCGGCCGAGCGCGTGCGCGAGCAGGCCGCCGACCGTCTCCACGTCCTCGGCGTCGATCGCCACGCCGAACAGCTCCTGCAGATCGGTCACCGGCAGCCGGGCGGTCACCCGGGCGCGGCCGGGGGCCAGCCATTCCACCGTGGGCTGCTCCTGGTCATACTCGTCGGTGATCTCACCGACGATCTCCTCCAGGATGTCCTCGATGGTGACCAGCCCGGCCGTCCCGCCGTATTCGTCGATCACGATGGCCAGGTGGATCTGCCGGGCCTGCATCTCCCGGAGCAGGTCATCAGCGGGCTTGCTCTCCGGCACGAAGGTGGCCGGCCGCATGACCGACTCCACCTTCGCCGCCTCGTTCCCCGGGTTCTGCTCGCCCAGCTGCACCAGGTCCTTGAGGTAGGAGATGCCGATCACGTCGTCCTCGTTCGCGCCGACCACCGGGATCCGGGAGAACCCGCTGCGCAGGGCCAGCGACAGGGCCTGCCGGACGGTCTTGTCCCGCTCGACGAACACGATGTCGGTCCGCGGCACCATCACCTCGCGCACGATGGTCTCACCCAGCTCGAACACCGAATGGATCATCGCCCGCTCGCCGGGCTCGATCACCTGCCGCTGCTCCAGCAGATCCACCAGGCCGCGCAGCTCCTCCTCGGAACTCAGGCCGCCGTCCCGGCCACCCCGGCCCGGGACGTGCCCGCCGCCCGCCGCGAGCAGCAGCCGTGGCAGCGGGCCGAGCAGCCGGACCAGCGGGTACAGCAGGCCGGCGGCGGCCGCGGCCACCCGCCCCTCGTGCCGCCGGCCCAGCGTGCGCGGGCCGATCCCGGCCACCACGAACAGCAGCACCGACATCGCCGCCGCCGCGATCAGGAAGGCCCGCCAGCCTACCCCCAGCCAGTGCACCAGCGCCACCGTCACCAGCACCGTGGACGCGGTCTCGGAGCAGATCTGGATCAGCAGCAGCACGCTGAGGTAGACCGGGGCGTCGGCCAGCACCGCGGTCAGCCGCCGGGAGCCGCGCCCGGCGCGGGCGCGGCCGAGTTCCCCGGTGCCGCCCCGGGAGACACGGATCAGCGCGACCTCGGTGCTGACGCACAGCCCAGCCACCAGTGCGAGGACTACAGCGGCGGCAACCAGCCACGGCATCGCAGCATCACCCGGATTCGTCCGGCTCCTGCCCGTTCTGCCCGGCTCCCGGTCCGGTATGCGCGGTATGCGCGGTATGCCCGGCCCGCCAGGCGACGAGCAGCCGTTCCTGCAGCCCGAACATCGTGGCATGCCCGTCCGGGTCGGCATGGTCATACCCGAGCAGGTGCAAGATGCCGTGCGTGCACAGCAGCTGGAGCTCGTCCGCCACCGGGTGCTGCGCCGCGAGCGCCTGCTGGGTGGCGACCTCCGGGCACAGCACCACGTCGCCGATCAGCCCGGGCACCCCGCCCGGCTCGTCGCTCCGGTCAGCGCGGTCGCTGCCGGGCGGCGGCGGCCGCAGCTCGTCCATGGGGAAGGCCAGCACGTCGGTCGGCCCGGGCTCGCCCATCCAGCGCTGGTGCAGATCCGCCATGGTGTCCGTATCGACCAGCAGAACGGATAGCTCCGCCAGCGGGTGGATGCGCATGGCGTCGAGCACGTACCGGGCCAGTCCAGCCAGCGCCGCCTCGTCCACACTGATCCCGGATTCGTTGGCGATCTCGATGCTCAACGGGCGGGCCACCCTTCACTGCGCACGGCGGCCCCGGGCGGCGCGCCGCCCGTTGCCGGCCACCCGCGGCGGGCGGCCGCCCGCGTCCCTGGTGCGCTCGTAGGCCTCATAGGCGTTCACGATGTCACTGACCAGCCGGTGCCGCACCACGTCGTTGCTGTTCAGCCGGGCGAAATAGATGTCGTCCACGCCGTCCAGAATGTCCTGGACCAGCCTCAGGCCGCTGGCCTGCCCGGGCAGGTCCACCTGGGTGATGTCCCCGGTCACCACCATTTGCGCGCCGAAGCCGAGCCGGGTGAGGAACATCTTCATCTGCTCGGCCGAGGTGTTCTGCGCCTCGTCCAGGATGATGAACGAGTCGTTGAGCGTCCGGCCGCGCATGTAGGCCAGCGGCGCCACCTCGATGGTGCCCGCCGCCATCAGCCGCGGGATCGACTCCGGGTCGATCATGTCGTGCAGGGCGTCGTACAGCGGCCGCAGGTAGGGGTCGATCTTCTCGTACAGGGTGCCCGGCAGGAAGCCCAGCCGCTCGCCCGCCTCCACCGCCGGCCGGGTGAGGATGATCCGGGTCACCTCCTTGGCCTGCAGCGCCTTGACCGCCTTGGCCATGGCCAGATACGTCTTCCCGGTGCCCGCCGGCCCGATGCAGAACACGATGGTGTGGTTGTCGATCGCGTCCACGTAGCGCTTCTGGTTCAGCGTCTTGGGCCGGATGGTCCGGCCGCGGGCGGACAGGATGTCGAGGGTCAGCACCTCCGCCGGGCGCACACCCGACTTGCGCCGGAGCATCGGCATAATCCGCTCCACGGCGTTGGCGGTGAGCTCGGCGCCTCCGGCCACCAGCGCGGTCAGTTCCTCGAAAAGCTCGGCCACCAGGGCCGCCTCGGCGGGTGAGCCGGAAATCGTGATCTCGTTACCGCGGACGTGAATGTCGGCATCGAACGAGCCCTCGATCACCCGCAGCAGCTCGTCGCCCGAGCCAAGCAGGCTGACCATCGAGTGATCATCGCCGATGACCACCTTGACCTGGGTGGGCCCGTCCTCGGGCGGGCCGGGCGGGGCGGCGCCGCGGGTGCGGTGCTGGGAGTCGCCGGACGTGTCTGTCAATTCCTTGTCTCCGGAGGGGCGCAGGACGCCACCCGCGCACGAAGTCCTCTCATGCTATCCACGCGGTTCAGCCCGGCGGCCAGGCCATCGGCCGGCCGCCCAGCACATGGGCGTGGGCATGGAACACCGTCTGCCCGGCCTCCAGCCCGGTGTTGAAGACGACCCGGTAGCCGTGGCCGGCCAGCCCTTCCGCCTGGGCGATCTGATCCGCCACCGACGCGACCTCCGCCAGTAGCCCGGGGTCGGTGGCCAGCGCGGCCAGATCGGGATAGTGATCTTTCGGAATTACCAGCACATGCGTGGGCGCCTGCGGGTTAATGTCCCGGAACGCAAGCACGCGCGCGGTCTCGCTCACCTGCTGGGACGGGATGTCCCCGGCCACGATCCGGCAGAATAGGCAGTCAGCCACGGAGCGATCTTAGCTTGTTACCCCCCGGAGGGACCGCCGACATATATGGTGGCATGGTTGCGAATCCTAGGCGCACGCCCCGAATGCGCATGGCACCACCTAGAGCAGATCCTCCCGCTCCTCCCTGCGTATTGGTGTGCCGCCCTGGTCGGATAAGTCCCAGGCGGTGCGCCTGGCTGAAAGTTCTGGGGGTGGGCTGGTTGAGGCCAGGCTGCGAGTATGGACGTGGCGCGCAACTTTGACATGGCCGCAGGTGAACCTGACGCGGTAGCTGCGCGTCCCATTCATGTGACCGAGACCATGGTGGCTGACGCTGCCTTTGTCCCGGTCGCGACCGGATGGGATGCCGAGCAGGCGGTCACGGCCATCTACAGCGCGCACTACCGCTCGCTGGTCCGCTTGGCCGTCCTGCTGGTGCGCGACGTAGCCACCGCGGAGGAAGTGGTGCAGGACTCGTTCATGGCCATGCATGGCGCCTGGCGGCGCCTGCGTGACAATGACAAGGCCCTGTCCTATCTGCGCCAGTCCGTGGTTAACCGGTCACGCTCGGTGCTGCGGCACCGGGTCGTGGTGGACAGGAACGCGCCCAAGCCGGCCCCGGACATGCCCAGCGCCGAGCAGGGCGCCCTGACCCTGCTGGAGCGGTCGGCAGTGGTCGCGGCGCTGCGTTCACTCCCCGCCCGGCAGCGGGAGGCGCTCGTGCTGCGCTACTACGGGGATTTGTCGGAAGCCCAGATCGCCTCGGCCATGGGGATCAGCCGGGGCGCGGTGAAGAGTCACACGGCCCGCGCCATCACGGCGCTGCGGACCGTGCTGGAGATCGAGACGTGAGGAAGGCCTGGCAGGCCGGGAGCGGCCTGGTGCGACGAGCATGACACCACTGAACGGCGACTTCGACGACATCCTGCGGCGTGCGCTGCACGCCGAGGTGGAGTCGGTCGAGCCTGCCGCGAACGGGCTAGAGCGGATCCTGCACCGGACCCGCGAACCGTGGCTGCTGCGCCAGCTGTCGCTGATGCTCACCGAGTGCGCCGATCTGTTCTGGCTGATCGTCATCCGGGCCGAGCCGGGCGTCAGCAAGCTGCGGCAGGCGATCGCCGCCCGTACCGGGCTGCTGGCCGCGCCGACCGGCCGCCGCCACCGGCCACCCGCCCGCAGGGCCAGGCCCGGGACCCGGCTGGCCTGGATCAGGCCGGCCCTGGCGGTGACGGCGGCGGTGGTCGTGGTGGTAGCGGGCGTATATGGCCTGGCCCAGCTCCGGCAGAGCCTGGTGCTTGACCTGTTCCCGAACGCCGGGATCGCGGCCCCGGCCGGCCCCGGGGCCGCGAACGGCGGCCCAGGGCCCTCGGTGCAAGGGCACTCCTCGCCCGGCGGGATCCTGCCGACCGGCGCCGGGTCAGACTCGGCCCGGCCGTCGCCGCGGGCGTCCTGCGAACGGGGCACGCACAAGAAGCGGAGCCCGTCGCCGAGCACGAGCCCCACGCCCTCCCCGACCGGGTCGTCGACCGGATCGCCCAGCCCGTCACCGACGGCGAGCGCGACCCCGACGAACACCAGCGCGGCCACGACCGCCCTGGCCGGGACCTCATCGGGGATCTCGCTGGCCGCGCACTGCGAGCGGGCCCGCTCGTCCAAGTCGCCGTCAGGGACGGCCGCCCGCTAGCACTGCGGTGCCGCCTGCTGGCCGGGGCGGCGCAGCCCGCTGCCGCGCCGTCGGCCGCCGCCGTTACCGCCAGCGGCCGGAGTGGCTGAGCAGGACTGACGCGGCCACCGCCCCGGCGGTGGAGGT
>DATDGI010000416.1:0-7071 GCA_036522155.1 Streptosporangiaceae bacterium
GGCCTGACAATAAGCATCCAGGCACCCGGCCCAATACCGCCGATCAAAAGGACGCCCAGGGGAAGCCAGATCCACCATCTTCCGACCACCGGCCAGGCAAGGAAGGTGAGCGACAATGCGACAAGGACGATCCCCAGAATAGTCAGGGACGCCCGGAAGCTCCTGAACCTGGGATATTTATCGTACGTCTCATAGAGCCGGCCGATGCTCATCTGAATGCTGGCCATGAACAATCCAGTGGCGGCGATCAGCAGCGACAGGACAACGTCATGCCAGGGTGCGCCCGGGTACTTGCTCGACGCGAAATTGATGATCGTGGGCAGGCTGAATCCGGCGAAAATCGGGGCTATCAGCCGGGTCAGGCTCTCCGCGTTTTGCCCGCTCTGCATGCCAGACCCATTACCCGGGACAGGCGGGGAGGAAGTTGTCTCACTCACCTGCACAGTATCCCGCCTGCCAGCGACCCTTCAGGGTTACGACGTGGGGGCTGGGCTATCGCCGGTTGCCTTCCACCCCGGTTTGCGGAGCCGGTCCATCAGCAGCGGCGGGAGAATCCCGATGGCGAGAATCCCCGCGAGTATCAGGCCGGCGTACACGAGCGGGTTCAAGTGGCCGAACTGCGACGGGGGGACGAACCCGATCACCAGCGCGGCCACCGACGACACGGCGCCGAGCAGGCACAGCAGGCCCAGCGCCGGAGCTCGGTAACCGCGTGCGTGATCCGGTTGC
This sequence comes from Streptosporangiaceae bacterium, assembly GCA_036522155.1. Lineage (GTDB taxonomy): Bacteria > Actinomycetota > Actinomycetes > Streptosporangiales > Streptosporangiaceae > UBA9676. The sequence continues at coordinate 730 of DATDGI010000416.1, forward strand.
GAACGTCGCAGCCTCATCGCCGCGATGAACATCAGCACGTACATGATCAGGTACACCTGCGTGGCCATCGCGGCGAAGATCCAGTATGCGTGCGAGACGCTCGGAATGAAGGCATAGAGCATGGCGATGACCGTGATCACCGCGCCTTGCGCTGTGAGAATACGCACCTCGATGCCTTTGCCATTGACCCTCTGAAAGTAAGGAGGGAGAAAACCCTGCTCGCGCCCAATCCTCAGCAGCCCCTCGGACGGGCCGTCCAGCCAGGACAGCATCCCGGCGAGCGCCCCGACCGCCAGAGCGATCGCGATCAGCGGCACGGCGAACTTGAGGCCGAAGTGTGTCATGAGGCTGCTGAAGGCCTGCATGACGCCGGCGGTGAAACTGATCTGACCTGAGGGAATCACCCACGAGATCGCCAGTGTCGGGAGGATGAAGACAGCGAGGACCAGCGCCATGGCGAGGAAGATGGACTTCGGGTAGTCGCGTCCTGGGTTCCGGAGTTCGTCAACATGGACGGCGTTGACTTCGATGCCGGCGTAGGTGAAGAAGCTGTTGACGACCAGGACGATGCTGGCGAGGCCACTCCACACCGGCAGGAGATGGTGAGCGGTCATCGGCGCGGCCGAGTGGTTCCCCTGGAGCAGGTATGCGGCGCCGAGCGCGACGAGGATCGCTCCCGGGATCAGCGTTCCGATCACGGTGCCGCCCGACGAGAGCAGGGCCACCAGCGTCACCCCGCGTGAGGACACCAGAACGCCGCCCCAGAACAGAACGATGATGATGACGGCGTTGTAGACACCGTTACCGGCCAGGCCCGGATCGACGACGTAGGCGAGCGTGCCGGCGACAAAGGCGAGCAATGCCGGGTAGTAGAAGATCGTCTGGGCGAACTCGCACCACACCGCGAGCAGGCCCATCGGAGCGTTGATGCCCTCGCGCACCCAGTTGTAGACGCCGCCCGGCCAGCCAGAGGCCAGCTCCGCCGCGACCAGCGACACGGGCAGCAGGAACACGAACGCGGGCCCGACATACAAGAAGACCGAGGCGAGCCCGAACACCGACATCGCGGGCGCCGACCCGAGGTAGCCAACCGAGCCCACCGTCATCATCGCCAGCGCCGTCCAGGTGATCAGTTTTCGAGCCGCTGGGGGCGCTGCGCGCTGGACCAGCAGCGGCCGGCTGTGATCCGGAGCGAGCGTTGCTCGCGGATGCCGGCGCCTTCGCACCCACATGGGTTACCGTCGCGGGGACGGAGCGAGGTCGGCGGGACTGGGTCTCATCAGGGATCCTCGTTGTCGGTTGGCCGGTCGGGAACGTCAAGCAGCTTTCTACACGGGTTTGCGGGTCCGATCGACCTTGATCATCAAACGGAAGACCCGGTGCCTGTCGGATCGGGCCACCGGCCGTTCGTCTGGTAAGCAGAGGGAACCATCACCACGGAGGGATATCGAGATGACAGCGCCTAAGCCCAGCCCGATTCCGGATACCTACCGCCGGGTCACCCCCGCCCTGGTCGTCCAGGGCGCCGTGAAGGCCCTGGACTTCTACGCCCAGGTGTTTGGTGCGTCCGAGCGGGTGCGGATCCCCGGCCCGGGCGGATCGATCGTCCATGCGGAGATCCAGATCGGGGACTCGGTGGTCATCGTCGAGGACCCGCAGCGGGGGACGGCGGCGCCACCGGCCGGTGGCCTGCCCGGGACCCCGGTCTTCCAGTTCATCTATGTGGAGGACGTCGATGCCGTGGTGGCGCGGGCCGTCGAACTCGGTGCCACGCTGCAGCGCGCCCCGGAGAACCAGTTCTACGGTGACCGGGACGGCTTCATCATCGACCCGTTCGGGCATGGCTGGACCGTCGCCACGCACGTGGAGGACGTGAGCCCGGAGGAAATGATGCGGCGGATGGCCGCTCTGTTCGGGTAGATCCGAGGACGCCGATCATGAAATACGTGCTGATGTTCGTCGATACCGAACAGTTCGCGGCCGATCTGGCCGCCATGGACGAGACCGAGCGGGAACGCGCCTACGCCCGGGTCCGGCAGTGGTTCGCCGACCACCACGACAAGATCACCCACCACGGCCATCTCATGCCGCCGGACACCGCTACCACCCTACGGCTGGACCGCGGCGAACCGCTGGTCACCGACGGGCCGTTCGTGGAGGGCAAGGAAGTGGTCAGCGGCTATGCCGAGATCGAGGTGGCCGACCTGGACGCGGCCTTGCGGCTGGCCAGGTCGTGGCCGGCCTGCCCGGTGGTGGAGATCCGCCCGATGGCGTCGTGACCCACCCCTCGCATGACGAGCTGGCCCGGGTGGTGCGCGACCACGCGGGCCAGCTCGCGGCTTCGCTGGTCCACCTGGTCGGGGACTTCGCGACGGCGGAAGACCTGGTCCAGGACGCCATCGAGGCGGCGCTGACCCACTGGCCGGCGGAGGGCATCCCGGAACGGCCGGACGCCTGGCTGTACACCGTGGCCCGCCGCCGCGGCCTGGACGTGCTGCGCCGGGAGAGCCGCTACCGGGAGAAGCTCAGACTTGTGGCGTGGCCAGACCAGCCGGACCCCGGCGACCGGCTCGGGCTGATCTTCACCTGCTGCCACCCAGCCCTGCCCCGCACCGGTCAGGTCGCCCTCACCCTGCGGGTGGTATGCGGGCTGACCACTGCCCAGATCGCCAGGGCCTTCCTCATCCCCGAGTCCACCGTCGGGCAACGGATCACCCGCGCCAAACGGAAGATCAGCGGCGCGGGCATCCCCTACCGGATCCCCGCCGCCGAGGAACTCGGCACCCGCCTCACCGAGGTGCTGGCCGTCATCTACCTGCTCTTCAACGAGGGTTACCTGTCCAGCGGCGGCCGGCAGGCCCAGTCCCGCGACCTCACCGACGACGCCGAGTTCCTCGCCACACTGCTGCACCACCTCATGCCCACCGAACCCGAGGTGGCCGGCCTGCTCGCCCTGATCCGGCTCCACCGGGCCAGGGCAGCCGCCCGCTTCGGCCAGCACAGCGAGATCATCCAGCTCCAGGATCAGGACCGGTCCCGGTGGGACCACCAGGTCATCGCCGACGCCGGACGGCTGATCAGCCGCGCCGCCGCGCTCAAGCGGCCCGGGCCCTACCAGCTTCAGGCGGCCATCGTCGCCTGCCACGCCGAAGCCAAGCAGTGGGAGGACACCGACTGGACGCAGATCGTCGTGCTCTACGACATGCTGCTCCACCTGGCGCCATCACCGGTGACCCGGCTGCACCGGGCGATCGCCCTGCGCTACGTCACCGGGCCAGCCGCCGCCCTGCGCGAAGTGGAAGCCCTTGCCGACGACCTGGACGGATACCACCTGTTCCACGCCACCCGCGCCGAACTTCTCCGCGACCTCGGCCACACCGGCCAGGCACGAGCGGCAGACCAGCGCGCCCTCACCCTGACGGCCAACCCAGCCGAACGATCCCTGCTGCGGCAACGCCTCAACTGGACATGACCAGCGTCTCCAACCGGCACCAGATCGCACTGCATGCTGGCCAGCGGAAGCTGCCGGTGTGTTCAGAATTGCCCGACGGCCGGAGCTGGCCCATCACCGGGTGGGGCTGCAGGCCTTTGGCCCGCAGCCCCACCCGCCATAGCATCCGTACGGTGCCCGGACTGGCCCAGCGGCTGCCTATTCGACGCCGGAGAACTCGTGCTGGATGTCACCGGCCGGGTCGGCATGGCCGCCTGGCCCATCCGGAGGGGCTGACTCGTTCTCAGTAGAGCTCTCCCCTTCCGGGGAGGATGGCTCCGGGCTGCTGGTTCCGGCCGCCGTCAGGACGGAAGCGTTGTCAGGGCTGGTCTGGTCGCCCTGCTGGAGGGTGTCGTTATCAGGGCTGGTGGGCTCGGCGCTGGCGATAGCGGCGCGCCCGGCTGTGCCGTGACTGGCGGCCAGGGCCGTCCCGGTGCCCGCACCGGCCAGGGCGAGGACTGCCACCGCGGCCGCGGCGATCTTCGGTGTGAGCTTCATGAGGTCTCACCTTCTTCATAGGGTGCTCACGCTGACATGGGCAGCATGGGCGACCTGGATGAGACGATCGTTTGAGCGCCATGTGAAGGCTGATATCTGGGAGTAGCTGCGCCGGTCACTGTCCAGAATCGAGGGGAAGTTCGATCCGGACCAGCGCCCCTCCGCCTGGGTGGTTGCCCGCACCTGCCTGCCCTCCGTGGGCGGACGCGATGGAAGCCACGATGGCGAGCCCCAGGCCGGCACCGCCATCGGCCCGGCTGCGGGCCGGATCAGCACGCTGGAATCGCTCGAAAGCGTGCGGGAGGAACTCGGCCGGGAAGCCTGGCCCGTGATCCCGGACCTCAACCGTCACCATCTGCCGCTGCCCGCCGCCGTTCCTGGGCGCCGCCAGACGGCCGGTGATCTCGACCGCGGTTCCCGCTGGGGCGTGCCGGACGGCATTGTCGATGAGATTGTCGAGCGCTTGCCGCACCCGGCCGGGATCAGCCATGACCGGCAGCTGCCCATCCGCGCGGACGCTGAGGGCAACACCGCGGCTGGCGGCGGCGGCGGCGAACCGGTGTGCGGCCGCCCGCAGCTCGGTGGACATTTCGGCCGGTTCCCGGACCAGGACCGCCGTGCCCTCGTCGGTGCGGGCCAGCAGCAGTAGCTCCTCCGCCAGCCGGATCAGGCGGTCGGTGTCGCTGGCCGCTGCCCCAACCGCGGCGGCCAGCGCCGCCCGCGTGTTCCCCGGCCGGGCGGCCAGTTCCAGTTCGGCCTTGAGCGCCGTGAGCGGTGTACGCAGTTCGTGACCCGCGTCGGCGGTGAACGCGCGCTGCCTGGCCATCGCCAGCTGCAGCCGGTCCAGCAGGCTGTTCATGGTGACGGCGAGGGCAGCGATCTCATCGCCGGTGCCTGGGACGGGCAGCCGGGCAGCCGTGTCGCGGCTGGTGATCTCCGCCAGCCGCCGCCGCATCCTGCCCACCGGGCGCAGGGCGGCACCGGTCAGCAGCCAGCCGCCCAGCCCCGCGGCCAGCATGGCCAGCGGGCCACCGATCACCAAGGCCAGGCGGGCACGTGCCAGCGCCGCATCGGCGATTGCGCTGGGAACCCCGACCACGGTGACCACCGGATGCGGACGAGCGGGCACGCGGCTGGCGAGCATCCGCATCCACTCGCCCTCGACGACGGACATGAGGGTGAGCGGTTTCCCCGCAACCACCTTCCGGAGCTGCGCCCGGGACAGCAGCGGGCGGCTGCTCTCGATGCCGGAGGAATACCTCACCCGCTCGCCCCACGTGAGCACCTGTGCGACCTGATCCGATGCCGGGAACTGGCCGGCATGGCTCCCGGCCTGCTCGGTTCCGGCGGGACTGCCCGCGGGCAGGGGCCCGCTTGCCAGCCGGGCCGCCAGCGCATCTGCGCGCACCCGCAGCTCACGGTCGAGGGCGGCATTGAGCGACGTGTGCAGCTGCCATACGAAAGCCAGCCCGGCCGCCGCGATCAGCGCGCCGCTGCCCAGACCGAAAATCAGGGCGAGCCGGGTCCGCAGCGACATGGCCGGGTCAGTTCGCCGTGGACGGGGCGGCCCGCAGCCGGTAGCCAACGCCCCGCAGCGTCTCCAGCTGGGCGGCCGCTGGCGGCTGGCCGATCTTGCGCCGCAGGTAGCCGACATACTGGTCAACCACGTTGGATACACCGTCATAGGTGTAGTCCCAGACGTGCTCCAGAATCTGGGTGCGGGTCAGAACCTGGCCAGGATGACGGAGGAACAGCTCCAGCAGCGCGAACTCCTTCGGGGACAGCGCCAATTCCGCCTGCCCGCGCCACGCCTGCCGGGTGGCGGGGTCCAGCCGCAGCTCGCCACAGCGCAGCCGGGCAGGCCGCTCCGGGGCGCCACGACGGATCAGTGCCCTCAGCCGCGCGAACAGCTCATCGAAGCTGAACGGCTTCGCCAGATAGTCATCGGCCCCGGAATCAAGGCCCCGGACCCGGGCCGCCACATCGTCCCGGGCGGTCAGCATCAGTACCGGGGCCCAGTGACCGCGGCTCCGGAGCCTGCGGCACACCTCGATGCCGTCATAGCCGGGCAGCATGACGTCGAGAACTAGCGCGTCGTAGCTGAATTCGCTGGCCCGCCATACGGCATCCGGCCCATCCACCGCGACATCGACGCGGTACCCCGCCTCAGACAACCCCCGTCTCAGCAGGCCAGCGGTCCGCACCTCGTCCTCCACCACCAAGATCTTCATAACAGCCAAGCTAGGCGGCCAACATGAGAGCACAATGTGAGCTTGCTCTGTGGAGGCAATGGCCGCATGCGCCGCGGGATGCGTCAGCTGCTCCGGCCCGTTCCGCCGACGGCCGGAGCAGCC
>DATDGI010000417.1:0-4730 GCA_036522155.1 Streptosporangiaceae bacterium
ATGACGCAGCGGGCCTTCGTCTTCACCTCGGCCACCAAGGGCTGGAACATTCCCGGCCTCAAGTGCGGCATCGCGGTCGCCGGGTCGGACGCGGGCCGCGCGCTGCTGGCCGAGCGGTGGGAGGCGCTGCTCGCCGCGCACCTGGGCGTCCTCGCCTCGGTGGCCGCCTTCACCGGCGGGCTGCCCTGGCTGGACGCGGCGACCGGCCAGCTCGACCAGAACCGGCGGCTGCTGGCGGGCCTGCTGGCTGAGCAGCTGCCGGCGGTCACCTACGCGCCGCCGCAGGCCAGCTTCCTGGCCTGGCTGGATTGCCGGGCGTTGGGGCTCGGCGACGATCCGGCCGCGGTGTTCCTGGACTCTGGCCGGGTGGCGGTCAGCCGCGGCCCCGACTTCGGCCGCCAGGGCCACGGCTTCGTCCGGCTGAACATCGGCACCTCGCCGGAACTGATCACCGAGGCGGTGCGCCGAATGGCGGCGGCGCACGGAGCGCGTTAGCCCTGGCGCAGCAGGTCGCGGGTGATCTCCATCTGGCCGAGGTGCTGGAACAGCTCCTCCATGACGTGCAGCAGGGCATGGCCCTGGCTGGTCAGTTCCAGCTCGTCCGGCCGGGTGGCCGGATGGCCGCCGCGTGGGCGGGCGGCCGGCTCGGCGGTGACCAGGTCAGCGCGGAACCGGCGCTTGGCTTCGCTGGCCGCGGCGGCCAGGTCCGCGACCGGGCCGGCCGAGCGGAACTCGGCCGCGCGGTCCCGTTCCACCGTGCGGCCCGCCACGACGTGCCCGGCCCAGTACTCCATCACCCCCAGGCAGTGCCGGAGGATCACGTAGGGCGAGTTGGCGCCCGGCAGGCCGGGCCGGGTGTTGGCCAGTTCGTCACCCAGGTCGGTGACGATGTCCGTCATCGCGTCGACCGCCCGGTCGACGTAGCTGGCGAGCGCGTCGGCTGAGATACCCACCCGGCCATCATGGCCCGGCCGCCCGCCGTGCGCACGGGCGGCAGGCGGGATGACGGCTAGAGCGGCCGGGCCCGGGTAGTGACCAACCGGGGAAGCGGGTATCAAGAAGGCGTCCGGCCGACTGCGGAGAAGGGGGTGACCACATGAAATGGTGGAAGCTGCTGCTCGCGGCGACGATCCTGGGTGCAGTGGCGTTCCTGCTGGCAGGCAAGAGTGACATCATCCGCGTCCGGCGCATGCACCAGATGTAGCCACGCCAGGCCAGGGGCAGCGGCCCGGCCTGAGGATGGGCCCCGCTGAGCAGGCCCCGGGGTGACCGGCCAGGAGCGGCCGGGCCAGAAGCACAGTTCACCGTGATTCATCCGTTATGCCCAAAATGTCCTATCTGTTCATGGAGCAGGCCGCATGTCAGGCTGTGGTGGAGGCCATCTCCCATGGTCAACGAGGCGGAGGGCCGAATGGGCAGGGATGTTCCGGCGATCATCGTCAGCATGCAGGACCGGCGGCGGTACCGGGACAAGGTGCGCAGATGCCTGGATGTCCTCGCCCGGATGCTCCACGAATCGCGGTTCAAGGAAGCGCCGCAGCAGGTCGGCCTCGAAGTCGAGTTCTACCTGCTGGACCAGGCCTGCCGCGCGTCCCTGCGCAATACCGAGGTGCTCACCGCGATCGCCAGCCCGGACTGGGCACCGGAACTGGGGAAGTTCAACCTGGAGGTGGCGCTGGGACCGCGCCCGCTGGCCGACGACGCGCTGGCCGGGCTTGAGCGTTACCTGGCCGGCAGCCTCGCCCACGCCGACGCCCGGGCCGGCACCGTCGGCACCCGGCTGGCGATGATCGGGATCCTGCCGACGCTGCGCGAGGCCGACATCCGCGAGGACTCGATGTCGCCCACCCCCCGGTTCCGGCTGCTGAACGAGCAGATGTGCGAGGCGCGCGGGGAGGAGATGCGGATCTGGATCGAGGGCCCCGAGCGGCTGCTCACCTACGTGGACAGCATCATGCCCGAGGCCGCCTGCACCAGCGTCCAGCTGCACCTGCAGGTCAGCCCGGATACGTTCGGCAACTACTGGAACGCCGCCCAGGCGGTCGCGGCGATCCAGGTGGCCCTGGCCGCCAACTCGCCGTTCCTGTTCGGCAAGGAACTGTGGCGGGAAACCCGGATCCCGCTGTTCCTCCAGGCCACCGACACCCGGCCGGAAGAGCTCAAGGCGCAGGGGGTGCGGCCCCGGGTGTGGTTCGGGGAGCAGTGGATCACCTCGGTGTTCGACCTGTTCGAGGAGAACCTGCGCTACTTCCCCGCGCTGCTGCCGCTGTGCGAGGACGACGATCCGGAAGCCGACCTGGAAAGCGGCAGCACCCCGGAACTGGCCGAGCTGGCCCTGCACAACGGCACCGTCTACCGCTGGAACCGGCCGGTGTACGCGGTGGACGACGGGGAGCCGCACCTGCGGATCGAGAACCGGGTGCTGCCGGCCGGCCCGACGGTCACCGACGTCATCGCCAACGCCGCGTTCTACTACGGGCTGGTGCACACCCTGGCCGAGTCGGAGCGGCCGATCTGGACGCAGATGTCCTTCGCGGCCGCCCGCGACAACCTGAACGAGGCGGCCCGGCGCGGGATCGACGCCAGCGTTTACTGGCCGGGACTGGGCGAGCTGCCGGTGACCGAACTGACGTTGCGCCACCTGCTCCCGCTGGCGCGGGAGGGGCTGCGGCGCCGCCAGGTCGAGCAGCCCCATGCCGACCGCATGCTGGACATTGTCGAGCAGCGCTGCCTGACGGCACGGACCGGTGCGACCTGGCAGGCCGACACGGTGCATGTGCTGGAGGACAAGGGCGGGATGGGGCGGGAGGACGCGCTGCTGGCGATGACCGAGCGCTATCTGGCCCTCATGCATACCGGCGATCCGGTGCACAGCTGGCCGGTAGGCTGACGGCCTCGCTTGCGACCGGTGGTTACCGGGCACATCCCGGGGTAACAGCGACGGGGGCTACCGGCCTGACTGGCTCGCTGGCCTGGACAAATCATGATGTGGACTCGGCAGAAGATCGCCCTTGCGGCGGCCTCGGTGCTCGTTCTCGCTGGCCTGGTGGCGGCGACGGCCGCGGGGTGCAGCAGTGGCGGCAGCACGCCCGCGCGGCCGGCCGCGGCCGCGCGCGCGGCCAGTCCCACCGTGTCCCGCCCGGCCGGGCCGCTGCGGTCCCCGTTCACCGGCGAGCGCATCCCCTACCTGCGCCGGGTGCTCGCGGTGAAGATCGACAACATCGTCTACGCGCGGCCCCAGACTGGCCTCGGCAGCGCGGACATCGTCTACGTGCTACCGGTCGAGGGCGGGCTGAGCCGGTTCCTGGCCGTCTTCTCCTCCCACTTCCCGCCGGTGATCGGGCCGGTGCGCAGCGCCCGGGAGGACGACATCGAACTGCTGGGGCAGTTCGGCAAGCCCGCGTTCGCCTACTCGGGCGCGACCGCCGCGCTGCTGCCCTACATCCACGCGATCGCCCGGATCGTGGACCTGTACGCGGGCACCGCCAGCGGTTACTACCGGGGCACCAACCAGATCGCCCCTTACAACCTGTACGCCCAGACCTCGGTGCTGCTGCGGCAGGCGCGCCATGCCAGCAAGGCGCGCGACATCGGGTTCCGGTTCGGCCCACCGCCGCCCGGGGGCCGGCCCGTGCGGTCGGTGTCGGTGTCCTACCCGGCGGCCTCGTTCCGGTTCCAGTGGTCGCCGTCGCAGCACCGGTGGCTGGTGTCGATGGACGGCAGCCCGGCGATGACCACCGACAGCGGGCGGCTCGGGCCGGCCACGGTGGTGATCCAGCACACCACGGTGCGCACGTCCCGCTTCCTGGAATACGGCAGCCGTCCCCCCTACGCGGAGAGCACCGGGTCGGGCACCGCGCTGGTGCTGCGCGGCGGCGAGGAGTGGCACGTGCACTGGTACCGGCCGCGGACCGGGCACGGGACCATCTTCACCACCAGCACCGGTCAGCGGATGACGTTCGCGCGCGGGCAGGTCTGGGTGGTGCTCGCCTACCCGAACGGGTGAGTCAGGCCGGGTAGCGGCGCAGGCCCATCGCGTACTCGCAGCCGGCCGCGAGTCCGAGGTAACCAGCCATCTTGCGCAGGAAGTCGTCGGGGTCGAACTCGCCGCCGAGCCCGTCCAGGTAGGCCTTGTGCTCGCGGAGGGACGCGATCCCGGCTTCGATGGTGCCGGTGGTGTCCACGAAGTGGGTGGGGCTGGTGCTGCCGGCCACGTAGATGGTCTTGATGCCGTGCCAGGCCGGGCCGGCGTCGGGGAACACCCAGGAGTTGGCCGCGTCGCGGCAGGCGTCCATGGTAGCCAGCCCGACCGCCCGGTGGTCGGCATGGTTGACCGGGCCCTCGTCGCCCCAGGTGAGGTCGAAGCTCATGGTCAGGACCACCTCGGGCCGGTGCCGGCGGAGCGCGGCGGCCAGGTCCCGGCGCAGCGGAAGGCCGTACTGCACCAGCCCGTCCGGGTGGTCGAGGAAGTCCACGTCGGACACGCCGACGACGGCGGCGCTGCGCCGCTCCTCCTCGACCCGCAGCGGCCCGACCACGTCGGGGGCCATGCCCTCGATGCCCGCCTCACCCCTGGTGGCCAGCACGTAGGCCACGTGCTTGCCCTGCCGGGTCCACCGCGCGATCGCGGCCGCGGCCCCGTACTCCAGGTCGTCGGGGTGAGCCACGACCGCGACGGCCCGCTCCCAGTCCTCCGGCATCGGCTGCAGCGTCATTGCCCGCCCTTCCTG
>DATDGI010000418.1:0-5957 GCA_036522155.1 Streptosporangiaceae bacterium
GGCGGAATCCCGGTCCCAGGGAGAGGTGCCCGCGGAATCCCGGGCCGGGGGAGAGGTGCCCGCGGAATCCAGGGCCGGGGGAGAGGTGCCCGCGGAATCCAGGGCCGGGGGAGCCGGCGGGAGAGCCGGGGAGCCGGAGGCCGGCGGTGCCGGAACGGTGCGGCGCCGCGCGGGCCCAGCGGCCCCGGCCCCGGCGGCGGGGCCATCGGCGGCCGGCGCGGCGGCGGGATCGGCGTCAGGCATGGGTGTCTTCATCGGCTGGCGGAAGCGCCTGCTGGCCCCAGGTCACCGGATCGGTCAGCTCACCGTGGCGGGGCGAACCCGGTACCCGGCGGGGGCGGGCTGATCGGCTGGGCTGGCGCTTCCTCCCCTTCGCTGGCCTGCCCAGCCCGTTCGGTGACCGGGGGCGGCGGTGCCGGAGCGGCCCACGGCCCCCCGGCGGCGGCTGACCCGGCGGCGGCTGACCCGGCGGCCGGTGATCCGGCGCCAGGTGCCGGCGGGCCGGCGGCCGGGACGGCCGTGGCCGTGGCCGGCCGGGCCGGGGCCGCTGGCATCAGCCGCGCCTGCTCCCGCTGGTGCCGTTCGGCAAGTACCGCGGTCAGATAGACGGGCACTGGGGTCCAGGCCGGGGGCGGCGGCGCGATCTGCGCCTGCACCGCCGCCGCGATCCGGTTGCCGAGTTCGGCCCGGGCGCCCGGGGTCAGCTCCGGCAGCCGGCCCAGATACCCGCGGGCCATGGCGGCCGTCTGGTCGGTGAGGCCGGACAGTTCCAGGCCCGCCGCCCAGGCGGCCAGTTCGGCCGGCATCTCCGGCGGCCTCGCCGCCGCACCCCGCCGCGCGGGCAGCCGCTGCTGGATGACGAAGGTGCCGGCGAATACGTCGCCGAGCCGCTTGCCCTTGGCCGACAGCAGCGAGCAGATCAGGGCGGGCACGCCGATGAACGGCACCAGCCAGAAATCCACGATCGTCGCCAGCCCGCGGACCAGCGCCTGCCGGAAGCGTTCCGGGCTGCCATCGTCGCTGACGACCCGCAGGCCGAGCGCGAACTTGCCGGGCGACCGGCCACGGGTCGTGGTTTCCCAGATGATCGGGTAGCCGATCAGCGTGAGCACGATGATGGTGATCACCAGGGCCGCGGCCGTGGCAGCGTCCAGGCCCTGCCCGGACGCGCTCGCCCCCACGATGATCAGCAGGACGAACATCACCACGAACTGGATGAGCAGGTCGATCCCGAGCGCCGCGAGGCGGCTGGGAAACCGGGCGCACGGCACGTCGAGGACGACAGCTTCCCCGGTGACCACGTCCGCCACGTTCGCTCCCAGTCTCCTACCGTTTGCGGCTAAGGCTAATGGCCAGCCCGCCAGTAGTCTCCTGTCGTGGACGTGGACGCCTATGTGGCCGCGCACGAGCCGGAATGGCGGCGGCTGGACGAACTGGTCAAGCGGCGGCGCCGGCTGACCGGCCCGGAGATCGACGAACTGGTCACGCTCTACCAGCGGACCACGACCCACCTGTCCGCGGTGAGGGCGGCCGCCCACGACCCAATCCTGGTGGCGGGCCTGTCCAGCCGGGTGGCCCGGGCCCGGGCGGCGGTGACCGGCGCGCACGCGGCGGACTGGGGCATCGTCGGCCGATTCGTGCTGGTGTCCTTCCCGGCGATGGCCTACCGGGCGCGCTGGTGGTGGCTGGCCACCGCGGCCGGCTCCCTGGCGGCCGCGCTGGTCATGGGCTGGTGGCTGGCCCGGTCTCCGGCCCTGCAGGCCGCGCTGCTGCCCGCGTCCGAAGTCCGGCAACTGGTGAACCACCAGTTCCAGGGCTACTACTCGCAGTATGCGGCACCCGCGTTCGCGGCCGAGGTATGGACCCACAACGTGTGGGCGGCGGCGCTGGCGCTTATCTTCGGGATCGCGCTGGGGCTGCCCACGCTGCTGGTTCTGTTCGACAACGCCGCGAACATCGCGGTGGACGGTGCCCTGATGATCTCCCACGGCAAGGGTGTGCTGTTCTTCGCGCTGATCCTGCCGCACGGGATGCTGGAACTGTCGGCGGTGTTCCTGGCCGCGGCCACCGGGCTGCGGCTGGGCTGGACCGTGATCGACCCCGGCCCCCGGCCGCGCGGCCAGGCCCTGGCCGAGGAAGGCCGGTCCGCCGTCACCATCGCGCTCGGCCTGGTGGTGGTGCTGCTGGTGTCGGGCGCCATCGAGGCCTTCGTCACCCCGTCGCCCCTGCCCACCTGGGCGCGGATCGCCATCGGCGGGGTGGCCGAGACGGCGTTCCTGACCTATGTGCTGGTGCTCGGCCGCCGCGCGGTCGCGGCCGGCCAGACCGCGGACATCGCGGAGGCGCCGGACACCGTCCCGGTGGCCGGCTGACCGCGCTCCGCCCGGCCCCAGACGTGGACTATTCGGGTCGCTATAGCAGCCCTTATCGTCCACGTCCGGTTCTGGAGCCGACGGTGGGCGGCGCCAACGGTGGGTTGTTAGAGGCGGCCGGCGGCCTTGAGTTCCAGGTAGGCGTCGGCGAGCACCGGCGGCAGCCGGTCCGGCGTGGCGTCCACCACCAGTGCGCCATGGCGCTGCAGCAGGGCCGAGATCCGCTGCCGGCCCGCCCGGGCCTGCTCCGCCGCGGCCGCCGCGTAGACCTGGCCGACGTCGTCCCGGCCGGCCACCATCTCGGCCAGGGCCGGGTCGGCAACCGCCGCCACCAGCACCTGGTTGCGGGCCGCCAGCAACGGCAGCCGGGGCAGGAGCCCCTCCTCGACCGCGGCCGGGTTGAGGTCGGTCAGCAGCACGATGAGACTGCGCTGGCGGGCGGTGGTGAGCGCGGCACTGGCCAGGGCGGCGGCATCGGTCTCCACCAGTTCCGGCTCGATGGCGGCCATCGCCTCGGTGACCGCGGGCAGCACCGCGGACCGCGAGGCGCCCACTACCCTCGCCCGCAGCTGCCGGTCCACCGCCAGGAAGTCGACCCGGTCGCCGGCGCGCACGGCCAGCGCGGTCAGCAGCAGCGCCGCGTCCATCGAGGTATCCAGCCGGGGGGTGCCGCCCACCCGGCCCGCCGAGGTGCGGCCGGTGTCGAGCACGATCAGGATGCGGCGGTCACGCTCCGGCCGCCAGGTGCGCACCACCACGTCGCGGCGCCGCGCGGTGGCCCGCCAGTCGATGGACCTGACGTCGTCGCCGATCACATACTCGCGCAGCGAGTCGAACTCGCTGCCCTGCCCCCGCAGCAGCGCCCGGTGCTGCCCGTCGAGCTGGCGCAGCCGGGACAGCTTCTCCGGCAGGTGCCGGCGGCTGCGGAACGGCGGCAGCACCCGCACCGTCCATGGCACCTGCCGCCGGGCCTGGCGGGCGGCGAGCCCGAGCGGCCCACGTGAGCGGATAGTGACGATCGCCGGCTGCTTGTCACCCCGCCGGGTGGGGGTGAGCGTCGTGGTGAGCGCGGCCTGGCTGCCCGCGGGGATGCGGACCCGCGCATGATGCGGCTGTGCCCCGGCGCTCGGCACCCAGGCATCGCGGATGTCGGCCCGCAGCGTCCGCCGGCCCGGGTTGGCGACCGTCAGGGTGACCGGCGCGCTCTGCCCGAGCAGCACCTTGGTCTCACCGGCCCGGGTCAGCCTGATCGGGCCGGTCCGCGCCGCCAGCGCCACGTCGGCCACGATCGCCGCCAGCAGCAGCCCGTTCACGGCCAGCAGGGCGGCCCCGTCCCGGGCCGCCACGATCACCAGCGCCCCGATCAGCGCGGCCAGCGCGGCCCGGCCGGTCAGGGTCATCGCGGCACAGGCACCGTCGCGAGCACGGCGTCCAGCACGCCGTCGGCCGTTGCGCCTTCCAGTTCGGCTTCCGGCCGCAACTGCACCCGGTGCCGCAGCGTCGGCCGGGCCAGGGCCTTGACGTCGTCGGGGATCACATAGTCCCGGCCGGCCAGCCACGCCCAGGCGCGGCTGGTCGCCTGCAATGCGGTGGCGCCGCGCGGTGACACGCCGAGCCGCAGCGACGGGGACTGCCGGGTGGCCCGGGCCAGGTCCACGATGTACCCGGTGACCTCGGGCGTGATCGTGACCGCCGCCATCGCCGCCCGGGCGGCGGCCAGATCCGCGGCGCCCGCCACCGGCCTGATCCCGGCCGCGCCCAGGTCGGTGGGGTCGAACCCGCCCGCGTGCCGGGCCAGCACGGCGATCTCGTCCTGCCGCTCCGGAACCGGCACGGACAGCTTGACCAGGAACCGGTCGAGCTGAGCCTCCGGCAGCGGATAGGTCCCCTCGTACTCGATCGGGTTCTGGGTGGCCGCGACCAGGAACGGCTCGGGCAGCGGGCGCGGCGTTCCCTCCACCGAGACCTGCCGCTCCTCCATCGCCTCCAGCAGCGCCGCCTGGGTCTTCGGCGGGGTCCGGTTGATCTCGTCGGCCAGCAGCAGGTTGGTGAAGACCGGGCCCTCCCGGAACTGGAACTGCGCCGTTCTCGCGTCGTAGATGAGCGAGCCGGTAACGTCGCCCGGCATGAGGTCGGCGGTGAACTGAATCCGGGTGCTGCGCAGCGACAGCGCGCTGGCCAGCGCCCGCACGAGCAGCGTCTTGGCCACGCCCGGGACGCCTTCCAGCAGGACATGGCCCCGGCAGAGCAGGCAGATCACCAGCCCGGTGACGACCGGGTCCTGGCCGACCACCGCCTTGCCGACTTCGGCCCGGACCGCCTCAAGCGCGGAGCGCAGTCCGGGGCCAGCGGCTGCTCCCGGCGCGGGCGCCGTTTCCGGCATGGGCGCCGTCTCCGGTGCGGGCGCCGGGCCTGGCCCGGGCTCCCCGGGCGAGCCCAGCCCGGCCGCGAGCGGGTATTCGGCAGTCACTGCGTGAGCACCTGCCCTTCCAGCGTGTCAAGGTCAGCCGCGAGCCGCACCAGCCCACCGTCGTCACCGGGGTCCGGCCCGAACAGCATGTCCTGGATCTCGCTTGCGGTGCGGCCGGTTCGGCCGGCCAGCTCCTGGCTGACCGCCTCCGGTGCGGTCCCGGCGGGCAGCCCGGTGCGGGCCGTGATCCGCGCCACGGTAGCGGCGCGCAGTGCGGCAGCGGCCCGGCCCCGCGCCCGCCGGGACCGGTACAGCCGGCCGTGGCCTTCCACGGTCTCGCTGGCGCGGACCACCACCGGCAGCGGCTCGGCCACCAGCGGCCCGAACCTGCGCATCCGCCACAGCGCGGCCAGCACCGCGGCGATGGCGAGTTCGGCCAGCACCAGGTACATCGGGCCGGGTATCAGGCTGGGTACCGAGCGGCCCGCCGGGACGATCACCGGTGATGGCAGCAGCCAGGCCACGCGGGAGTCCGGGGCCAGCAGGTTCAGCGCGAGCGCGGCGTTGCCGTCCGCGCCCAGGTGGCCGTTCGTGAGCGGGGTGCCGGTGCCCAGCACGCTGATGATCCGGCCGCGGCTGGCGTAGCGCACCAGCGAGGCGTACCCGGTGCCCGGAGCCACCCGCGGGCTGGGGATGGGGGCCGCCGGGTAGCAGCGCCAGGCACCGCGGACGGCCGAGGTCAGCAGCTCGCCGCCGGTGTCGGCGGGCCCGGCCAGCTGCCCGCCTGGCCACCCGCAGCCGGGGCGGTGGCTGGCTACCGGCGCCAGGCCGGCCAGGGTGACCCCGGGCGCCAGCGCCCGCAGCGCGCTCCGGCCGGGGGCGACGATCAGCAGGTCGGCCTGTCCGGCCGCGAGCCGGGCCAGTGATCCGCCGGTCAGCAGTCCGGGATCGGTGACGACCACCGCGCCGTGCGCCTGGCCCGCCTGGGCCAGGGCGGCAGCGGCGGTCCCGGCGATCGTCACCCGCTTGCCCTGCCCGGCCAGCAGCGCGGCCAGCGCGTGCGTGCCGTCGCCGCCCACGTTGCGCGGATCGAGCGGCCGGGTGACCGGGGAGGCGGGCTGCAGCAGCGCGATCACCACGCCGCCCAGCAGGATGATCGCCACCAGCGCGGCCGG
>DATDGI010000419.1:0-1824 GCA_036522155.1 Streptosporangiaceae bacterium
CGGTGACCGTGGACACCATCCCGCCGCCGGCCGCGGCGATCTCGTTCGGGGACGATCCGCCCGAGCGCATGGCCAGCTCGGCCCACCGGTTGCCCGCGTACACCGGGTGGGTGTGGGCGTCGATCAGGCCCGGCGTGACCAGGCCGCCGTTCAGGTTCTCCACGGCGTCGACGTCGACGATGTCGTTCACCACGCCGGGCAGGCTGCGCGGCAGTTCAGCCGCTGGCCCGACCCAGGCGATCCGGTCGTCCAGGGTCAGGATGGCGGCGTTGTTCCACACCTCGGACCCGGTCCACAGCCGGCCGATGTTGGTGAGCAGACGGACGGTCATCGGTGGGCACACCCCCGGGCAGGACGACCCCAGCTACGGGATCCCTGCGTCATGTGCGTTCACCTGCCCTGGCTCGTGCTCTCATGCCCTCGTCGTAAAGCACCCCGGGCACCCGATGAGAGTCAACTTCGATCAAGAAACAAGCCGGGCGCCGCGAGGATGCGGCAACCAACATATCGGTTCAGTCACGGTATTGCACAACAGGGTCCTTGTACAGGCCATATGAAGATCGCAGGCCTGATTTCACCGCCCATTCCGCTTACCGCGCTCACCCGGCCGCTTCGGCACGCAAGCCCGCGGGTGCCGCACCGCTGGGCATTCGCCTCAGCCGGGCGCCATTTCCGCAGGCAGCCGACCTGCGAAAGGATCATGCCCGATCCCGCCAATCCCGGCAGCGGCTAAAAAGTGGTATTTGCCACAGTGACGCTGACGAGCTCGCTGGCCAGTTCCGGCGGGACCCGCGCGGTCAGTTCGGTGCCGTCCGCGCCGTGCCGCACGGCCAGCACCTCGCCCTCCTGGTGGGCCCGCGCCAGCAGATCCCCGCGCCGGTACGGGATCACCACGCTGACCTGCTGATCACGCCGGGGCAGTTTGCGGTCGATGGCCGCCAGCAGCTCACCTAGGCCCGCACCGGTGTGGGCCGAGACCACCACGCACTCCTGCTCGTTGGCTTGTATCCCCTTGACCAGGACCGGGTCGGCGGTATCGGCCTTGTTGACGACCACGATCTCCGGCACGTCGCCGGCCCCGATGCTGGCCAGCACTTCCCTGACCGCCACCAGCTGCGCCTGCGGCTCGGCGTCGCTGCCGTCGACCACGTGCAGGATCAGGTCGGCCTGGGTGACCTCCTCCAGGGTGGACCGGAACGCCTCGACCAGCTGGTGCGGCAGGTGCCGGACGAACCCGACGGTGTCGGTCAGCGTGAACCAGCGGCCCGAGGGGGTCCGGGCGCGCCGCACGGACGGGTCCAGGGTGGCGAACAGCGAGTCGTCCACCAGCACACCGGCGCCGGTGAGCCGGTTCAGCAGGCTGGACTTGCCGCCGTTGGTATAGCCAGTGATGGCCACCGACGGCACCTCCCGGCGGCGGCGCTGCCCGCGCTGGATCTCCCGGCCGATCGACATCTCGGCCAGCTGGCGGCGCAGCTTAGCCGTCCGCGTCCGGATCCGCCGCCGGTCTGTCTCGATCTTGGTCTCACCGGGGCCGCGGGTGCCGATGCCGCCGCCGCCCGCCACCCGGCCGCCCGCCTGCCGGGACAGCGACTCGCCCCAGCCGCGCAGCCGCGGCAGCAGGTACTGCAGCTGCGCCAGCTCGACCTGGGCCTTGCCTTCCTTGCTGCGGGCGTGCTGGGCGAAGATGTCCAGGATCAGCGCGGTTCGGTCGATGACCTTGACCTGCACCACGCCCTCCAGCCGCCGGAGCTGGCTGGGGGTAAGCTCGCCGTCGCAGATCACCGTGTCGGCGCCCGCCGCGGCGACGATGCCGGCCAGCTC
>DATDGI010000420.1:0-19943 GCA_036522155.1 Streptosporangiaceae bacterium
ACCGCGTCCGCCGACCTGCGGGCGGCCTGCCGCCCGCCTTCGTCGCGGGCCAGCTGCCCGGCGACGAGCCCGGCCAGTTCGGCCGCGGCCGCGCGCTGCTCACCGTCCCAGGCCGCAGCGTCACCGGCCAGTACCAGGAACCAGCCGGCCAGCGGGTGCGCTGATGGGCCAGCCACCTGGTATAGCGTGAACGGCGTGCCTTCCAGGGTGACGCTGGCGGGCAGCTCCGGCGCCGCCAGGCCGGCCCGGGCCAGGGCCAGCCGCAGCCCGGCGTCCGGGCCCGGCCCGGCGGCGGCCAATGATCTGTCCGCGCGTGCGTTGGGGAATGCGGCCACCCAGCCCGGCCCGGACAGGCCGGGGGCGACCAGCCGGCCGGTGGCCGACACGGCCCAGCCGGCCAGCCCGTATTCCGCGTCCGCGGCGGCGAGCAGGACGGTCACCGCGCCGGCCGTGGGGCGGGTGTCCCAGCCGGGCGTGGCCGCGTCCGCCGCCGCCAGCAGCCGGTGGCGGACGTCCGGGCCCTCCCCCGGCGCCAGCAGGGATCGCAGCACCTGCTCGGTGATGGCCGCGAACGACACGTCGACCGGCACCTCAAACAGCGGCAGCCGGTACTCCCGGCAGGCGTCGACCAGGTCGGGCGGGACCGACCCCAGCGCGGCGTCGCCGGCCCCCAGCGCGGCCACCCCCGCGCCCGCCAGCGCGGCCACGAACGTGCCCGAGTCGGCCTCGGTGCGGCGCCACATCAGCCCGGTCAGCACCAGCTCGCCGCCCGCCAGGTACCGGCGCGGATCCAGCAGATCGGTGGTGAACACGCCGGCGATGGGCCGGTCCAGGTCCTCCTGACCGGCCAGGACCCGCAACCGCAGCCCGGGGGCGGCCACCAGCGTGCGCAGCAGCATGGCCAGTCTCCTCCTGGGCCGGTCGCGGCCACCCCGGACGGCCCGCGGGATGGGACCCGGGCTGGCCGGGTGGCTACCGTTAAGAATAGATCTGGTCTTTGTAGGAAGCACCAAATGGACGCCCGGCCGGCGCCCGGGGTTTAGGGGGTTTCGTGCCTGGCCGGCCGCGAGGGGGCGGGGCTGTACTGTCCAGCATGGAGTTCTTCCGGCCTGCCACCTGGTCGGACGCACTCGCCATCAAGGCGGGCGAGCCGGGCGCGCTGCCCCTGGCCGGCGGCACCGACGTAATGGTCGACATCAACTTCGACCGCGCCCGGCCGGCCGCGCTGCTGGACCTGACCGGGATCGGCGGGCTGGCCGAATGGTCCGCCAGTGACGGCGTGATCCGGCTGGGGGCCGGCGTCCCGTATGCCCGGGTCATCAGCGAGCTGGCCGGTCAGCTGCCCGGGCTGGCGCTCGCGTCGCGGACGGTCGGGTCGCCGCAGATCCGCAACCGGGGCACGGTGGGCGGCAACCTCGGCTCGGCGTCGCCGGCCGGCGACGCCCATCCCCCGCTGCTGGCCTGCGACACGGTGGTGCTGGCCGAATCGCTGCGCGGCACCCGGCGGATCCCGATCCGTGAGTTCTACACCGGGGTGAAGCGGTCGGCACTGGCGGCCGACGAGCTGATCGCGGCGATCGAGGTGCCGGCGGCGGACGGGCCGCAGCAGTTCGCGAAGGTCGGGGTGCGCAACGCGATGGTGATCGCGGTGTCCTCGTTCGCGCTAGCGCTGCACCCGGGCCGCGGGCGGGTGGGCACCGGGTTCGGGTCGGCCGCACCGACCCCCCGGCCGGCCGGGGCGGCCGAGGACTTCCTCAGCGCCGAACTGGCCGACCAGGGGCTGTGGGAGTCGCGCGGGCCGCTGCCCGAGGCGGTCGCGGCGCGTTTTGCCGATCTGGTGGCGCAGGCGGCTGCCCCGATCGACGACGTCAGGGGCAGCGCCGCCTACCGCCGGCACTCACTGGCCGTGATGGCCCGCCGGACGCTGGCCTGGACCTGGCGGTCGTTCCAGCGGGGGGACGCCTGATGCGGGTGAACTGCACGGTGAACGGCATGCCCACGGTCGCCGACGACGTGTGGGAAGGCGAGTCGCTGCTGTACGTGCTGCGCGAGCGGCTCGGCCTGCCGGGCTCGAAGAACGCCTGCGAGCAGGGCGAATGCGGGTCGTGCACGGTGTACCTGGACGGGGTGGTGGTGTGCGCCTGCCTGGTCGCGGCCGGGCAGGCGGAGGGCCGGGACGTCCGCACGGTGGAAGGGATCGCCGGCGGCGGGGCGCCCGGGCCGGTGCAGCAGGCGTTCGTGGACGCCGGCGCGGTCCAGTGCGGGTTCTGCACGCCGGGGCTGGTCGTCGCCACCGACGACCTGCTGCGGCGGATCCCGCAGCCATCCGACCCCGAGATCCGGGAGGCGCTGGCCGGCAACCTGTGCCGGTGCACCGGGTACGAGAAGATCCTCGACGCCGTCCGGCTGGCGGCGGCCCGGCGGCCCGGATGAGCGGGCGGATGCCGGCCGGCCCGCCGGCCGCGGCGGGGACGGTCACCGGCCGGGACGGGCAGGGTGTCGGCGCCAGCGTGGCCCGGCCGGACGGCACGCTCAAGGTGACCGGTGAGTTCGCGTTCTCGTCCGACCTGTGGCTGGCGGACATGCTGTGGGGCGCGACGTTGCGCAGCCCGCATCCCCGGGCCCGGATCAGGGCGGTCGAGACGTCCCGCGCGCTGCGGCGGCCCGGGGTCGCCGCGGTGCTCACCCAGGATGACGTGCCGGGCCGCAAGACGTTCGGGCTGGAAGCCACGGACCAGCCGGTGCTGGCCGGGGACGAGGTCCGCTACCAGGGTGAACCGGTCGCCATCGTGGCCGCCAACCACCCGGAAACCGCGCGCCGGGCGGCGGCCGCGATCGGCGTCGACTACGAGGTGCTCGGCCCGGTGACCGACGCGGAGGCCGCCCTGCGGCCCGGCGCGGACGCCGTCCAGCCCGGGGGCAACCTGGTGCGGCACGTGCGGATCCGGAGGGGAGATCCGCACGTGCCGGCCGATCTGGTGGTCAGCGGGACGTACCAGGTCGGCATGCAGGACCAGGCGTTCCTCGGTCCGGAGTCCGGGCTGGCGGTGCCGGACGGCGAGGGCGGGGTCGAGCTGTACGTGGCCACCCAGTGGCTGCACGTGGACCGGGCCCAGGTCGCGGCCAGCCTGGGCCTGCCCGAGGACCGGGTGCGGCTGGTGCTGGCCGGGGTGGGCGGCGCGTTCGGCGCCCGCGAGGACCTGTCCATGCAGATCCACGCCTGCCTGCTGGCGCTGCGCACCGGCCGGCCGGTGAAGATGGTCTACTCGCGCGAGGAGTCGTTCTTCGGCCACGTCCACCGGCACCCGGCCCGGCTCTACTACCAGCACGCGGCCACCGCCGACGGCCGGCTGGTGTCCGTCACCGGGCGGATCTACCTGGACGGCGGGGCGTACATGTCCAGCTCCCCGGCGGTGGCGGGGAACGCGGCGACGCTCGGGGCGGGTCCGTACGAGGTGCCGAACGTCAGCATGGACGTGTACGCCGCGTACACCAACAACCCGCCGTGCGGGGCGATGCGCGGGTTCGGCGCGGTGCAGGCCTGCTTCGCCTACGAGTCCCAGATGGACGAGCTGGCCCGGCGGCTGGGGATGGATCCGGTGGCGCTGCGCATCCGCAACGCGATGTCGGAGGGGTCGGTCATGCCCACCGGGCAGGTGGTCGATTCGGCGGCCCCGGTCGCGGAACTGCTCCGCCGGGTGCGGGACGCGCCGCTGCCCGCCGCGCGGGCCACGCCGGGCGAGCCTGACCTGCGGGAGCTGCCCGGCGGGGTGTCCAACACCACCCACGGGGAAGGCGTGGTGCGCGGCGTCGGCTACGGCATCGGCATCAAGAACGTCGGCTTCTCCGAGGGCTTCGACGACTACTCGACCGCGCGGGTCACGCTGGCGGTGGTGGCCGGCCAGCCCGCCGTCACCGTGCACACCGCGGCCGCCGAGGTCGGGCAGGGACTGGTCACCGTGCAGGGGCAGATCGCCAGGACCGAGCTGGGGGTCGACAGCGTGGTGGTCCAGCCGGCCGACACCACGGTGGGCAGCGCCGGCTCGTCGTCGGCGTCCCGGCAGACCTATGTCACCGGCGGGGCGGTGCAGGCCGCCTGCGCGGCAGTCCGGGCGACGGTGCTCACCCGGGCGGCGGGGCGGTATGGCGTCCCGGCCGCGGACCTGGCGCTGGCCGGTGGCCAGGTCACCGTCCGCGGCGGGCGGGTGCTGGCGGATCTGGCGGAGGTGCTCGGGGACGAGGCGATCACAGAAACCGTCACCTGGCGGCACCGGCCGACCCAGCCCATCGATCCCGAGACCGGCCAGGGCAACGCGCACGTCCAGTACGCCTTCGCCGCGCACCGGGCGGTGGTCGACGTGGACACCGAGCTGGGGCTGGTCAAGGTGGTCGAGCTGGCCACCGCGCAGGATGTGGGCAAGGCGATGAACCCGCTCGCGGTGGCGGGCCAGATCCACGGTGGCAGCGCGCAGGGGCTCGGGCTGGCGCTGATGGAGGAGATCCAGGTGGCGGACGGGGTGGTGCGCAACCCGTCGTTCACCGACTACCTGATCCCCACCATCCTGGACATGCCGCCCATGAAGCTGGACATCCTGGAACTGGCCGACCCGCACGCCCCGTACGGCCTGCGCGGCGTGGGCGAGCCGCCGACGATCTCGGTCACGCCGGCCATCGTGGCCGCGGTGCGGGCGGCGACCGGGCGGCCGCTGCGGCGGGTGCCGGTCCGGCCGGATGACATCGTGGGGCTGCCGGAGGGAGGCACGGATGCCGCCGATGTTCCTGACCGGTGACGGGATGAGCGGCGGCGCGCTGCACCATCACATCGCGGGTACGCCGCTGGTGGGCGAGCGGCGGACCGCGCCGCGCTACCGGCTCTACTCGGTCCGGGATGAATACCCCGCGCTGTGCCCGGCCGGCGCGGGCGGGGCGGCCATCCTGGGCGAGCTGTACGACGTGCCGATGGGCCAGCTCTGGGAGCTGCTGGCGGGCGAGCCGCCCGAGCTTGAGCTGTCGATGGTGGAGCTGGCCGGGGCCGCCGGGGCGGAGCTGTCGTTTGGCATGGTGCTGCGGCGCGGGGAGCTTGACCGTGGCGGCTACCCGGACATCACCAGCTACGGCGGCTGGCGGGCCTACCGCCGGGCGCTGGCCGGAGGTTAGGGCACGGCCTCAAGCCGCGCCGTGCTGGGGCTCCTCGCGCTCCTGGGGCTCCTGCGGCTTCTGGGGCTCGATGCCGTGCTGGCGGAGCAGCGCCTGCAGCCGCTCGAACTCGTCGGTCAGCGACAGGCGGTCCCCGCGGGCCGCCGACCACGCCCGCTCCCGGGCCGCCTTCTCGGCCAGCAGGTGCTTCTCGATGTCCCGCATCGCCGCGGCGGTCTCGAAGTCCTGGCCGTCGATGGCGGCCTCCTTGTCCCGGCGGAGCTGCGCGAGGTCCCGGTCCAGGTCGCTGGTGTCTGGCCCGGTGCCGACCCGGTGCTCCAGCGCCGACAGCCGCGACTCGATGGCGGTGAGCCGGTCCGCGAGCTGGCCGAGCAGATCACGCTTCCCGCGGAGGGCCCGGCCGGGGCGCCGGGCGGGGGCCTCCTCCGGCTCCCCCTGGTAACCGCTCAGCAGCTCGATCACCTGCGGGCGGACCCGGGTGAGGTCGGCACCCAGCTCGATCAGCACCTGCACGCCCGGGCTCTCGCCCTCGCGGATCATGCCGAGCAGCAGGTGCTCGGTGCCGATGTAGTTGTGGCCGAGCTGGAGGGCCTCACGCCGCGCCAGCTCCAGCGCCGTCTTGGCCCGCGGCGTGAACGGCAGGTGCCCGGACGGCCCCGGCTGGCCGCGGCCGACGATCCGCTCGACCTGCTGGCGGACGGCCTCCTCGGTGATCCCCTGCCGTTCCAGTACCTGGGCCCCGACCCCTTCGCCCTCGCGGACCAGGCCGAGCAGGAGGTGCTCGGTGCCGATGTAGTTGTGGTCGAGCATCCTGGCCTCTTCCTGGGCCAGGACGACCACCCGGCGCGCCCGGTCGGTGAATCGCTCGAACATGTGCCACGCCGTCCTTCCCGGCCGCCGGCCCCCACCCTGTAACTCACGATACATCGCGTTTGTGGATTGGGAAGGGGGCGGACGAAAATTCGGGGGGGACTGGGGCCGGCCGCGGCAGGCGCGGCCGGCCCCCCAGCCCGGCCCTTAGCCGGCCAGGAACTGGTTCATCGTGCTGACCTGGGCGTGGTCGCTGGTGAAGCCAAGCTCACCCAGGTGCCAGTCATCCTCGATGGTGCGCAGCAGCGAGTAGTGGTTATAGGGGTTGTTGCTGACGAAGTGGTGCGGCCCGCTCGGGTCGATCACGATCGCGGGCACCAGCCCGCCGCCGTACGTCCCACCCGGCCAGGTGGAGCTGATGTCCGGGTCGCCCGCGGGCAGGACCGGCGAGTCACAGCAGCCAGCCGGGGAGTCCCAGCCGCCGTTGACCGCGTTGCCGGTGAAGTCGCCCTCATCGGACACGATGAAGATCGCGCTGTGCGGCGTCCACGCCTGGCTGGACATGATCGTCGTTACCGCGCCCTTGACGAACGCGTCCGCGTTCTGCTTCAGTCGCACGTCGTTCGGGTCGTCGTTGGTGTTGTTGAACGGGCAGGGGGTCTCCGGGTGCCCGGCGATGGCGTCGTTCACCCCGCCGTGCATGTCGTTGCACTGGTCGGGGGTGATGAACACGAAGCGCGGCGCGTGCGGGCCGTTCAGGTCACCGGCCAGGTCGGTGTAGGGCTTGACGTTGGCGAGCAGGTCCGGGTTGGCGCGGATGTCGGTGAACAGCACGAACGGGTCGTGCTTGGACGCGTAGAGCGGGTCGGTGCTGGACGGCCAGAAGTCGGCCAGCGAACCCGCCGCGGGCAGCGCCTCCATGTAGGCGCCCCAGCTGATGTGGGCCGCCTCCAGCTCGTCGATCAGGTTGGTGTGATCGAACCGGTTGGCCGGGTTGTCGTTGTTGGTGAACCAGTTCGAGCCGCTGATCATGGCGATGTAGTTCGGCTCGCTCGGGTGCGTCACCCCGTAGTACTGCGTGGCCTCGCCGTATTGCTGCGCCAGCGAGGTGATGTAGGGCGTGTTGGCGTCACCGATGACGCTCTGCTGGGAGTGGTTCTCCAGCATGATCACGAAGACCCGGTCGAGCCGCACGTGCTGGCCGTCGCCGCTGCCCGCGGTGACGGTCGCACCGCTCGCCGCGGACAGTCCCATGGTGAGCACGGCGGCCACGCTGGCGGCCGTGGTGACCACAATGGCTTTCGCCCTTATCGTTCTAAAGGCCATGCCTGCCTCCTCATCGAGTTCGCACTGGCCCCAAGCTCACAGCGCTTTGTTCGGCTGCCGACCATCTTGCGTTCACTTGCCGTTAATTTCTAGGTCGGTGTCGCGTTGCCTGGGCCGGATAGCTTGCGCCGCAGTTGCGGGATCATCCGCCGCCGGTCACACCCGGACGGGCGGCACGAGCAGGCGGGAGACGGCGTGACCGAGATCCGGTCCGGGGATTTGATCACCGCACTCGACGAGGCTTCGCTCAGCCGGTTCCATCTGCGGGCGGTCCTGGTCTCGGGGATGGGCTTCTTCACCGATGCCTACGACCTGTTCGTCATCGGTATCGCGTCCACCCTCATCACCAAGGAGTGGGACCTCAGCTCCGGGCGGCTTGCCCTGCTCAACAGCACCATGCTGGGGGCCGCGTTCCTCGGGGCGTTCGTGTTCGGGCGGTTCGCCGACCTCGCTGGCCGCAAGCGGGTGTACTGGGTCGTCGCCGTCATCATGGTGGCCGGTGCGCTCGGGTCCGCGCTCTCGCCGGGCTACTGGGTGCTCATCGCGTTCCGCTTCCTGCTCGGCTTCGGGGTCGGCGGTGACTACCCGGTCAGCGCGGTGCTGATGAGCGAGTACGCCAACCGGAAGGACCGCGGCCGGCTGGTCAGCATGGTGTTCGCGACCCAGGCGCTCGGCCTGATCGTCGGGCCGCTCGTCGCGCTGGCCCTGCTCGGCGCCGGCGCCAGCGATGACGTGGCGTGGCGGGTGATGCTGGCCCTGGGCGCGATACCGGCCGCCGCCGTGATCTACCTGCGCCGCCGGATGCCGGAGTCGCCGCGTTACCAGGTCCAGGTCCAGGGGCACGCGGAGCAGGCCGCCAGCGAGCTGGGCGTCTTCACCGGCGGCCAGATCAGCGGCAACGGCAGCGGGTCGGCCCAGCAGCAACTCGGGCTGCGGGCGTTCCTGACCAGCCGCCGCTGGTTGGTCCTGCTGGCCGGCACGGCTGGAACCTGGTTCCTGCTCGACTACGCCTACTACGGGAACACCATCTCCACCCCGCAGATCCTGAGCCTGATCTCGCCGACCGCCTCCACCATGACCAAGATCTCCCTGCAGCTGGCCATCTTCGTGGTGGCGGCCGTCCCCGGCTACCTGCTGGCCATAGCCCGCCTGGACCGGATCGGGCACCGGCGGCTGCAGCTGGCCGGGTTCGCCATGATGGCGGCCTGCTTCGCCGTCATCGGGCTGGTGCCGGGCATGACTACGCTGGTGGTGCCGTTCCTGCTGGTGTACGGGGTCAGCTACTTCTTCACCGAGTTCGGCCCGAACGTCACCACGTTCGTGATGCCCAGCGAGCTGTACCCGGTCAGCATGCGGGCCACCGGGCACGGGATCTCGGCCGGGATCGGCAAGTTCGGCGCCTTCATCGGGGTCTTCCTGTTCCCGGTCCTGCAGACCTCCCTAGGCCTGCGCGGCACCTTGCTGCTCACCGCCGGGGTTTCGGTGCTGGGGTTCGCGCTCACGCTGGTCCTGCCCGAGCCGGCCGGGCGCAGCCTGGAGGATATGGCGGTCAGCCAGGGGGCGACGGGTGCCTTTGCCCGGCCAGTGGCCGATCAGGCGCCCGCTCGCTGACGTCCGCTGGCCCGAGTGCGGCCGCGGCCGCCAGGTTGAGGAACTCCGCCACCCGGCCGAAGGTGTCCCCGATGGTGGCACCGGCCAGGTGGGCCTGGTAGGCCCGGTACCGTCTCAGCTCCCAGGCCCGGCCGCTGGGCGGCAGCGATGCCATCGACGGGGTCGGCAGCGACTTCCAGGTCCAGGCCGTGAGGCGGTCATCGCCCGGGCCGCGGGGGTGCGGCCGGATGAAGTCAACGTGGTCGACCTGGCTCCCCATCCGGTTGCGGACGAACCGCAGGCCGGCCAGCGTTCCCTCGATCAGCCGGCGCTCGGCGGTGGGGCGGGCGGCCAGCACGGCGTCGTAGGTGTCGGGGTGATGACGCACCATCGTGGCGTCGACGATGGTGACCCACCAGACCGCCTCGCTGACCACCGCGAACGCCCGCGGCTGGTTAGCCGCCCGGATCCGGGCCAGCCGCTGGGTCGTGTCACTCATCGCGGTGATGGACCACTGGAGCGCGTTGACTTCCGCCGGCGGGTATGTGGTCTTCTCCCGGTTCCATGCGACCCGGCAGCGGGCAGAGCAGAACCGGGCGTGCTCGCGCCGCGGCACGAATGCGGTGCCGCACTGCTCGCAGTTCCGGGTCTCGGCCATCCCCATATGTTACGCGTAACCAGCGGTTAGCCCCGGTATCCCCGGTTGCCCGGGGCGCCGCACACTGGCGATGCTGGCCGTCGTGACCGATGCGAAGCGCGGCGCGCCTGTGGTGCCGGTCCTGATCTTCACCGGCCCGGTCGGGGTGGGCAAGACCACCGTCGCGCTGGAGGCATCGCGGCTGCTGGAAGAGTCCGGGATCCCTGTTGCTACACCCGTCCCTGGCGAACCCTGTCGGCGCGAATGGCCGCCCAGCCGGGGCATCCTGCTGGTAGGGATATCTGGAGGTGATGGCTGATGACTGGCGAGACGATGCGCGACCTGCTCCAGCCCCTCATCGGTAAGCCCGGGTCGATCACCATGGTTGTCAGCGGGACCGGCCACCTCGGGTTCGTCACTACCGGGAACAAGAAGCTGACCGCCGTGGAGGTCCGCCCGGACGGCCTGGTGCGGATGGAGCGCGAGACCGGATGGGCCGTGATCGACCCGGGTGACGTGGTGACTGTGGTGTGGGACGGCGAGCCAGAGACCACGGCGGGCCAATTCCTGTGAGCGGTCCGTCCCCATCAACCGGAGGCGATCCGTCTCGCATCAGGTGACGCCAGGCAGCCGGCGCCCAGCTGGCACGGCTGAACTGCAGGTGTCGCTGGAGACCATCGTGGTCCCGGCTGCCGGGACTGCGCATCGCCGTGCCCGGGAGCGACCTGGCCTGGCAGACCGGGAACCTGAATCGGGGCCTGGCCGCGTGCCCCTCGTCTGGGACACCCCTGCAGTCTCCCAGGCCAGGTAGGCGCTCTACTCCATAGGCTGGCGGGCGATGGCCGGGGGCTGTCGGCCGGCCAGCAGCCAGCCCGCTATCACCGCCACCAGGGGCATGCCGACCAGTATCAGCAGCAGGTTGGTCACCGGGATGCTGCTCAGCGAGGACAGACGGCCCAGCTGGTTGGTGCGGAAGAAACCGATGGCCGCGAGATAGCCGCAGAACAGCCCGGTCACCGCTCCGGCCAGAGCAAGCGCGCCCGCGGTGGCGGCGGTGATGGTCCGCCGGGCCAGGCTGCTCGCCCCGGTGGCCGTCAGGGTCCGCAGGTCGCGGGCGGTCTCGCTGCGGACCAGGCCAACGCTCATGGCCAGGATGCCGAGTGCCAGCAGGATCCCGAAGACGGTGGCCACGTCGATGATCTGAGTGAGTGACGGGATGTTGTTGCGGGTCTCGACGCTCATCCCGGCCGCGGCCGCGGCCTGCTCCGCGCTATGGATCTGGCTGGCGGTCAGCGGCTGCGCGGTCTGGATCAGCCAGCCCGCGGTGGCGATGCCGCCGGCCAGCCCGAGCTGGCGGATCGCGTGCTCGGTGATCACGGTGTTCGGCGCCGAGGTGCCCGAGGGGAGCGCGCTGAGCTGCTGGATCACCGGGTTGTTCACGCAGTAGCCCGGCACGCAGGGAAGGGTGCTGGCGCCCCCGGGGCCTGGCGGGCAGCCGGCGGCGGTGCTGGCGCATGGCGGCGTGCGGTAGAGGAGCTGCATGTTCGGCAGCGCCGACAGCCCCGGCCGCATGGTCAGGATGTCGGCGGCCGGACTGACCTGAGATTGCGTGATACCGAACGCCCTGAGCAGCTGCGGCGTGGCCACGTAGATGCTGCTGGTCCAGTTGGGCCCGGCGGCAGCGTGCTGCAGCGTGGCGTACGCGCCTTCCAGCGTGATGATGTCGCCGCTGCCCAGGGCGGCGGCGATGCCGTGTGCGGTAGCTGTCGCCGCGGCTACCTGCGCCGTGCTCAGCGTCGGCGCGGCCTTCTTCATCTTCCGCTCTGTGATCTTGTCGTGCGCGCCGGGTCCCTGGCGCGGCGGAGGGCCGCTCGTTGTGCCGGAACCGGCCACCGTATGCGGGCTCGGGGGGTACACGACGAGCTGGTTGGATGCCAGGTTTGGCCCGACGTAATCGAGCGCGCTGCCGAACCGGGCCGCGGCCACCACGCAGATGATCACCGCGATCAGCAGGCTGAGGCTGATCGCGGCGAGCGCGGCACCCGAGCGGGCCCGGTAGCGCGCCAGGTCGCGCAGCGCCAGGCGGACGGCGACCGGGGCCGGGCGGGCCAGCCTCGCCAGCAGCCCCAGCAGCGCCGGGGACAGGAGCACCACCGCGACAGTGATCGCGAGGAAGCCGAGGACCAGCGCGCCGAGCTGCAAGCTATGGCTGCCTGGGCCGGTGGTGCCGCCGAGGCCTCCGCCGGCGATGCCCAGCAAGATGAACGCGATGGCCAGGAACATCAGGCCGGCCGGCACCGACCAGCGGCGGGTCTTCCTCGGAGCGGCCGGCCGCCCGGACAGGGCGGTCACGATCGGCACCCGGGCGATCGCCCGCGCGGGCCGCGCGGCGGCGAAGTAGGCGGCGAGCACGGCCAGGATCATCGCCACGACGATCACCAGCCACGGCAGCTGGAACACGCCGATCTCGTGGTTGGCGCTGGACTCGACGCTGGGCCGGTAGGCCAGCCAGGCCACCAGGCCGACCGCGAACCCGGCGACCGCGCCGACGACGCCGGTGACCACGCCGTTGGCCCGGACCACCAGCCCGATATGCCCGTCGGTGGCGCCCTGCGCCCCGAGCATGCCGACCGATCGCAGCCGGCGCTGCGCCAGCACGGTGAAGCCGCCGACCCCGGCCAAGGCGATCAGCAGCATCCCGAGCGTGGCCGCGGTCAGCGAGATGGTCGCGGGATTGATCACGGCGTTGGACGCCTCCGACGCTGGGCTGGACACGTTCGGGCCGATGGACGAGAGCCTCACGCCCGGGGCGTCGAACAGGACAGTGGTCTGGGTCGGCGTCGTCACCTGGCCGGGCAGCACGAGCGCGAACTCATCCAGCAGGTTCTGCGGGTTCTCCACGATGCCCACCACGGTCCGGGCCGTGCCGCCCACTCGCCAGGTGTCACCGACCCTGAGCCGCAGCTGCGACGCCAGCCCGCTGGTCACCGCGACCTGGCCCGCTGTGGCCGGGTAGTGCCCACTGACCAGGGACAGCATTGGCCCGCCGAACCGGCCGTGCGGGTTCTGCGCCCGCAGGTCGTAGGTGAAGACCGTGCCGGGTTTACGAAGGGTCTGGTTCTCGATCACGTCGACCCGGCCGAACCGGTGCTGCAGCGCGGCTATTTGGCCGGCCAGCTGCGGCCCGGAATCCGGGAACGTAGCCAGGTCCTGGGCGGTGCCAAAAACCGCCGTCGCCGGGACCTGGGTGGTGGTCGCGACCGCCGCGCCCACGAACGTGGCGGCCACGGCCACGATGATCAGCGCCAGGATCAGCAGCTGCTGCCGCCACTCGCGGCGCAGCAGCCGCCACGCCCACCGGATCACCGCCCACCAGGCGGCCAGGCCCCCGTTAGCTGCCGCACCGTGGGAGGCGTGACGCTCCCGCACGCTGATGCTGATGGCACTACCTTCTTTCCTCATCGGGCATCCCCGGGGAACGCTTCAGATGCTTGTCCCGCCCGAGGACTGACGTGAGATGGCGTCCCTGGGGGTGACCGGCGGAGGCCCGAAGCCCACGAGGGTGTTGTCCCGCGAGGACTGGTCCATCAGCACGGCGCAGTGCCTCCACCGCCGGTGATCTGCGATGGGAATGGAGGCGATGGTGCTTGGCGTGGGTGTGGACTGGGCTGAGTCGTTTCACGATGTGGCGCTTGGCCGGCCGGGTGAGGGGGTGATTGACCAGTTCCGGATCGAGCACGGCCCGGCCGGGGTGGCCCGGCTGGAGGCTCGCTGCCTGGAATTGGAGCCCGACCCGGCAAAGGTGCGCGTGGTGCTGGAGACCCGCCACGGGCTGCTGGTGGAGGCCCTGGTGGACGCGGGGTTCAGCGTGCTGCCGGTCAACCCGGATCTGGTCGCCCGCCGCCGCGGCCCGGCGAAGAAGAAAGACGATGCCGAAGACGCCCGGATCTGCTGCCTGCTGGCCCTGGATGCCTACCTGGAGCTGCGGAAGCTGATCCCGCACGGCGAAACCGGCGCCGAGCTGCGCGCCATCGCCCGCGATGACGAGCGCGCCGCGCGTGATGAGCGGCGGATCGGCAACCGGCTGCGCGCTGACCTGCTGGCAGTCTTCCCCGCCGCGATCGATATCGCCGCGGGGGACCTGGCCTCGGCGGTGTTCCTCAGGCTGCTGGAACGCTGGCCCTCCGCCGGGGCACTCGCCAGCGCTTCCCGCCAGGAGATCGAGGACTTCGCCCGCGCGGCCCGGCACGGCTGGCCCGGCCGGTTCGCTGACCGGGCCGCCGGCGCCATGGCCGCCCCCCGGCTGGCAGTGCGTCCCGAGCTGGCCCGCGCCAAAGCCGGCAGCATCCGGCTGGCCGCCGCCCAGCTCCTGCTCCTGCGCGCCCAGCGCAGGCAATGGGAACAGCGCATGGGCGAACTGCTGCCCGGCGCCCCCCGCACCGGCCGCGACCGCACCCCCAAGGACCCAGACCCGGGGAAGGCATTCCCGGGCGGCAAGATCTACCTGAGCATGCCTGGCCTGGGTGATCGTCTCGCCGCCCGGGCCGCCGGTGAGATCGGCGAGCATCCGGAGCAGTTCACCACCCCGAACGCCCTGCAATGCTACGCAGGCCGCGCCCCCGTCACCCGCCGCTCTGGGCGCAGCGAATTCGTGATCGCCCGCCGCCTGGCCTGCAACCACCACCTTGGCGAAGCCGTCCACCAATGGGCCTTCTGCAGCCTCAGATACTCCGCCTGGGCCCGCGAGTTCTATGACACCAAGATCACCGCCGGCCACAGCCACCACGCCGCCCTGCGTGCCCTGGGCAACCGCTGGCTCGAAGTCCTCTGGCACTGCCTGCGCCTCGGCGTCCCCTACGACGAGGCCGTCCACACAGCCAACCGCAACCGCGCACTCAAGACCGCGGCCTGAGGTTGACAGAGGGTGTCTCACCGCTCCCCCTCCGCGCTGGCCGCCGCCGCGCCGACCTCTGCCTTGGCTGGCTGGTCGGTCATCTGGCCGTCGCGCAGGAAAACCGACCGGTCCGCCCACGCCGCGAGCTGCGCGTCGTGGGTGACCACCACCGCGGCCATCCCGCCCTTTTTGCACGCCTGGTGCACCAGGCGCATCACCGCCTGGGCGTTCGCCGAGTCCAGCGCGCCCGAGGGCTCGTCGGCCAGCACCAGCCGCCGCTCCCCGATGACCGCGCGCGCGATCGCCACCCGCTGCCGCTCCCCGCCCGACAGCTGGTCAGGATAGGCCGATCCGCGCCCGCCCAGGCCCAGCTCCTCCAGCGCCGGCAGCCCGGCAGCGCGTGCCTTCCGGGCACTGATCCCGTCCAGCTCCAGCGGCAGCGCGACGTTCTCAGCCGCGGTCAGCCCGGGCAGCAGGTTAAAGTCCTGGAACACATAGCCCACCGTGCGCCGCCGCAGCCGCGCCTTCTCGTTCCGCGACATCCCCGACAGCAGCTGGCCGCCGACCAGCACCCTGCCCATGGTTGGCTCCTCCAGGCTGCCGGCGATCGTCAGCAGCGTCGACTTGCCCGACCCGCTGGGTCCCATCACCGCGACCATCGACCCCTCATCCACCACGAGGTTGACCCCGGCCAGCGCGCGCACCTCAGCGGCACCCTCGCCGTATGTCTTCGACACCTCATGCAGCTCTAGCATGCTCATCTGCCTGCTCCGTTCTGGACCATCGTCTCGGCGGCGGCCCGCTCTGACCGACATAACACTCGGTAGCATGCCATGGATTATACTGAGTATCCTACGAGTAATACAAGCGCTCTGAGGTGCTGTAAGGGCACGGCTCAGCCTGACCGCGGACCTGCCAGTTCCGGGAGTGCGGTCTGCGCGTGATGGCTTCAGCTGCCCGCGGCGATCGCCGGTGTAGAGCCGGACCTGGGACTCATGGCCAACTGGGGAGGAACGACGCCAGATCGAGCTGATGGCGGGCGAGGTGCTGCCGGGAGATTGCTCGTGAGCATGCAGAACGGTGCGGCTAAAATCTGGTCGTGGGCACCCGGCTTGAAACAGATCGCCTGATCATCCGCACCTTCGAAGCCCGCGACGCCGACGCGTGGCTCGCGATGGTCAATGACCCTGAGGTCACCCGGTTCCTGCCGGCTGCTCCCGGCCGGAGTGAAGTCCCGATCGAGCGATTCCAGTTGGTCCTTGGCGAGCGCCTGGCGATGGAACGCGAACTTGGCCATGCGATGTGGGCCGTCGAGGACAAGACGGCCGGCGCGTTCGTCGGGCAGTGCGGCCTCCGGCCGGTCGATGAGGGAGCGGGGCCAGAAATCGACTTTGCGTATCACTACACCAGGGCCTCTTGGAATAAGGGATACGGCACCGAGGCGGCGATCGCCGTGCTGGCACACGGTCTCGGCCCGGTCGGCCTTGACACCATTATGGCGGTCGTCGTGCCGGAAAACGTTGGCTCGTGGCGGGTCATGGAGAAGGCGGGAATGCGCTACGTGGGGCAGGTCGACTACTACGGTATGGAGGGGCTGAAGAAGTACGTCGCCGCGCGGGAATGGTGGCGGCCGCCACTCGCCTCATGAGACGCGGCGGGCGGATGGCTAGGCCGAGCATGGCGCGTTGCGTCGTCACCGATCCAGCCCTGCACTCGTTCTGCCTGGTGAGGAATCCGTCAGCATGATGACTGGACTCGTCCATGGGACAGCGAGCGGCGAGCGCGATGGCCGCCGCGCTAATGGTGGCTGATCAGCACCAGCACGAGCACGAGCACGAGCACGAGCATTGCAGCGGCGACCACGCCCATGACGATCATCGCGGCATCGGTCATGCCGACCAAGTGCCACCGGGTTGATCGCGCTTCTGCGCGCGCTTCAGCCAGTGCTTTCTGCTTGCGCTGGGCCTTGCTCAGCTTCCGCCGATATCCCGGCGGCGCTGGTAGGAGCAGTCGCCGCTGCGGCTTGTAGGCCGAGATTCTCGGATCGTTGAGGTCGTCCATCGGGACCCCCCTCCCAGCGGAAGCCTGCTCTGTTCGCATTATGACGCAGCCGGACGATCAGCTGGGCTTACGCATGGGACGCGGGAGTCAGACTATCGTCCGCGCCCGCGCGGGATACAAACTCGGTTTGCCGTCTTCAGGGCTGGCCGACGAACACGCTGGCTAGCTCCCCCGCGAGCCGAGCCAGCAAGCCGGGCAATCAGCCCGGCGCCAGACACTAGAAACCGTCAAGCATCACCCGAAGACGCCGATGAAGGAAGCCTGCGACTCTGGACGGTTCCCGCATGGCGCCGGCACACTGCTGCCAAGGAGGACGCACCATGGAATCCCGGGACAGTGGCCCGGTCATCACGGCTGTGCCAAACTGAGGAAGATAGCGGACCAGTTTGGAGAACCTGATTGAATCCGGCCCTTGTATTGATCTCCCTGGGCGTGATGGCGGCCGGGTTTGTGGTGTTCTGCCTGGTCGACCTTGCCCGATCCCAGGAGGTCCGCTACCTGCCTAAGTGGGGATGGGCGATCCTCTGTCTGGGCATAGGGCTGACGATCCCGTGGGGCGGGATCGCCTACCTGGTGTTCGGGAAGATCCGCCCCCCTCGGCCGCCCCGCAGGCCACGGCTGGGGTAACGATCACCGGAACCTGGGGTACGCCAAGATCACGGACCACGCCTTGCCGCGGGCTGATCTAGTTTCGCTGGACCCTCCTAGGGTTGTACTCCAACGCTGTACAGAGGCCAGAAAGGGCCGGCCCCATGATCGGAACTGGCCCTTGACCTGGGTGGGCGATACTGGGATCGAACCAGTGACCTCCTCGGTGTGAACGAGGCGCTCTCCCGCTGAGCCAATCGCCCGCCGCAGGGGCCGCCGCCGGCCCGCTGGCCACCACAGATTAGCGCATTCACGCCGCCACCGGGCCGGGGCCGCTGTGCGCTCCCGGGGTCACGCCAGCCAGCCGCCAGCCGCACGGCCTCGGCTCCGGCCAGCCGGCCGCTGGCCGGACGGCCCGGCATTCGCAGGGGGCGCCGTCATGCGATGGATCACATCATCACGGAAATCCATCAATTTAAATCATGAAATGTCCTAATTCACGATGGCAAAATCTTTGCGAAGGCGTGCGTCATAGTGGGATTCCGGCAGCCCTGCCGGTATGCTTCCCGCTCATCGGACATAGCACTACTGTCCGCAATCAGAACGCAGCCCCGGCGATCTTTTTTCCCATCGGCCCCCTTCCCCCTGGAGTAACTCGTGGGACCAAGATCACACGTCGTATCCGCAGGTCATGGCCCTGCCACCGGCTCGTGGGATCACCCCGGCCGGAACCGTGTTTGCCCAGGTCGCAGACGGTTTGTAGAGCAGTGACCGAGGTTACGAGCGGGTGGATTCGCGGAATCCTCCCAGGAGAACGAAATAACTGTCCGGGCGCGTCAGACCCCGCGCGGCTGTGCTGGATCGCAGAAGCCCCGATTCACCGGGGAACAGGAACACGACGCAAAGGTTTGGCAACAGAATGAACCGTAGCGCTACCATCGCAGCCGAACTTGGGCTCAGGCTTGTTGTTCCCGAACACGGCGGGGTTCCGCTGACGGCGAGTATCTACTACCGCGGTGATGACCCGTACGCGATCCGGATGTCCTTTCATGTCGGCATGGACGAGCCGGTCGAGTGGATCTTCGCGCGGGACCTGCTCGCCGCCGGGATGGAGACCGCGGCCGGGGAGGGCGACGTCCGGGTGTGGCCGTCCTCCTGCTACGACCACGACGTGCTCAACATCTCCCTGTCGTCACCCTTCGGCCAGGCGCATTTCGAGGCCCCGCTGGCGGCCCTGTCGAGTTTCCTGCTCCGGACCTTCGAGATCGTGCCGCTCGGCCGGGAGGGCGACTTCATCGACATCGAGGGTGAACTGCGGGACCTGCACCGCTGGGCCTGATCCCGCCCGGCGGCAGTCCTGCGCCGGCCGCGGGCTACCGCAGGTGGCCGCAGTGGGCGGCCGCCACCCCGGCCAGCGACGGCAGCATGACATCGACCGCGGTGAGCTGCTCGGCGACCTCCCGGTCCACCTCCATCATCGGCACCCGCGCGCGCACCGCGGCGTGCACCGCGGCCAGCGCCTGGCTCGGCGCGGCGACCCCGGCCCGCAGGTCGATGCCCTGGGCGGCGCAGCACACCTCCACCGCCAGGCAGGTCCGCACGTTCGCGACCACCTCCCGCAGCTTGCGCACGGCCGTCCACCCCATCGACACGTGGTCTTCCTGCTTGCCCGACGTGGGGATGGTGTCCACGCTGGCCGGGTGCGCGAGCACCTTGTTCTCGCTCACCAGCGAAGCGGCCGTGTACTGGGCCAGCATGAAGCCCGAGTTGGTGCCCGCCGCCGGGGCCAGGAACGGCGGCAGGCCGCGGGAGAAGGCCGGATCCAGCATCCGGTCCACCCGCCGCTCGCTGATGCTGGCCAGCTCGGCCAGCGCCATCGCCAGCATGTCGGCGGCGAACGCCAGCGGCTCACCGTGGAAGTTCCCGGTGGTCATCAGCTCGCCGTCGGCCACCACCACCGGGTTGTCCACCACCGAGCCAAGCTCGATCTCCAGCACCCGCTGGGCGTGCGCCAGCACGTCCCTGACCGCCCCGTGCACCTGCGGCGCGCAGCGCAGGCAGTAGGCGTCCTGGACGGCGTGGCGGCTGTGCCGGTGGCTGGCCAGCAGCGGCGACCCGGCCAGCAGCGCCCGCAGGTTGGCGGCACTGTCGAGCTGGCCCGGGTGCGGGCGCAGCGCCTGCACCCGCTCGTCATAGGGCCGGTCGGTGCCGAGCAGCGCTTCCACGGACAGGGCGCAGGCCACGTCGGCCGCGGTGACCAGCATGGCCGCGTCGTGCACCGAGAAGGCCAGCAGCGCCTGCATCGGCTCCGTCCCGTTGACCAGCGACAGGCCCTCCTTCGGCGCCAGCACCAGCGGGTCGATCCCGTGCTCGGCCAGCACCTCCGCGGCCGGGCGGCCGAGCGGCGGGTCGCCCGGCGCGCGCAGCCGCCCCTCCCCGATCAGCGGCTGGGCCAGGTGCGCGAGCTGGGCCAGGTCACCGGACGCGCCGACGGACCCCTTGCCCGGCACGACCGGCAGCAGATCCCGGCGCAGCAGCTCGATCAGGCGGGCCGGCACGTCGGCCCGCACCCCCGAGTACCCCGCGGCCAGCGTCCGGGCGCGCAACAGGAGGATGGCGCGGACAGCCGGATCATCAAGCGGTGCGCCGGTAGCGGCGGCGTGTGAGCGGATGATCGCGCCCTGCAGCCGGGTGAGGTCCTGCTCCCCCACCCGGGTGTCGGCCAGGGCGCCGAACCCGGTGTTGACCCCGTAGACGGGGGCGTCGCCCTGGAGCGCGGCCGCGACCACCGCACGGCTCGGCTCCATGGTGGCGGCGGCGCTGGCCGCGAATTCGGCGGTGGCCGTGCCGTGCGCGACGTCCACCACGTCGGCCACGGTC
>DATDGI010000421.1:0-25184 GCA_036522155.1 Streptosporangiaceae bacterium
GCGGGCGCGCGATCTTCTGCTCGGGGTCGTCGATCATCTCGAGCCATTGCGCAATCCAGCCGCTGGTGCGGCCGATCGCGAACAGCACCGGGAACATCTCCACCGGGAAGCCCATGGCCTGGTAGATGATCCCGGAGTAGAAGTCCACGTTCGGGTACAGCCGGTGAGTGACGAAGTAGTCGTCGGCGAGCGCGATCCGCTCCAGTTCCAGCGCGATGTCCAGCAGCCGGTTGCGGCCGGTGACCTTGAACACCTCGTCGGCAATCTGCTTGATGATGGTGGCCCGCGGGTCGAAGTTCTTGTAGACGCGGTGGCCGAAACCCATCAGCCGCAGTTCGCCGTGCTTCACCCGGTCGATGTAGGCGGGTATCTCCGCGACCGAGCCGATGTCCCGCAGCATCCGCAGGACCTGCTCGTTCGCACCGCCGTGCAGCGGGCCGTACAGCGCTGCCGCGGCCGCCGCGGCCGCCGAGAACGGATCGACCCGCGAACTTCCGACCACCCGCATCGCGCTGGTCGAGCAGTTCTGCTCGTGGTCGGCGTGCAGGATGAACAGCACGTCCAGCGCCCGGGCCAGCACCGGGTCCGGGTGGTACCGGGGCTCGGTCATCCGCCACATCATGTTCAGCAGGTTCCCGGTGTAGGACAGCTCGTCGTCCGGGTACGCGTACGGCAATCCCTGCGCATGCCGGTAGGCGAAGGCCGCCAGCGTCGGGGTCTTCGCTATCAGCCGCACCACCTGGAGGTGGCGGTCCTCGGCATCGGAGATGTCCTTGGCGCCCGGGTAGAACGTGGACAGGGCCGCGACGCTGCTGACCAGGATGCCCATCGGGTGCGCGTCATGGTGGAAACCGTCGATGAACTTCTTGACGTTCTCGTGCACGAACGTGTGCTGGGTGATCTCGTCAGCCCAGGCCTGCGACTCCTGCCTGCTGGGCAGCTCACCGCCGAGCAGCAGGTAGGCGACATCGAGGAAGGACACCCGGTCGGCCAGCTCCTCGATCGGGTAGCCCCGGTAACGCAGGATCCCTTTCTCTCCGTCGATATAGGTGATCGCGCTCCGGCAGTTGGCCGTGTTCATGAAGGCCGGGTCGTAGGAGAGCAGCCCGAAGTCGTCGTCCGAGACCTTGATCTGGCGCAGATCGAGTGCCCGTATGGCGCCGTCGCTGATGGGCAGGTCGTAACTGCGGCCAGTCCGGCTGTCCCTCACATGTAGGGTGCCCGCAGGCGGGGTGGCGTCTGTT
The DNA here is from genome assembly GCA_036522155.1 of Streptosporangiaceae bacterium. Taxonomy (GTDB): domain Bacteria; phylum Actinomycetota; class Actinomycetes; order Streptosporangiales; family Streptosporangiaceae; genus UBA9676. The sequence goes on from DATDGI010000421.1 coordinate 1,245, forward strand.
GTCATCTGGTCAGCTCCTGCTACTCCCGGGGTGGCGATCTGAGCATCTGCCGGCTCCAGGTCTATCCTCGCCTAGCCAGCCATACCGCCGTCTACCCCGGGTTCGCAGGCGGCGTGGTCCGGTCAGGTGGCAACGCCCATCCGGATGCGGGGCGACCGGGCCGGGTCCAGCCAGCGCAGCACCCTGAGCAGATCCCCGGTGGGCAGGGTGACACAACCCGCGGTCGCGATCCCGATGTTCTGGTGGAGGAAGATCGCGCTGCCCAGGCCGGGTGTGCGGGCGGTGTTGTAGCCGATCACCGCGCCGTAGTCATAGGCCCAGACATCCATCGGCTCGGGGCTGAGCCCAGGGCTGGCGCGGCGCGTGTCAACCCATTCGTTGTAGCGGGGGCTGGCCGGGTCGTCGTCCCAGTAGTCGTAAGAATTCGACTGGCGGTAGCGGAACTGCACGCCCGGGTTCGGCAGTACGCCAAAGAGGAACCCGAAGCGGAACGTCCCGGACGGGGTCCGGCCGTCACCTTCCCGTTTCTGGCCGGGCGGGGCGAATCCGTTGCGGCCGATCCGTGCCGTCCACGGCCCGAGCACCCGCCGCCACCGTCCCCCGGCCCGCCGGTAGGCGGTGAACGTCGCGTAGGTGTCCCCGTAGGACGGCGCGGTCAGGGTGATCAGCTGATGCCCGGCCAGCGGGTCAGCCAGGGCCGGCCCGGCGGACGGGCGCTGGCTGGCGCCGGCCCGCCCGGTGGCCGTGCCGCCCGCGGGCTGGCGCGTGGCCGGGGCGGGGGTGCTGGCCGCCCGCGTGCTCCCGGCCAGCGGCGTGGCACCGGTCGCGCAGCCGCCGAGCAGGCTGGCGCAGGCCACCCCGGCGGTCAGCCGCAACCAGGGCCTCATGGTCGACAGGATGCCGCATCCGTACCCGTCCAGCCGCCCCGACTGGTGATCGCCCGGCCCGGGCGATTAGCCTCACCGGCAGGCGGCAGGAAGGGATGAACAAGTGACCGAACCGTTTGCCCCCGTAAATAGCGCTGACCGGGCCCCGGTGTTCGGCGGGGTCGGTGTGGCGCTGGTGACCCTGTTCACCGCGGACGGGGCGGCCGATCCGGTATCGACCGGCAAGCTGGCATCCGGTCTGGTGGCCCGCGGCATGCGGGCGGTCCTGGTCTGTGGCACCACCGGCGAGGCGGCCACGCTCAGCGACGAGGAACGGGCCGCACTCGTCCGTGCGGTGCGGGCCGCGCTGCCCGCCGATGTCCCGGTATTGGCCGGCACCGGGGCGCCGTCAGTACGCCAGGCGGCCGCGCTCACCACCACTGCGGTGCAGGCGGGCGCGGACGCCGTGCTGGCCTTCCCGCCGCCGGGCAGCCGGGATCTGGCCGGGTACTACACGGCCGTCGCCGCCGCGGCCGGGGGCCGGCCGGTGCTCGCCTACCACTTCCCGCGGGTATCCGCCCCGGGGATCCCGGTCCAGGCGCTGGCCGGGCTGCCGGTGACCGGCCTGAAGGACTCATCCGGCGACCCCGACCGGCTGCTTGATGAGCTCGCCAGCTACCGGGGTGCCACCTACGTCGGCTCCTCTGCGGTCCTGGCGCTGGCAGGGCCGATGGGAGCGGCCGGTGCCATCCTGGCTCTGGCCAACATCGAGCCTGAACGATGCGTGGCTGCGTTCGCGGGTGACGCCGGGGTGCAGCGCGAGCTGGCCGGCCCCCACCTGGCCGTGACGCGGGACGGCCCGGCGGCGCTCAAGGCGGTGCTGGCCGGCACCCATGGCACCGGGCCATGGACGCGCGCCTGAGGCGGCATTCAGCGCTCAGCGATACCGGCGGGCAGTATCTCGTTTGTGAGATACCGTCAGGCATATGGAAAGCCATGGCACCGGTGCCGGCCGCGGCCGGCCGGCCGGCTTCGGGCCTCCGCCTAAGCCGGGCGGACCGGCTGACACCGGTCTCCCGGGTGAGCCGAGCGAGACCGGTGACGCCGGTGGGCCGGATGGACCGGCCGGATTGCCGCTGCCGTTGCTGCCGGGCTTCCGCGAGATGGCCATGCGGCGGATGTCAGCCGACCGCCGCCGCCTGGTGGATGAACTGGCCGCGCAGCGCCGGGCGGCCGGACTGTCCCAGACCGAGGTGGCGGCCAGGATGGGCACGTCGCAGTCGGCCGTGGCCCGGCTGGAGGCCGGTGAGGCGGACGTGCGGGCAACCACGCTGGAGAGGTACGCGGCCGCGATTGGCAGCCAGATCAGCTGGCGGCTGCAGGGCTGAGACCACCACCGAGGAGGACTCCCGATGATCACGATTCGAGGTGGCTCGTTCCCGCCGCTGCCGCCCTCCTGGCCTGGCGAGCCGTCCCGGCCTGGCGAGCCATCCCGGCCGGGCGAACCGTTCCGGCCCGGCCCGGCCCCCGGCGCTCCCAACCCGGCGATGCAGCCGGTCCGGGTCTGGTTCGAGCCGGTCGAATGGCCGGGCCGGCTCCATGACCGGCTGCTGAACCAGCGGATCGTGATGGCGTACGGATCCCTGGATGGCGAGTCCGCCACCCGGCTCTCGGCCCAACTGCTCACCCTCGATGCCGAGGGGGACGGCCCGATCCGGCTTGAGGTGCAGAACCTGGAGGCCGATCTGCCTGCCGCGCTGACCGTCATGGGCGTGCTGGACACCCTGCGGGTCGAGGTGACCGCCTACGCCGCCGGCCGCAGCAGTGGCCCGGCGCTGGGGGTGCTGGCCGCGGCCACGCACCGGCGGGCGTACCCGAACGCCTTCTTCGCGATGGCCGAGCCGAGGGTCAGCTTCGACGGCCCGGTGGCCGCCGTGACCGCGCACGAGGAACAGGTCCGCGCCATGCTCGCCGACCTCTACGCGCGGATGGCCGAGACCACCGGGCGGGCGGCGGACGACATCCAGCAGGACGCCCGGCAGGGCCGTCTGCTCACCGCCGAGCAGGCCATCGACTACGGCCTGATCGAGGGCCTGGCCGAGCCCCGTGGCCCGGCCGGACCGGGTATGACCGGGCTGGGCAGGTAGCCGGCCATCACCCTGGCGGGCCCGGTGTCTGCTGGCGCTGGCTCTCGCCGCCGGCCGGGCCAGCCTCGGCCGGCACCTGCTGCCGGGCTGGCGTCCGGTCGCGGCGGGGGCGTTCCGCCGAGGCCACCAGGCTCACGCCGACGACCACGACCGCGCCGCCGATCAGGATCGGCCAGGTGACTTGCTCGCCCAGGATGAGGGCACCCAGCAGGACCGCGACCACCGGGTTGACATAGGCGTAGGTGGCGGTGAGCGACAGCGGGGCGTTGCCCAGCAGCCAGACGTAAGCCGAGAAGGCCAGCAGCGACCCGAAGAGCACCAGGTAGACCAGCGCAATCCAGGCATGCGGGGGCATGGCGCTCAGCCGCACCCTGCCGAACTCGCCGCTCACGGCCCCGGCCGCGATCAGGACCACCCCGGACGCGAGCATCTCGTAAACGGTGGCCACGAACGGGTTAGACGGCATCGGCAGCCGTGGCGAGGCGAAGGAGCCGGATGACCAGCAGATCGTCGCGCCGATGATCACCAGCACCCCCCAGACCGGGGTCCCGGCCGGATGGCTGCCCGGCAGCGCCAGGATGGCGATGCCTGCGAAACCGAGGGCGGTGCCCACCATCGTGGTGCGCCGCGGCGTGTCCCTGGCCAGCAGGCGCAGGCAGACCAGCCAGAGCGGCACCTCCGCGACGAGCAGCGCGGCCAGGCCGGACGGGATGACCTGTTCGGCGAAGGCAACCCCGCCGTTCCCGGCGCCCAGGAGCAGCACACCGATCATGGCCGCGGACAGCGCCTGCCGTCTTGGCAGCCGGAGGACACCCGGCCCGTGCCGGAGCATGAGGAACCCCATGAGCAGCAGGCCCGCCGCCGTGAACCGCACCCCCATGGCCAGCAGCGGGGGCGCCGTGCGAACCAGCACGCGGATGGCCAGGTACGTCGAGCCCCAGACGAGGTAGACAACGATCAGAGCGGCCCAGGTCGCAGCGCTGGTGCGAGCAGGGGCGGTCACCCGCGGCACCGGCAGCCCGGCTGGATGCCCGCACTTGTCATCCGGCCGCCCTGCGGGCCGGTCCTCGGCAGCAGTGAGCCCATGCGAGCATCTTTGAGGCCGCACCCACTTCTGTCCAAATTTGGTGGTGAATCTGGCTGGTTATGCCGGTCTCGGTCCTTTCCTTCGGGTCGAACAACGGCAACGTGACCCAGGCGCCGTCGTCAACGGCCACCGCCACGGCGGCCAACACCAACGGCACGATCCAGTCGATCACGCAGGGCCAGCAGATCTAGGACCTTCGCGATCGGAGTAGGTGCGGCCCCGCCGTGATCCGTCATGGCGGGGCCCGCACCCCCCCGTCAGCTACGTGCCGGCGGCCAGCCGGTCGTGGATCTCACGCACCGGTTGCCCCGGCACCGGACGTGGTAGACACAGGGCTAGTCCGTCATCATCGGCACCCGGGCGGTGACATCCTGGCCGGCAGCTACGCGGTCGTTTCGCCGCACCTCGATGATGCCGTGCTCAGCTGCGGGCTCTTCTTGGCCGCGAATCCGGGGTCGCTGGTGGTGACGGCGTTCACGCACGGCCCGCCGTCGGTGAGCCCGCTGCCCCGGTGGGACGCTGATTCCCGGTACTTCCCCGACGGCGCTGACGTGATGGCGGTCCGCCGGGGCGAGGACATCAGCGCGGCCGCCATGGCCAGCGCCGCCACCGCGCACCTGGGTTACTGGGACGGCCAGTACCGGACCCGCGAGTATGGCTATCAGGGCATGCCCACGGAGGACCTGCCGGCCGCGATCGCCACCGACCTGGCCGCCCGGGCGCGCGAGCACCCCGCGCTGGCCTGGGTCATCCCGCTCGGCATCCACCATCCCGACCACGAGATCACCGCCGAGGCGGGCCTGATCTTCGCGGCGGGCCACCCGGGCCCGGTCTACCTCTACGAGGAGCTGCCCTACGCGCGGAGATACCCGCGGGTGGTGACGGCGCGGAGGAAGTCGCTGCGCCAGCACGGCTACACGCTCGCGCCCGACCCGGCCTTCAGCCTCGCCCCGGACCAGGCCAGCAAGGCGGCCGTCGTGGGCTGCCACGCCTCACAGCGCCGGGCGCTGGGCCGCGGTCTGCAGACTGCTCTGCGCTCCCCGGAACGGATCTGGCGGCTCGTCCGGCGGTGAGGCCCGGCGTGCCACTCAGAGATGGCTGAGCTGGCTCAGGCTCACCACCTCGCTGGCAGGCGGGGGTGGCGGGATGGTCGCGGTGTTCCACTGGCTGAAGTCGAGGTGGTTGCCACCCTTGGTGATCCGCAACGGGTAGGGCGGGCCCTGCGCCGCCACGTCGATCGTCTCGCCGCCCGGGCCCCGCATCTCCCACGCGGGCTGGCCGTTCACCGTCACCGTCGTGACATAGGTGAGCACGGGGACCGAACCCGACGTCCCGAGATACGACGACCAGCTGGTGCCGGCCAGCGTCTGCCGCGATTGCCGGTGCGTCAGTTCCAGGTACTTACCGCACATGAGCACGCACGCGGCCGCGGGCAGCCCCTGCGATTGCAGCGCGGACTTGGTGATCTTCAGATAGGTGTGGCCCTGCGTGACCAGGATGACCAGCGCCGCACTGCCCAGCGACATCTGCCCGTACATGCCGCCGGACGGGGTCATGCTGACGCTCATGCTGACCTGCTTGCCGCCCTGGGCCACCGACGCCGCGAGGTGGACGCTGGTCGCCTTCGCCACCGCCGAGTTCACCAGCTTGGCCAGGTTGGCCGGTGGCTTCCCGACCGGCGCCTGGGCCGTGGGAGTGGACACGCCCGCGCTCGCCGATATCGTGCCGGTGGCCGACGAGGACGACCCGGGGCCGCAGGCGGCGACCAGCAGCACCGTGGCCACGGCCGCGACCGGCGCGGCTGACCATGACGGGAACTTCACGGCGTCCTCCTGGCTCGGGACCGAGGGGACCGTCCACTACGCGGGGCGGGGTTCCTCAGAATAGGAGGTATCCGGTCATAAGCGAGTGCGGTACCGGTAACGATTTCCTCGCCCCGGCAGGGTGCGAGACTGGCCCTGTGGACAGTCCTGTCCGGCTTTCCGTCCGGGTCGAGGGCGTGGTGCAGGGGGTGGGTTTCCGCCCCTTCGTGTATTCACTCGCCACCCGGCTCGGACTGTCCGGCTGGGTGGGCAACGACGTAGACGGGGTGTTCGCTGAGGTGGAAGGCCCCGCCGCAGGCGTTAGGCAATTCCTGGCTTTACTGGCCGCCCAGCCGCCGCCGCTGGCCCGGGTGGACCGGGTCACCGCGACAACCTTGACGCCAAACGGCGCTGCCGGGTTCGCCATTGCCCCCAGTGACCCCGCCGGCCGGCGCCGGGCCCTGGTCTCGGCTGACAGTGCCACCTGCGACGACTGCCTGGCCGAACTGGCCGACCCGGCCGACCGGCGGTTTGGCTACCCGTTCATCAACTGCACCAACTGCGGGCCGCGGTTCACGATCGTGACCGGCGTCCCCTACGACCGGCCGCTGACCACGATGGCGCCGTTTGCGATGTGCGCCGCCTGCGCGGCCGAATACCACGACCCGGCCAACCGGCGCTTCCATGCCCAGCCGGTCTGCTGCCCGGCGTGCGGGCCGCGGCTGCGCCTGCTCGGCCCCGGCGGGGCCGGACTGCCGGGCGATCCGCTGGCGCAGGCTGCGCGGTGGCTGGCGGACGGCCGGGTGCTGGCGGTGAAGGGCCTGGGCGGCTACCACCTGGCGGTCGACGCGACCAGCCAGCCCGCGGCGGCTGCGCTGCGCGGCCGCAAGCACCGGGCGGACAAGCCGTTCGCGCTGATGGTGGCCGATCTCACCGCCGCGCGCGAGGTGTGTGAGGTGGACGAAATTGGGCAGGCGCTGCTGACCAGCGCCCGACGGCCGGTGGTGCTGCTGCCGCGCCGGCCCGGCGCGCCGGTCGCTGACGCGGTCGCCCCGGGCAACTCCGAACTCGGGCTCATGCTCCCCTACACCCCGCTGCATCATCTGCTGCTCCGCCAGGTGGCCGGGCCGATCGTGCTGACCAGCGGCAACGTCTCGGACGAGCCGATCGCCTACCACGACGACGACGCGCTCACCCGGCTCGCCGGGATCGCGGACGCGTTCCTGGCCCACGACCGGGCCATCCACATCCGCACCGACGACTCGGTGGTGCGCCCGGTGCGGGGGGCGGCGTCGCTGCTGCGCCGGTCACGCGGGTACGCACCGGAACCGCTCACCGTAAGCTCCGGTTTCCCACGGCCGGTCCTGGCCTGCGGGGCGGAACTGAAGAACACCTTCTGCCTGGCGCAGGGGAACCGGGCGTTCGTCTCGCACCACATCGGCGACCTGGAGAACTTCGCCACCCTGCGGTCGTTCACCGAGGGCATCGAGCACTTCCGGCGGCTCTTCGACATCGACCCTGAGGTGGTCGCCTACGACCTGCACCCGGACTACCTGTCCACCAAGTACGCGCTCGAGCTGACCGGGGCCGACCTGGCCGGGGTCCAGCATCACCACGCGCACATTGCATCCTGCCTGGCCGACAACGAGGCGGCCGGCCCGGTCATCGGGGTGGCGTTCGACGGCACGGGGTTTGGCGAGGACGGCACGATCTGGGGCGGTGAATTCCTGCTGGCGGATCTGGCCGGGTTCGAGCGGGCCGGCCACCTGGCCACGGTGCCGATGCCCGGCGGCGCCGCGGCGATCCGGCAGCCGTGGCGGATGGCGGCGGCTTACCTGGACGCCGCGTTCGACGGCGAGCCGCCGTCCGGGCTGGCCGTAAGCGTGCGGAACGCCGATCGCTGGTCTCAGGTGGTGACGCTCGCCCGGCGTGGCATCAACGCCCCGGCCACGTCCAGCGCCGGCCGGCTGTTCGACGCCGTGGCCGCCCTGCTCGGGGTGCGGGACAGCATCAACTACGAGGGCCAGGCTGCGATCGAGCTTGAGCAGTGGGCCGCTCCGGCCGAGCACGGCAGCTATCCGGCGGCGATCGAGGCAGGTTCCTGGCCGGTGCAGGTGCGCGGGGCCGACCTGGTGCGGGCGGTGACCGAGGACCTGCTGGCCGGCACCCCGCCGGGGGTGGCCGCGGCCCGGTTCCATGGCGGGGTAGCCGATGCCATCACCGCGGTCTGCAGGCTGCTGCGGGAACGGTCGGGGCTGACCACGGTGGCGCTGTCAGGCGGGGTGTTCCAGAACCGCCTGCTGCTCGGGCGGGCCGTGGGCCTGCTGACCGGGGCCGGGTTCAGCGTGCTCACGCACAGCCGGGTGCCGCCCAATGACGGCGGGATCAGCCTCGGCCAGGCGGTGGTCGCGGCGGCCCGCGACCGGGGCGCCGGGCCCCGGACCTGAGCCGCTCACGCCTGGCGCGAGGCTCTCCCGGTGCTGGCGGCCCGTGGCCGCGGCCGCCATTTCCGGATGATCCTCCCGCAGCGCGCTATCGATCTCGTCCACCAGCGACTCCAGCTGTTCCGCGGTGGCGGCCCGGCGGGCCAGTTCGGCGGCGAGCTGATCAGTCCCCTGGCGGATCTGCAGGATCGCGCTGTCGACCTGGTCGGCGGCGGACTTCTGCTGCTGGGTGGCGAGGATGGACTCCTCCAGCATCATCGCCGTGGCGGCCATCAGCTCGCCGATCTCGCGGGCCTGGCGTGTTCCCTGCTCGGTGGCCATGATCGTCGCGTTGGTCTCGTCCTGGACTCCGGCGATGATCTCGCTGATCGACTCGGTGGAGCGCAGCGACCTCTCCGCGAGCTTGCGGACCTCGGCGGCGACAACGGCGAAGCCCTTCCCGCTCTCCCCGGCCCGGGCGGCTTCGATGGTGGCGTTCAGGGCGAGCAGGTTCGTCTTGTCCGCGATGTCGTTGATCAGTTCCAGGATCTCGCCGATCTTCTGCGCGCGCTCGCCCAGGGAGAGGGCCCGGGCCGCGATGTCCTCGACCTTGCCCCGCATATCGCGCATGGTTTCGCCGGTTCGCTCGGCGGCTTGCGCCACGGCGTGCACGGTGTCCGCGATCGAGCCCGCGGTGGTGGCCAGCTCCTCGATCGTCGCGGACGTCTGGACGACCGCCACCGACTGGGCGCTGGTTACCGTGGCCGCGTTCTTGGCGGCGACCCGGAGGTCACCGGCGACGTCGCCGAGCACTCCCGACATCGATCTGAGCCGGGCCAGAATCCCGCTCAGCCTGCCCAGCGCCACCGTGAGCTCCTCCTCACGGCGGAAAGCACGCTCGAGCAGGCGCAGGGCGAACAGCCCGAAGGCGATGCCCGCCACCACGGTCAGGATGGCCGCGGCTATGCCCACGCCGAACGCCTGCCCGGCCGCCGCGGTCGCGCCTGCCTCCTCCGCGGCGACGGTGCCGTCCTCCGCCCGGATCAGCGTGGTCAGCGGGCCGGTTACGGCGGGCTGGGCCAGGGCGAGGCGCTGGCTGGCCGCCCGCTCAGCAGGTGCGGTGCTGCCGGCAGCACCCCGGACGCTGAGAAAAGTCGAGTAGAAGCTCGCATGGGCCGCCAGGGCCTGGCGCAGGGCTTGTACGGCGCTGGGTTCCTCGGGCGAAACGCCCGCCGCGATCCTGCTGAACTGCTGGTTCAGCCCGTTTACCTGGGCGGCCTGCGCGGCCGACGGCGCGGTGAGGTATTCGTCCATGGCCGCGCGCTCCTGCCAGAAGGTGGTGGCGAGCGCCCTGGAGTTGTCGGCATCGCTACCGGGGTCGGCGGCGTCGTTCCAGCCGGACAGGGCGGCCTGGTAGCGCCAGATGGTCACGCCCACCGCGGTGGCGGTCAAGATGATGACCGTCAGGCTCACCGCGGCCACCCGGCGGGTCGCTTTCCCCCGTAGGTAGGTGTGCATCACTCGCGTTCCCGGCCTTTCCCCCTGGCGGACATGCCTGAGTAACGCTGGCGGACCGTCTAATTACTCTCCGTGGCAATATTCCCAGAAAAGCAGCATTGCTCACGTGCGCCGTCATGCGGGCCGGGCTTGCTGACCCGGGCCTGCGGGCTCAGGCCGGGGCCGCCGCCACGTCGACGGCCAGGATCCGCAGGTCGCCCCCGGAGAGCACCTCCGCGTCGGGGCTCCCGCACGAGCACAGCGGGATCGGCCCATCCGGTTCGAACTCCTCGCCGCAGGCCCGGCACCGGCAGCGGGCGGCGACCTCGCTGATCTCCAGGCTGGCCCCGGCCAGGTTGGTGCCCTCGGTGGCCGGGCCGAAGTAGAAGCGCACCGAATCGGCGCTCACCCCGGACAGGGAGCCGATCTCCAGGTGAACCCGGGTGACGGTGGCATCCGGCAGCCGGCCAGCGACCGCCGCCACCACTTCCTCGGTGATCCCGTACTCATGCACCGGCCGCGTCCTCCCCGGCAGCGGGTCAGCAGATCCGCGGAAGCGGATCCCCGACCAGCAGGTCGACGATGCGGGTGCCGCCGAACGCCGTTTTCAGCAGCACGATGCCGGGCTGGTCGTCGGTGATGCGGCCGATCACCGCGGCCTGCTCGCCGAGCGGGTGCGCGTGCAGCGCGGCCAGGGCCCGGCCGGCCTCGGGCGCGTCCACGATCGCCACCAGCCGCCCCTCGCTGGCCACGTACATGGGATCGATGCCGAGCAGTTCGGCGGCGCCCCGCACCTGGGTGCGGACCGGGATCTGGTCCTCCTCGACGGCCACACCGACCCCGGCCGCGGTGGCTACCTCGTTCAGGATGGTGGCCACCCCGCCCCTGGTGGCGTCCCGCATCGCCCGCACGCCGGGGGTCGCCGCGAGCAGGCCGGCGATCATGCCGTTCATCGCCGCGGTGTCCGACGACAGGTCGGCCTCGATGTCGAGCTCACCGCGGGCCAGCATGATCGTCACGCCATGGTCGCCCACCGGCCCGGACACGATCACCACGTCGCCGGGCCGGGCGGTGGCCACCCCCAGCGTCAGGTCATGCTCGATCACCCCGACCCCGGCCGTGTTGATGTAGCAGCCGTCCGCCTTGCCCCGCTCGACCACCTTGGTGTCGCCGGTGACGATCTGCACCCCGGCCGTGGCCGCGGCGGCGGTCATGGACGCCACGATCCGGCTCAGGGCGGCGATCTCGAAGCCTTCCTCAAGCACGAACCCAGCCGACAGGTAGAGCGGGGTGGCGCCGGATACCGCCAGGTCGTTGACGGTGCCGTTCACCGCCAGGTCACCGATGTCACCGCCGGGGAAGAACAGCGGAGAGACGACGTAGGTGTCGGTGGTCAGCGCCAGCCGCGTGCCGTTGATCCGCAGCTGGGCGGCGTCCTCCAGCGGGGCCAGCAGCGGGTTGCGGAACGCGTCAAGGAACACGGCCTCGATCAGGGTCCGGCTGGCCTTGCCGCCCGCCCCATGCGACATGGTGATCCGCTCTTCCCGGATCCGGGGCCGGCGGCGCCGGGCCTTCTCGATCCGGTCCCGCACCTGCTGCTCACGGTCGGCCGGGGTGGCGGCGGGCGGCGGCCCGCCGGCGTGCTCGGAATGCTCGCGCAGGGCCTCGTCCACCCAGCTGGCCCTGCGGCCGGTCATGCGATGCTCACCTCCACCACCCGGTGGCGGGTCATGCGCCCGTAGTTGTAGTAGGCGGCGCAGGCGCCCTCCGGTGAGACCATACATGTCCCGATGGGTGTCTCCGGGGTACACGCGGTGCCGAACACCTTGCACTCCCACGGCTTGAGTACGCCCTTGAGCACCTCACCGCACTGGCATGCCTTCGGGTCGGCCACCCGCACCCCGGGCACGTCGAAGAGCACCTCGGCGTCGAAGGCCCGGAACCCGCGCCGCATCCGCATCGCCGAGTGGGTGATGAAGCCCAGCCCGCGCCATTCGAAGTACGGCCGCAGTTCCATCACCTCGTTGATCGCGGTGAGCGCGGCCAGGTTGCCGTCGTAGGGCACGACCCGGGTGTACTGGTTCTCCACCACGCTGCGGCCCTCGGAGATCTGCAGCATGAGCATGTAGATGGACTGCAGGATGTCCAGTGGCTCGAACCCCGCCACCACCACCGGCTTGCCGTAGCTGGCCGCGATGAACTCGTAGGGGCGGCAGCCGATCACCGTGGACACGTGGCCGGGGCCGATGAAGCCGTCCAGCCGCAGGTCGGGGGAGTCCAGGATGGCCTTGATGGCCGGCACGATGGTGACGTGGTTGCAGAAGACAGAGAAGTTCTTCAGGCCCTCCGCCTTGGCCCGGAGCACGGTCATGGCCGTGGACGGGGTGGTGGTCTCGAAGCCGATGGCCATGAACACCACCCGCTTGTCCGGGTTCTGCCGGGCGGTCTTCAGCGAGTCCAGCGGCGAGTACACCATCCGGATGTCGGTGCCGTTCGCCTTGGCGTCGAGGAACGAGCCCTGGCTGCCCGGTACCCGCATCATGTCGCCGAACGAGGTCATGATCGTGTCTGGCTGCGAGGCCAGGTGGATGGCGTCATCCACGCGGCCCATCGGGATGACGCACACCGGGCATCCGGGGCCGTGCACGAGCGATACGGCCTCGGGGAGGTAGTCCTCCAGCCCGTGTTTGTAGATCGTGTGCGTGTGCCCGCCGCACACCTCCATGAACTTGTACTGGCGTCCCGGCTCGCACAGCTCGGCGATCCGGGCCGCCAGGGCATGGGCCTTGTCGGCGCTCCGGTATTCATCGACGAATCGCATGTCAGCCAGCTCCCCTATTCGATCCGTGATTCCGCCAGTGCGGCGAGCTCGTCGGCGTAGGCCTGCCCGATCCCTTCCAGGAACTCCAGCGCAGCCGCGGCCTCGCCTTCGTCGATCTTCGACAGTGCGAACCCGACGTGGATGAGCACCCACTCACCCGGTACCGGTGGGTCGTCGGCGAGCAGGCCGATGTTGATCACCCGCCGGACCCCGCTGACGTCCACCCTGGCCAGGTCCGGCTGGTCCGGCAGCATGCCGACCACCTCACCTGGGATGCCGAGGCACATGTGATCACCCCTCCCGGGCCGTTCCGTTGCCCGCCGGCTGCCTGCCCGGCCGGTCACCGCGCACCAGCCCGAGTACCAGCTGGGCCGCCTCTTCCACCGCCGCGGTCACCGGCTCGCTCAGGCCGATCCCTTCCGCCGTGCTGGCGGGCTCGCAGCCGACCACCAGCACGTGCCCGGCCTGCGCGCCCAGCATCCCGGCCAGGCCGAGCATGACATCCGGCTGCATGCCGTGGCCGTCGAAGAGCATGGACCCGGCCAGATCCCCAGTCCCGGCCGGGGCCTGCCCGGGTTCCGGCTCGATGAGGTAGACGGTTCCGGCCACCCCGCCCCGCGGGGCCGCGTCCACCAAGATGGTGGTATCCCATCCTTCGGCCAGGTCGTAGGCCAGGTGCATGCCCCGGATACCGTAGTCGGTCAGCAGGGTGCCGGCCGGCAGGTCCTCACCCGCCAGGCGGCGTGCCACCGCCACCCCGAACCCGTCGTCGCCCAGGAAGATGTTGCCGAGGCAGGCGATGAGCGTGCGGTCGGCCACCGGTGTCACCTGCTGCCGAGCGCGGCCAGGGTCAGTTCCCACAGCGCGTGGTAGATGGTGGTCTGGGCTTCCTGGATCCGGTGCACCGAGGTGGACGGGGCGACGAACAGGTAGTCCAGGCCGTCGAGTTCGGCCATCTGGCCGCCGTCGTAGCCGGCGATGCCGATGGTCAGCATCCCGCGGCGGCCGGCCTCGGCCAGCCCCCGGAGCAGGTTCTCCGAGTTGCCGCTGGTGGACAGGGCGACCGCGATGTCATGCGCCCGCCCGAGGGCCGCGACCTGACGGGCGAAGACGACGTCAACCCCGATGTCATTGCACAGCGCGGTCACCACGGCGGTGTCATTGGCCAGGCCGAACGCTGGCAGTGCCCGGCGGCCGTGGCCCGGGTGGAGGAACACCGTGGCCATCTCCTGAGCGTCGGTGGAACTGCCGCCGTTGCCGAACGCGAGCAGCCGCCCGCCGCTGGCGAACCGGCCGGCCATCTCGGCCGCACAGGCCAGCAGCCGGTCCGCGTCCCGCGCGCACACCAGCCGCCGCAGTTCGGTGATCTCCTCGATCTTGGCCAGCGTCGACAGCCGGACCTCGGTCATGACCGCGTCCAGGTCGCTCCCGGTGGCGTACAGGAAGGGATAGAGCGCTTCCATGGCCGCCGTGCTGCCGCGCGGGCCGGGCTCGCCTCCCGTCATGACGGCACCACGGCGATCGCCTCCCCGGCGTGGACCAGGATGGTGTCCCCGGGCAGGGCGCGGACGAACGCCACGCTGACCTCTTCCTTGCCGCTGCCGGTATCGACGACCGCCAGGTCGTCGCCGAGCAGCTGGACGACCCGTACCAGCGTGCCGCTGTCCGAGCAGGTGATGCACACCTCGTCGTGGCATTCGGGGCCGGTCATGCGATCACCCCCGGGCTGAGCAGGCCGGGCTGCTCGAAGAACACATGCACAAGCTCCCACAGCAGGTGGTAACCGGTGACGTGGACCTCCTTGACCACCCGCGGGTCGTCCGACCGGGCCGTCAGCACGTGGTCCACATCCGGGCTCGCCCCGATCGCGCCGCCGTCCCCCCCGGTGAGCGCGATGGTGAGCAGCCCCATCTGCCTGGCCGTGGCCAGGCCGGCCAGCACGCTGGGGTCGTTCCCGTCGGCGGTGATGCCCATGGCGATGTCGGCCGGCTCGGCCAGCAGCCGGATCTGATAGGCGAAGATCCCCGCCAGGCCGGCGTCGGCGTCGGCGGCCAGCCCGGTGACCGTGGCCACGTCCGCGGTCAGGGAGATGGCCGGCAGCGCGCGCTTGCCGACGATGACCGGATGCACGAACTCCACCGCCACGTGCAGCGCGTCGGTGCTCTGGCCGCCGGTGCCGAACACCACCAGCTTGCCGCCCTGGTGGAAGCGCTCAGCCATGGCGTGGCAGGTGGTGGCCACCGCATCGGCCTGCCCGGCCAGGTCGGCCAGGGGTGCTTCCCGGTGAGCGAACAACGCGGCAACGTCGCCAGTGGCGGACCGCGTCATCGCGCTCATCCCCTTCAGCCAGCGTTAGCCCGGGGCGCCCGGTTGCGCCGGTGCCTCCGCCTCAAGTTCGAAATCGACGGCGTCCCGGACCCTGAGCGCGCCCAGGAAGGCGGTATAGGGCTTGATGCCGTACGCCGACTGGACCACCGTGCCGGTCCCGCGGTACCGGCTGGGGCCGGTCTGGATGAACCGCAGCTGCAGCGGCCGGGATATGCCGCGCAGCGTCAGGGTCCCGTCCATCGTCCCGCTTTCGTCGTCGGTGTGATGGAAGCGGGTGGCCACGAACTCGGCCTCCTGGTGCCGGTCGACGGACAGCAGCCGCCGGGCGGTCGCGGCGATTTCCCGCCGGTCGGCATCGGTCAGCGGCTTGAGGCCACCCATACCTTCGCGCACAACCCATGATGTCATGTCGATCCGGGCTTCGATTGCCGCAAGTGTCTTGTCGTCATTCACGACAAACTCACCCGACCATCTCGTCACATCAATGATCAGGTCATGTCCAGCCTGCGCGGCCAAACCATCGCGAAATGTCTTGATGACAATTCGGCCGCACTCGGGACCGAGCCGGTAACGTCCCGGAGCCACCGTCATAGCAGCACGGTAGGACAGTTCTGGGGAGCCGTCCAGTCCAATCAGCAGACACACCTGTCTTTCGCGCTGTCCGGGCGGCCGGTGGCAGGTGTCCAGGGCGCCGGGCCACGGCGCGGCCTGGCGCCGGCCTAAGGGAACGGGAGCGCGCCGAACAGTTCCTGGATGCGCCGCAGGTCCCGCATCCGCGGCTCGGTCTCGCCGCCCACCCAGCGGCTGACGGTCTTGACCGACACGCCAAGCTGCCGGGCCGCCGCCTCGTGGGTCAGCCCCTCCCGCCGCAGCGTGGTCGACATCCAGTCGGCGAAGGTGGCCGGCCGCTCGGCCGGCTGCCCCCCGGCCGCACCCGCCGGGGCCGTGCTGAGGTTCAGCTGGGCCGGCATCGGGTCGTTGGAGTGGAGCACGTCGACCTCGACATGCTCAGGGAATATGCGGAACGAGACCTGGATCGCACCGGTGGGGCCGGCCGCGTCGAGCAGGGCACGGAAGACAGTTTCGCCCACCTCCTTGTTGCCCTCTTCGGTCAGCGGCGACTCGGCCAGGCAGCGGCGGACGAAGTCACGGATCTCCGGAATCCAGGAGGGACGGGCGGGGAAGGTCTGCGACAGCACCACCACCGGGACGACCTCAATGGGCCCATCACCAGGCCCGTTCCAGTCGGGCACAGCTCCTCCCTCGACCACCGGCAGCGCCGCCGCAGCCCCCAGGTGGCGCTCCCTGACAGGACTGTACGCGCTATCGGCCGGCTACGCGCGGCCGCTGTGGTTCATGGGGTCAGCGGGACCGTTATTGAGAGCAGTGATGATTTGCGCCAATCCTGGCCGCGGCTGGACAGTTGTGTCTGGTCAATTGGCCGCGGAACCTTGCCCCGGTCATACCCCGGGTTTAGCATTGCCGCGTCTGCACAAGGTGCGGGGCAGTCCGATATGAGCCATTCGTCATGCTGTCAGCCGTTTCTTGCGGTGAGGGCTATCCGGCGCGCGCGAGGCGCCGCGGGTGGCTCATCCGGCTGTTCTGCACACCCCCCGCCGGCCATTATCCCCGACGCTTTTGAGGAGGTGGCCTGACGATGGCCACAGCCACTCAGACCAGCGACACCCACGGCGGCACCGCCGCCGAGCCGGTCGTCCACATCCTGTGGATGAATGGCGGCCTCAGCTGCGACGGGGACTCGGTGGCGCTGACCGCGGCCACCCAGCCGAGCATCGAGGAGATCGTGCTCGGCGCCCTGCCCGGCCTGCCCAAGATCGCCGTGCACTGGCCGCTCATCGACTTCGAGTGCGGCCCGGAACAGGGCGCCGACAACTTCATCGAGTGGTGGCACAAGGCCGACCGTGGTGAGCTCGAGCCGTTCGTGCTGGTGGTCGAGGGCTCGATCCCCAACGAGGCGATCAAGCCGGAAGGATACTGGTGCGGGTTCGGCAACAACCCGGACACCGGCCAGCCGATGACCACCAGCGAGTGGCTGGACCGGCTGGCGCCGAAGGCGACCGTGATCCTGGCCGTCGGCACCTGCGCCACCTACGGCGGCATCCACGCCATGGCCGGCAACCCCACCGGCGCCATGGGCGTGCCCGACTACCTCGGCTGGGAGTGGCGGTCCAAGGCCGGCATCCCCATCGTCGCGGTGCCCGGCTGCCCGATCCACCCGGACAACCTGTCCGAGACGATCCTCTACCTGCTCTACCAGGTGGCCGGGCAGGCGCCGATGATCCCGCTGGACGAGGCGCTGCGTCCCACCTGGCTGTTCGGCGCTACCGTGCACGAGGGCTGCGACCGGGCCGGCTACTACGAGCAGGGTGACTTCGCCGGCGAGTACGGGTCGGCCAAGTGCCTGGTCAAGCTGGGCTGCTGGGGCCCGGTGGTCAAGTGCAACGTGCCCAAGCGGGGCTGGATCAACGGCGTCGGCGGGTGCCCCAACGTGGGCGGCATCTGCATCGCCTGCACGATGCCCGGCTTCCCCGACAAGTTCATGCCGTTCATGGACGAGCCGCCGGGCGCGCGGGTGTCCACCGCCGCCTCCACCCTGTACGGGACGGTGATCCGGTCGCTGCGCAGCTTCACCGCCAGGACGGCCGACGAGGAGCCGAAGTGGCGCAAGAAGGGCAATGACCTGCTGACCGGATACAAGAAGACCTGGTGACGCTGACCGGCGCACCGTAACGCCCAGCGACGTACGGAGAGGGATGAGCGATGAGCACTACCGCCGGCAGCGACAGCGACATCCGCGAGATGGCCTGGGATCCGATCACCAGGATCGTCGGCAGCCTCGGCATCTACACCAAGATCGATTTCAAGCAGAAGCGGGTCATCGAGTGCCACAGCACGTCGTCGATCTTCCGCGGCTACAGCATCTTCATGAAGGGCAAGGACCCGCGCGACGCCCACTTCATCACCAGCCGGATCTGCGGAATCTGCGGGGACAACCACGCCACCTGCTCGGTCTACGCCCAGAACATGGCCTACGGGGTGCGGCCGCCGCACCTCGGCGAGTGGATCATCAACCTGGGCGAGGCCGCCGAGTACATGTTCGACCACAACATCTTCCAGGAGAACCTGGTCGGGGTGGACTTCTGCGCCAAGATGGTCGGCGAGACGAACCCGGGCGTGCTTGAGCTGGCCAACAACACCGAGGCGCCGCACGCGGCCGACCACGGCTACCGCACCATCGGCGACATCATGCGCTCGCTCAACCCGCTGGAGGGCGAGTTCTACCGGGAGGCGCTGCAGGTCAGCCGGTCGACCCGGGAGATGTTCTGCCTGATGGAGGGGCGGCACGTGCACCCCTCGACGCTGTACCCGGGCGGCGTCGGCACGGTTGCCACCGTCCAGCTGTTCACCGACTACCTGACCCGGCTGATGCGCTACGTGGAGTTCATGAAGCGGGTCGTGCCCATGCACGACGACCTGTTCGACTTCTTCTACCAGGCACTCCCGGGTTACGAGGAGGTCGGCCGCCGCCGGGCGGACCTGGTCTGCTGGGGCAGCCTGAACGACCCCGAGCACTGCGACTTCCGCTACGACCACATGACCGACTGGGGCCGCAAGATGTTTGTCACCCCGGGTGTCATCCGCGACGGCAAGCTGCTCACCAACGACCTGGTCGAGATCAACCTGGGCATCCGCATCCTGCTCGGCTCCTCGTACTACGAGGACTGGGAGGACCAGGAGATGTTCGTCACCCGGGACCCGCTGGGCAACCCGGTGGACCGGCGCCACCCGTGGAACCAGCACACCATCCCGCGGCCGGCCAAGCGGGACTTCGACGGCAAGTACAGCTGGGTCATGTCGCCGCGCTGGTTCGACGGCGAGAACCACATGGCGGCCGACACCGGCGGCGGGCCGCTGGCCCGGCTGTGGGCGACGGCCCTCGGCGGGCTGGTGGACATCGGCGGATACGTCAAGTCCACCGGCCACAGCGTGCAGATCAACCTGCCCCGCACCGCCACCAAGCCGGAAGTCAGCTTCGAGTGGAAGATCCCGGTGGACTCCAGTGGCGCGCCCCTGTCCAACGCGATCGAGCGGGACCGGGCCCGGACCTACTTCCAGGCCTACTCGGCCGCCGCCGCCGTGCACTTCTGCCAGATGGCGCTGGCCGAGGTACGGGCCGGCCACACCAAGACCTGGGAGCCGTTCCAGGTCCCCGACGAGGCCTACAGCTGCGGGTTCACCGAGGCGGTGCGGGGCGTGCTCTCCCACCACATGGTCATCCGCGGCGGGAAGATCGCCAACTACCATCCGTACCCGCCGACCCCGTGGAACGCCAGCGTCCGTGACTCGTTCGGCACCCCCGGGCCCTACGAGGACGCGGTGCAGAACACGCCGATCTTCGAGGAGAACCCGCCGGAGAGCTTCAAGGGCATCGACGTCATGCGCGCGGTCCGCAGCTTCGACCCGTGCCTGCCCTGCGGGGTGCACATGTACCTGGGCAACGGCAAGACGCTGGAGAAGGTGCACTCGCCGATGACCGTCACCCTCGCCACCTGATGACCACGGTCAAGCAGGCCGGCGCCCGGATCGAGGAGCTGCTCGGCATCCTCCGGTCCGCCAGCGGGGAAGCGGGCGCGGCGGCCGAGGAACTGGTGCGGCTGCTGCTCGGCCTGTACGGGGACGGGCTCGGCCGGATCATGGCCGTGATCGCGGAGCAGGGCCCGGCCGGGGAGAGCCTGCAGGCCGCGCTGCTCGCCGATCCGGAGGTGGAGGGGCTGCTGCTGCTGCACGACCTGCATCCGCTGGACACCGACACCCGGATCCAGCGGGCGCTCGACCGGGTCCGCCCTTACCTGGGCTCACACGCCGGCGGCGTGGAATACCTGGGCGTCGACGCTGACGGGGTGGCCCGGCTGCGGCTGGCGGGCAACTGCCACGGCTGCCCGTCGTCCACGGTGACGGTCCAGCTCGCCATCCAGGGCGCGGTGGAGGAAGCCGCGCCCGAGGTGACCGAGGTCGTGGTGGAGGGGATGACCGCGCCACCCGAGCCGGCCCTGCTCCAGATAGGAAGGCGGCCCGGTGCCCCCGCCGGGCCGCCGGGCTCCCCGCCGGCCGGGTCCGCACCGGCCGGCGACCCCGGCGGCCAGCCGGGCCTGGCCGGTTCCGGCGGCCCCGATCCGGGCTGGGTGAGGCTGCCCGGCCTGGGGCCGCCGGATGGCCGGCCCGCCGTCACGCTGGCCGCCGGGGTGCCCATCGTGGTCTGCTCGGTCCGCGGCACGCTGTACGCCTACTACGACGCGTGCGCCGCCTGCGGCGGGTCGTTCGCGGACGGTACGGTCGCCGGCGAGCGGCTCGGCTGCCCCGGCTGCGGGGCCGGCTATGACCTGCGGGCGGCGGGCCGGGGCCTGGACGACCCGGCGCGGCACCTGGACCCGCTGCCGCTGCTGACCGACGGCCAGGGGGTCCGGGTCGCCCTGCCCGCGGTCAGTTCCGCGGCGAGCGCCCTGGCCGGGGAGGAGGTCACCCGGTGAGCCGGCCACCCGGCCTGCGCCGCTACCTCCAGCCACCGGCCGCCCCCACTGCTGGCCCGGGGGCAGGCCCCGGAACCGGTCCAGCGGCCGGCTCGCCCGGGACCACGCCAGCCAGCCAGGCCGGCGAGCCGGCCGGGCGGGACGGGGAGCGCTGCGAGATGTGCGCGACGGCGATCGCCGCGTCCCACAATCACCTGGCCGACCTGGAGAAATCCACTCTGGTCTGCGCCTGCCGCGCGTGCTACCTGCTGTTCACCGGCGTGGGCGCCGGCCACGGCCGTTACCGCGCGGTGCCCGAGCGCTACCTGCAGGACCTGGCCCGGCCGCTGACCGCCACCGACTGGGCCGGCCTGGAGGTGCCGGTCGGCCTGGCCTTCTTCCTCTACAGCTCGCAGCGCGGCGAGTGGTTTGGCTTCTACCCGAGCCCGGCCGGAGCCACCGAATGCACGCTCGACCTGGCCGCCTGGGACCGGCTCAGCCAGGACCATCCCCTGCTGTCGAGTGCCGAACCCGACGTCGAGGCGGTGCTGGTGACCCGCACAGATTCATCCGTTGAGTATTTCCTGGTGCCGATCGACGCCTGTTATGAACTGGCCGGGCGGATGCGGATGCTGTGGCGCGGATTCGACGGTGGCCAGGAAGCCCGGGCCAGCATCGCCGAGTTCCTCGCCGCGGTCCGCGTCCAGGCCCGCGACCTCGGACCGGAATCCTGACATGGCCGACCTGGTCTTCGACTGGACCGGCGCCCGGGCCGAGCGGTTCGCGGTGGTGCCCACCATCACCTTGTGCCTGCGGCTCAGCGAGACCACCGGGCAGCCGGTGGACGCGATCGCGCTCCGCTGCCAGATCCGGATTGAGCCGCACCGCCGCCGCTACACCGAAGCCGAGGCACAGCGGCTGCACGACCTGTTCGGTGACACCAGCCGGTGGGCGGACACGCTCAAGCCGCTCCAGTTCACGACGGTGTCGGCGATGGTCCCCGGGTTCATCGGCAGCACCGGCCTGGAACTGCCGGTGCCGTTCAGCTACGACCTGGAGATCGCCTCGGCGCGCTACTTCAGCTCGCTCGACGACGGCGTGATCCCGCTGCTGCTGCTGTTCAGCGGGACCGTGTTCGCCATGGTGGACGGCCGGCTCCAGGTGCAGCAGGTGCCGTGGAGCAAGGAGATCTCGGCCGGGATGCCGGTCGGTGTGTGGCGGGAAGCGGTGGACGCGCACTTCCCCAACAGCGCCTGGATCAGGATGAGCAGGCAGACGCTCGACGAGCTGAGCACATTCAAGTCCCGCCATGCCCTGCCCACCTGGGACGCCACCGTGCGGGCCCTGCTGGACGGCACCGACCGGGAGGAGCCGTGACCACATCCGCCGGCTACCTGGCCGACGCCCGGCTGGTGGCCGACGCCATCCTGTACGAGGGCTACCTGCTGTACCCATACCGCGGCTCGGCCCGCAAGAACCAGTCCCGGTTCCAGTTCGGGGTGCTCATGCCCCCCGGCTACCGCGCCGTCGACGACTGCGAGCCGTCCGCCAGCCAGACCGAGTGCCTGCTGGAATGCCCCCCGGACGCCGATGTCACCGTGGTCGTCAGGTTCCTGCATCTGCAGCGGCGGACCGCCGAGGAAGCGGACGGCACGGGGGGCTTCCGGCCGGTCGCCTCCCTGCGGATAGCCGGGTCCGAGATGACCACCTGGGACGAGGCGGCCGAACGCGAGCAGCAGCTGACCGTCCCGCTGGCCGGGCTGCTGGCGGGCGGGATGGACACCGCGTTCGAGGTGCCCGGCGGCGAGACGGCCGAGCTGCTGACCGGCGATGGTGGGGAGATCCCGGGCCGGCTGGTCCGGCGGCAGGCGCCGCTGGCCGGAATGATCCGGCTGACGGCGCAGCCGCTGCCCGGGCCGTTCGGCGGCGTGCGGCTGCGGCTGGTGATCGAGAACCACACCCCGGCGGACGGACCGCTGCGGCGGCGGGAGGATGGGCTGCGGCTGGCACTGATCGCCACCCATGCCCTCATCCATGTGCCCGGGGGCCGGTTCATCTCGCTGACCGATCCGCCGGAGTGGGCCGCACCGTACGCCGCCGGCTGTGTCAACACCGCCACCTGGCCGGTGCTGGCCGGCCCGGAGGAGTGCCGGGACCTGGTACTCAGCTCGCCGGTCATCCTGTATGACCACCCGCGGATCGCCGCCGAAAGCGCCGGGGAGCTGTTCGATTCCACCGAGATCGACGAGATCCTCACGTTGCGCACGCTGGCCCTGACCGATGAGGAGAAGCGGGAAGCCCGGGCCACCGATCCGCGTTCGGCGGCACTGCTCGACCGGGTCGACCACCTCCCGCCCGAGCTGCTGGAACGGTTGCACGGCGCCATCCGCTACCTCGGGCCAGCGGCGGTGGATGAGACGGCCGGAGGGCTGGCTCCCCAGGAGGCGGGCGCGGATCTGGCGGCGCCGCTCACGCCCTGGTGGGATCCGGGGGCGGATGCCAGCGTCTCGCCCGAGACCGACCACGCCCTGATTGACGGGGCCCGGGTCGCCCGGGGCAGCCCGGTGCTGATGCGGCCCGGTGCCCGCCGGGCTGACGCCCAGGACTTCTTCCTGGCCGGCCGCAGTGCGACGGTGCAGGCCGTGTTCACCGATGTCGACGGGAACGTGCACCTGGCCGTCACGCCGGACGACGACCCGGCCGCGGATCTGCAGCGGGCCCACGGCCGGTTCCTGTACTTCGCACCCGACGAGGTCGAGCCCATCCATCCATCCGCACCGGCCGAAGGAGGCAGGCAATGATCGGCAGGCTGATCAAGGCAGGGATAGTGGCACTCGTGCTGGTGGCCATCATCCAGTCGATCCCCGACATCCAGCGGTACCTCGAAATCCGCGACATGTGACGGCAGGGGCCCGGCGTCCGCGCGGGCGGCCAGAGAGGCAGGCACAAGCCATGGAAACGCTGATCGGTTTCATCGCCGGCTATCTGGCCGGCAGCCAGGACGGGAAGGCTGGCCTGGCCCGGGTCAGGAAATCACTGGTGGCCATCAGGAACTCGCCGGAGGTACGCCGCATGGCCAAGGAGAGCACCAGCCTGGCCGCGGCCCTGGTCAAGCAGGCCACCAGCCGTGGCCTGACGGGTGCCGTCGGCGACGTCACCGAACTGCTCACCCGCCGCGGGAACGATCAGTCGCGCGCCGCATAGCCGCACCGCCGCCGGGCGTGGCGTCCGTGCCGCCATGCCCGCCCGGCGTGCCTGCGGCCTGGTGAGGTGCTGACCACCCGGCGTTTGGCACGATGTGCCCGTGACCGGCCAGCCAGCGACCCAGCAGCCGCGGCACCTTGCCACCCGCGACGCCCTGCTGGTACTGCTCACGCTCACCACCGGTGCCGTCGACGCGTCCTGCTTCCTGCATCTGGGCAATGTGTTCAGCAGCGTCAT
>DATDGI010000422.1:0-2348 GCA_036522155.1 Streptosporangiaceae bacterium
AGATGTTCCGGCGGGACGAGGTGGTGGTGGCCACCAAGGTCTTCATGAAGTTCGAGCCGGGGGAGAACTCGGGCGGCCTGTCCCGCAAGCACATCATGGCCGCGATCGATGCCTCGCTGCGGCGGCTGGGCATGGACTACGTCGACCTGTACCAAATCCACCGGTGGGACAGCCGGACCCCGATCGAGGAGACCATGTCGGCGCTGCACGACGTGGTGCGCGCGGGCAAGGCCCGGTACATCGGCGCGAGCAGCATGTTCGCCTGGCAGTTCGGCAAGGCCCAGCACGTGGCCGAGTCCCGCGGCTGGACCCCGTTCGTGTCCATGCAGAACCACTACAACCTGCTCTACCGCGAGGAGGAGCGGGAGATGATCCCGCAGTGCATCGACCAGGGCGTCGGCGTCATCCCGTGGAGCCCGCTGGCCCGTGGCGTGCTGGCGGGCAACCGGACCCGGGACGGCGAGCGGCGCACCACCCGGGCCAACTCCGACCCGTTCGGTGACAGCCTCTACCGGCAGCCGGCCGACTTCGACGTCGTCGACGCGGTGGGCGAGGTGGCGGCCGAGCGCGGCGTCCCCTCCGCCCAGATCGCGCTGGCCTGGCTGCTCCAGCGCCCGGGCGTCACCGCCCCGATCGTGGGCGCCACCAAGCGGGCCCACATCGAGGATGCGCTGGCCGCCGAGAAGCTGGAACTCACCAAGGACGAGGTCCGCCGGCTGGAGGAGCGCTACCAGCCGCACCCCGTCCTGGGCCACCAGTAGCGGATGGCCCCAACGGGTCATTTGGCCCGCTAGCCGGGGCCGCCGGATCCGGTGACTGGTACCGGATGCGGGGTTTTGCCGGTAAATAGCCCCGATGGGCTATTTGCTGGCATGGGCCTGCGGGGCCGGCAGGCCGCTTGCCAAGCTGCTTCCGGGGGTGAGCCAGGCCTGGTGAGAGGCGCGCGACGCCATGACGGCGCGGGCGCGGGGGTGCTGAGTAGCTGGGCGAAGTCCAGCGAAAGGCAGATTGTTGAGGCCAGCGGCACGCCATGCCAGGCATCGGAAGTTCCGGCGGACAGGACGGCATACTGCGCCATTCCGGCTCGGCCGGGCCGCGGCCCTGGCCGTCCCGGCCCTGGCGGTGATCGCGGTGCTGGTGGCGCTGCCGCAGGTGCGTGGCCTGCTGACGGACGCACCGGTCACGGCCGCGCCCCCCGCCCACGTGCATCCGGGCCATCCGTCACGGGCACTGTCCACCACGGCCCGCCCGGCGGCCAGGCGCAGGACCGGACGTCCCCGCCCCGCCAAGGTGGTGACGGTGGCGCCTGCCGGCCGGCCGGCCGCCGGCCCCACGCGGGCCGCCCACCGCCGGGTCCATCACCATGCCGTGGCCGCGCCCGAGGGGCCGGCGTGCTCGGGGACGGGGCCGATGCTCCCGGCCAACTATGCGGCGATCTTCGGCTTCCTGACCGCGCACGGGTACACCGGCATCGCGGCCGCCGGCATCGCCGGGAACATCTACCAGGAGTCGGGGGGCAACCCGGAGTCGGCGGGCACCGGTGGCGGCGGGCTCATCGGCTGGACGCCGCTGCCGCCCGGGCTTGTCACCGGCAACCCAGCGGCCGACCTGCAGACCCAGCTGGCCGCCATCCTCACCTACAACCAGCAGTGGTCGCAGTACCTCCCGGCGCTGAACGCCGCCACCACGCCCGCGCAGGCCGCCGACATCTACGTCACCGAGTTCGAGCGGGCCGGCATCCCGGCCTACGGCAGCCGCGAGGCAGCGGCGAGCGCGGTAGCGGCGGCCTGCGGGCTATGACCCCGTCGGCGGAGACGTCAGGCCGACGAGTTCGGCGAGCTCGCCCAGGGTGATGTCGAACATGGCGGCGGCGTCGTCCAGCGCGAAGCGCAGATGGCCGAACACCTCCAGGCTGACCATCCCGTACAGGCGCACCCAGCAGCGCAGGAAGGTCAGGCCGGCCCCGAGCGGCAGGTCGACTCCGAGCAGGTCCCGGTAGCGCGCCAGCTGCTCGCGCAGGGCGGGCTCGATCTCGCTGTCGGCCGGGACCGGGAATGGGCGCTGCCGCCACAGCTCGAGGAACAGCGCGAGGAACGTGCCGCTGAACTTCTGCGCGCACACGTCCACCACCTCGTCATGCACCGCTTCCAGGCCGGGCAGCGGTGAGCCGAACAGCAGCCCGAACTCCTGCTTGTGGGTGAGCGACCAGCGGCGGAACTCCTGGCAGGCGGCGACCAGTTTCTGGGCGAGGTCGCCGCCGCTGGCCTGGCCGGCCGCGACGATCGCGGCGTGGATGTCGTCGGCGATCTCGTTGAAGATGTCGGCGATAACGTGCCTGATCAGGTCCT
>DATDGI010000423.1:0-17633 GCA_036522155.1 Streptosporangiaceae bacterium
CAGCACGGCCGCCGGCAGCCCGGCACCGGGGAGCGCGGCACCGGGGAGCGCGGCACCGGGGAGACCGGCGCCGGAGAGCCCGGCGCCGGGGAGCCCGGTGCCCGCCCCCGGCCGCCCGGCGCCAGCCCCTGGCCGGCCAGCAGCCGCACCCCCGGCCCGCGAGGGGCCGCCGTCGCCCGGCGGCGTGACCGGGTCCCGGGCCGGGTCCACCCGCCGGCACCGCATCCGCCGCCGCCGGAACCGCGGTTAGGGCGTGCCCTAGCCGGGACGGGGCGGCAGGTCCCCGGTCACCTCGTAGCTGGCGATCATGGCCAGCCGCCGCACATGCCGGGCCTCGCCGGAGAACTCCGTGGCCAGGAACACCTGGGTCAGGGCGATCGCGTCGGCGAGGGGGTGCATCCTGGCTCCCAGGCTGAGCACATTGGCGTCGTTGTGCAGCCGGGCCAGCTGGGCCGTCTCCTCGCTCCAGGCCAGGGCGGCCCGGATCCCGGTGATCTTGTTGGCCGCGATCTGCTCCCCGTTGCCCGACCCGCCGATCACGATGCCGAGGCTGCCGGGGTCGGCCGCGACCGCGGCCGCCGCCGCCATGACGTACGGCGGATAGTCGTCATCGGCGTGGTAGGACGACGGGCCGCAGTCGGTCACCTGATGCCCGGCCGAGGCCAGCACGTTGACGAGGACCGATTTCAGCTCGAAGCCGGCGTGATCTGATCCAAGGTAGACGCGCACGGGCGCCAGTCTGTCAGACAGCGCCGGTGGCGCCGGCGTCAGTCGAAGACCGGGCTCCGGGTGCGGCTGCGCTTCAGCTCGAAGAAGCCGTCGGTGCCGGTGACCAGCATCACCCCGTCCCAGAGCCGCCCGGCCGCCTCGCCACGCGGAATGGGCGAGACCACCGGCCCGAAGATCGACGCGCCGTTCACCGAGATCACGGGGGTGCCGACATCGTTGCCGACCAGGTCGATGCCCGCGTGGTGGGACGCCCGCACCGCGTCGTCGTACTCGGCGCTGTCCATGGCGTCCGCCAGCGCGGCGGGCAGGCCCACCTCGGCCAGCGCGGACTCGATGGTGGACCGGTTACGATCGTCTTTATCGTGGTGGAACCTGGTGCCGATGGCGGTGTAGAGCGGGCCGAGGATCTCCGGCCCCCGCTCCTGCTCGGCCGCGATGCAGACGCGGACCGGGCCCCAGGCGGTGGCCAGGAACTGCCGGTACCGATCGGACAGGTCGTCTTTTCCCTCGTTCAGCACGGCCAGGCTCATCACATGCCAGCGCGGCTGCACCGGCCGCACCGTGGTCACCTCGTGTACCCAGCGCGAGGTGATCCAGGCCCACGGGCACAGCGGGTCAAACCAGAAATCGACGCTGGTCAGCTCCTGTTCGGGCACGTCCTCCTCCTTCGGTTAGATCAGCGGGGGAAAGGACCACACCCCGGGCGAGTCACGGCCAGCCACGGGCACCGCGGCCCGCCGCCGCCGTTGCCTGCAACCGGGCCGCGGGCAACGGCATTCCGGCCGGCGTGGCAGGATTTCGGGACGGCTACACGCGGCGACCCCGCGCCGGATCAGAGAGGACGAGAGCGACGTGACGAGCAACCTCACCCGTGACGAGGCCCACGACCGGGCCCAGCTTCTGCAGGTCACGTCCTACCAGGTGGAACTGGATGTCACCGGCGGCGAGCAAGCCTTTTCCTCGGTGAGCACGGTGCGCTTCCGCTGTGCCCGGCCAGGCACGGCCAGCTTCATCGACCTGACCGCCCCGGCGGTGACCGAGGTCGTGCTCAACGGCGAACCGCTCCCGCTGGCCGCCTTCGACGGCGACCGGATCGCGCTGGACGGGCTGGCGGCCGAGAACGAGCTGCGGGTGTCGGCGCGGTGTGCGTACTCCCGCAGCGGCGAGGGCATGCACTGGTTCACCGACCCGGCGGACGGCGGCACGTACCTCTACACCGACCTGGAGACGTTCGACGCTCACCGGGTCTACGCCTGCTTCGACCAGCCCGACCTGAAGGCCAGCTTCGAGCTGACCGTCATCACCCCGGATGGCTGGCTGGCGGTTTCCAACATGGCGCCGGATGTGGCCGGGGAGCCCACCGGGGACGGCGCCGCCCGGTGGCACTTCCCGCCGTCGCCGGTGATGTCGACCTACATCACCGCCGCCGCGGCCGGGCCGTACCACGTGGTCCGCTCGGAGCACGACGGCATCCCGCTCGGCATCTTCTGCCGCCAGTCGCTGGCCCGGTACCTGGATCCGGACGAGATCTTCGAGGTGACCCGGCAGGGGTTCGACTACTTCCACCGGCAGTTCGGGGTCCGCTACCAGTTCGGCAAGTACGACCAGCTGTTCGTTCCCGAGTTCAAGGCGGGCGCGATGGAGAACGCCGGCTGCGTGACGTTCCTTGAGGACTACATCTTCCGGTCCCGGGTCACCGGCTTCGCCCGCGAGGCCCGGGCCGAGACGATCCTGCACGAGATGGCGCACATGTGGTTCGGCGATCTGGTCACCATGCGCTGGTGGGACGACCTGTGGCTGAACGAGTCGTTCGCCACCTGGGCGGGCACCCTGGCCCAGGCCGAGGCCACCCGCTGGCCCACCGCCTGGACCACGTTCGCGCAGCTGCACAAGGCCTGGGCGTACCGGCAGGATCAGCTGCCCTCCACCCACCCGATCGCCGCCGACATCCCCGACATCGAGGCGGTCGAGGTCAACTTCGACGGCATCACCTACGCCAAGGGCGCGGCCGTGCTCAAGCAGCTGGTCGCCTACGTCGGTCTCGGCCACTTCCTGGCCGGCCTGGGCGAGTACTTTGCCCGGCACGCCTGGTCCAACGCCACCCTGGCCGACCTGCTGGCGCCGGTGGCGGCCACCTCCGGCCGGAATCTGGCCGACTGGTCCAAACAGTGGCTGGAAACGGCCGGGGTGAACACGCTGCGCCCCGGCTACGCCCTCGACAGCCAGGGCCGGTTCACCGAGTTCGTGGTGCAGCAGGAGGCGCCCGCGTCCCACCCGGTGCTGCGCGACCACCGGATCGCGATCGGCCTCTATGACCAGACCCCGGCCGGGCTGGTGCGGCGGCTGCGGGTGGAGACCGACGTCACCGGCGAGCGCACGGTCGTCGGCGAGCTGGCCGGCCAGAGCCGCCCCGACCTGGTGCTGGTGAACGACGACGACCTCAGCTACGCCAAGATCCGGCTCGACGAGCACTCGCTCGGCACCCTGGTCACCAGCATCGGTAGTTTCACCGAATCGCTGCCGGCCGCGCTGTGCTGGGCCGCGGCCTGGGACATGTGCCGGGACGCCGAACTGGCCGCCCGCGACTACCTGCGGCTGGTGCTGACCGGCGTGGGGTCGGTCACCGACATCTCGGTCGCGCAGACGCTGCTGCGCCAGGCCGGTTCAGCCCTGCGCCGCTACACCGACCCCGCCTGGCGCCCAGCCGGCCTGGACCTGGTGGCCAGCGGGCTGCGGGAACTGCTCGCGCAGGCCGGCCCCGGCTCGGACAGCCAGCTCGCCTACGCCCAGGCCCTGGCCGGGTTGGCCACCTCCCCCGGCGATCTGGCGCTGCTGGCCGGTCTGCTCGACGGCAGCCGCCCGATCGACGGGCTGGCCGTCGACACTGAGCTCCGCTGGCGGCTGCTGCGGCGGCTGGTCAGCCGGGGCGCGGCCGGGCCCGGCGAGATCGAGGCGGAACTGCGGCGGGACGCCACCGACGCGGGCGAGCGGCACGCGGCCACCTGCCGGGCCGCGATCCCCGACCCGGCCGCCAAGGAGGCGTCCTGGCAGCGGATCGTGGGCGGCACCCTGCCCAACGCCGTGTTCCGGGCCGAGCTTGACGGTTTCGCCGACTTCGACCAGCCGCAGCTGCTGGCCCCGTACCAGCAGCGGTACTTCGAGGTGGTCGGTGACATCTGGCGGGACTGGGGCTCGGACATGGCCCAGTGGTTCGTGGCCAACGCCTACCCGATGACCGACAGCCAGGCGCTGATCGAGGCGACCGACGAACTGATCGACCGGACCAGCCCGCCGCCGGCCCTGCACCGGCTGCTTATGGAGGGCCGGGACGGGGTGGAGCGGGCGCTGCGCTGCCTGCCACGCGACCGCCTGGCTGGCTGACCGCCGCCGCGACGGCCCGCACCCCGGGGGGCGCGGCCAGGTCTTCCAGCAGGACCGGCCGCCCGTCGCCGTCGGCCAGCGGGATCTGCCAGTTCGGGTACTCGGTGATGGTGCCTGGCATGTTCTGCGGGCGGCGCTCGCCCACCGCGTCGGCCAGCGACACCCCGATCAGCAGCGCCGGGGTGCGGGCCAGGTAGGCGTAGAGCGCGACGGTGAGGCGCGCCGGGTCCAGCGGTTCCCCGGGCGCGATCAGCCCCTGGCCCGCCAGGGCCGCCCGCCACGCGTCCAGTGCGGTGGCGGCGGCAGCCCGTTCGGCATCCAGGTCGTGGGTAAGGAGCCCGAGACGGGCCCGCAGGGTCACCTGCTCGCCGGTGGCGAACGCGGCCACCGGCGGGATGTCATGGGTGCCGACCGTGGCCAGGCAGCAGCGGCGCCACCGCCCCGGCGGCCGCGGCCGGCCGTCGCGGCCGCGCTCGAACCAGAGCATCGAGGTGCCAAGCACCCCCCGGGCGGCCAGGTAGCCGCGGACCCAGTCCTCGACCGTGCCCAGGTCCTCGCCGATCGCCAGCGCCCCGGCCCGGGCCGCCTCACCGGCCAGCACGCCGGTCATGGCCTCGTGCGGGTAGCGGACGTAGGTGCCCTGGTCCGGCGTCATCCCGGCGGGCACCCACCAGAGCCGGAACAGCCCAAGCGCGTGGTCGGCCCGCAGCCCGCCGGAGTGCCGGAAGGCGGCCCTGATCAGCCCGGCCAGCGGCTGGTACCCGGCCGCCGCCAGC
Source organism: Streptosporangiaceae bacterium (assembly GCA_036522155.1). Classification (GTDB taxonomy): domain Bacteria; phylum Actinomycetota; class Actinomycetes; order Streptosporangiales; family Streptosporangiaceae; genus UBA9676. The sequence continues at coordinate 4,887 of DATDGI010000423.1, forward strand.
CGGCCCGGGTGCCAGGGCGGCTGCCCCCAGTCCTGGCCGCGCTGGTTGAACTCGTCCGGCGGCGCGCCCACGCTCACCGCCGGGACCAGCACCCCGGCATTCGCCCAGGCGTCCGCCCCGCCCGGGTGCGCGCCCACCGCCAGGTCGGCGACCACCCCGATCCGCATGCCCGCCGCGCGGGCCGCGGCCTGCGCCGCCGCCCGCTGGGCGTCGGCGAGCCACTGCAGCCAGGCGTGAAACCGCGCCCGGCCGCGGAACCGCCCCCCGTCATCGGGCCAGCGCGCCGGGCTGGACCGGACCGCGGGCGGCCACGTCCGCCAGTCCGGTCCGTGCGACTCGGCCAGCGCGCACCAGGCCGCCCAGGCCGTAAGCGGCTCGCCCCCGGCGACCAGGAACTTCTCGAATCCGGTCCGGCGCTCGGCGGGCAGCGGGCAGGCGTAGATGAGCTCCAGGGCGGTGAGCTTGGCGCGCCAGACCGCGTCCCGGTCGATGAGTGCGCCGCGGGCGCTGGCCGCGCGCAGCGGGGCGGCCAGTTCCCCGATCCGCTGCCGCTGCTCCGCGGGCAGCCGGGCGTACTCGGGGATGTCCTCGATCCGCAGGTAGAGCGGGCTGGTGAAGCGGCGGCTCATCGGCAGGTAGGGGGACGGGCTCACCGGTGGGACCGGCTCGGCCGCGTGCAGCGGGTTGATGAGCACGAAGTCTGCGCCCAGCTCGCGGCCGCTCCAGCTGGCCAGGTCGGCCAGGTCGTGCAGGTCGCCGTGGCCCCAGCAGCAGCGGGAGCGCAGCGAGTACAGCTGAACGGTGAACCCCCAGCAGCGGCCCGGCGGGGCCGGCGCGGGCGTCGTCCGCGCGATGGCGAGCGGCCCGGTGCGCGGGGTGCCCGGCAGGCCGGGCATCGGCGTGGCCAGGGCGGCGAGCACGGCCTTCAGGGTCTGGTCGGCCACCTCGACCCGGCGGCCGCGCCAGTCCCGGTAGGACGTCGCCACGCCCTGTGCCTGCGCCTCGCGCCGCAACCGGTCGCTCACCCCGCCATGATCCCGCCTGGCCGGGAGCCGGCGCGGGCCGGCGCCCGGCTCACCCGCGCGAGCCGGTCAGGGGGTGAAGATGTAGGCCGCCCCGATATCCCCCAAGGTGCCCCAGGCACCACCGACGCCGATGTTGTCATCGACCGCCACCGACTGGCCGAAGTAGTCAGTACCGGGCGAGGCGGCCGGGTCGGCCACGGTGGCGGTCGGGTTGGCCGGCCAGCCGGAGGAGCCCCGGAGGTAGGTGTAAACCGCACCGTTGGAGGAATTGACCCCCACAGCGCCCACGAGAGCCGTGCCGCCGTCGATCCCCACGGATGTGCCGAATTGGTCGCTGGGCCCAGAACCCGGGTCGGCCAGAGTGGTGGTCGGGCTGGCCGACCACCCACCGGTTCCCTTGACGTAGACATAGACGGCACCGGCGACCCCATTCGCGAACGGGGCGCCCACCAGAGTGGTCTGATCGGCGGTCGCCACCGTGGAGCCGAAGTTGTCGCCAGATCCACCCGGGTCGGCCAGGGTGGTGGTCTGGCTAGTGGGCCAGCCGTGGGTCCCCTTCACGTAGATGTAGGCCGCATTGCCGTTGTAGGCACCCACGACGAGGGCGTTCCCCGAGATCGACACCGAGGCACCGAAGAGGTCAGAGGCCGTGGCAGCCGGGTCGCCCAGGGTGGTGGTCGGCTTTTTCGGCCACCCGTGGCGGCCCTTCACATAGATGTAGGCCTGGCCGCCAGGATTGGGGCCGTTCCAGGCACCCACGACTGCGGTGTTCCCCGACACCGACGCCGCGGCGCCGAAGAGGTCACCGGATGTCGCCGCCGGGTCGGCCAGGGTGACCGTCGGCTTTTTCGGCCAGCCGTGGTCGCCCTTCACGTATATGTACGCCGCGCCCTGGCTGCCGTTGGCGCCGTAGGCGCCCACCACGATCGTGTCCCCGCTTACCGATACGGCCTGGCCGAAGATGTCGCTGTTGGAGTTTCCAGGATCGGGCAGGGTGACGGTCGGGCTCGTTGGCCAGCCGTGGCGGCCCTTCAGGTAGATGTAGACAGCGCCGTGCGCGAGGTTCGTGCCCTCGGCGCCAACGACGGCCGTGCTGTCGTCGACCGACACGGCACTGATGCTGAAGTCGTCAGAAGGCGACCCGCCCGGGTCGTTCAGGGTGGCCAGCACATGGCCGTGAGCGGCCGCGGGCGCTGGCCCGCCCGCGCCCACCGCGGCGGCGGCGACCGGGCCGCTGGCGACGGCGGCCCCGAAGGCCAGCACGGCCGAGGCGGCAGCCATGGGGAAACGGCGCATCTGCCCCTCCGATCCCCGGGCGGGCATACCCCACCCGGCAGATCCTGCGACGCACGGCCTGCGGTATGTCCCGGAGTGCCGCCTTCGCGATGGCACGGAACTTAGCGGATACCACCGGGTTGCATGTGACTTATGACGACAAATTGACAGCCGCTAGCCGGTGAATTGGAAGTGCGTCAGCGCAGGCCAGGGGCCAGTGCGCGGCCGAGCCAGAGGCCGGCCATCGCCTGGATCGCCGCCACCAGCAGGGTCACCACTATCGCCACCGGCGCGTGCGGGGGCAGGCCCGCCAGCGCCGCGATCTCCCGGGCCACCGCTCCCTCCGGCAGGTGGTGCAGGACCAGCCACCACAGGGCCGCGCCCCAGCCCGCCGCGCCGAGCAGTATCACGGCGGGCAGGGTCACCCGCAGCCGCCAGCGCCCGGCGCGGGCGGCGATCCCGGCCGCCAGGCCAGCCAGGAACGGCACGAACCACAGGCCAAGCAGCGCCGCCACGGCCACCACCGCCACCCCGGCCAGCCAGGCCAGCAGCCACAGCCACAGCGATCCCCGGTGATGGGTCGTCCAGGCGGGGTAGTGCGGGGCCGGCGGCGGCGCGGGGGCAGGCGGCGGCGCCCCCAGCCGCCCCAGCCGGTACGACCCCCGCTTCCCCAGCCTCCGCAGCTCAGCCATGCCCCGCCACCTCCGGCCGGAGACAACGGGCGCTGCTGGCGGCCTGGGCAGCCACCAGCGCCCACTCCCGCCCCTGGCGCTCCGGCGCGGTCATGGCCGGAGGCTCCATTCGATGGGGCCGACGAGGTAGCCGCCCGCTGGCGGCATCGGCAGGTAGCGGCCGTCCCACCAGTCGGCCATCTGATCGGAGTACCAGGGAGAGGCCGGGTTCTCGCTCTGCCCGCCGGGGTAGACGCCCTGCGCGGAGGCGGTCCCGGTGCCGGTCCATGCCACGATCATCCGCCAGCTCGGCCCCTGGTGCGAGACCAGGCCACCGTCGGCCGCGTTGACCGTCCAGGCGTCGCTGCCCGACGACCGCGGGCCGTAGCCGAGGGCCGGGGCCTGGGTGACCGACGGGAACTGGCGGTGGTGCAGCCGGCCCCACTGCCAGCTTGACGGTGTCCCGCCCAGCACCGCGGCCAGGTGCGCCACCGCGGTGGCGAACGCGGCCCGCATCACCACCGGCACGGTCCGGTGCGCGCCGCCGGGCGGGCTGAACGCGCTGTTGCCCGGATCGCTGATCGTCCAGTCCGCGAGCACCTCGTCCAGGCTGAACTGCCCCTGCGGGGAAATCGACAGCCCGGGCCGGTCCTTGCGCACCGGCACCTTGGCCGCGTGCCACCACGGCTGGAACACCGCGTTGAGGTAGTCGGTCCAGAACGTCCACCACACCGCCGCCGCGGCCGACGTCCGGGCCATGTCGCCATGCCAGCTGGCCAGCAGGGCGCTGGCCGCCCGCTGCTGGCCGGTCAGCGGCTGGCCGTGCAGCGCGGCCAGCAGCCGCGGCACGATCTGCCCGGCCAGCAGGTCGGTCTGGCTGAGCTGGACCGCGGCGAAGTCAGCCGGGCCGAGCCCGGACCGGCCGCGCAGCGAGGCATAGATCTCGCTGGCCCGGTAGCCGGGATCGAAGAAGTTGGCGCTGGTCCCGATGTAGTACGGGTAGGCCGGCCCGACCGGGCGCTGGTTGGCGGTCGCCACCAGATGGCCGGGCGGGTCGTAGACCTGCGGGATGGCCGGGTACGGGATGACCCCGGCGATGTCGTCGGCGCCGGTGCCCGGCAGCGGCAGCCACGGGTCGCCGTGCCGGACCAGCGGGTAGTAGCCCGCCGAGATCGCGCCGATGTTGCCGTGGTCGTCGGCGTAGACGAAGTTCTGCGACGGCGCCCGCCAGCCCGTCAGCGCGGCGCGGAACTGGGCGAAGTCGTGCGCCTTGGCCACCTGCATGATCACCCCGAGGTCGGGCGAGGTGATGTTGCCCATCCAGTCCACCGAGGTGGTCTGGCCGGCCTGGGTCATCACCGGCCCGTGCACGGTGATGTCCACCGTGAGCGGGACCGCCGGGCCGCCATGGACCGGGATCGTGTAGTGGATCTGCCGCATCCGCCGCCATGCGCCCCGCCAGAAGTACTGGCCGGGACGGCTCTTGCTGGTCTGCTCGGTGTAGAACAGCGTGGCCTGGTTCTGCGTGTTCGTGAGCGACCAGGCGATGTGGGCGTTGTGCCCGATCAGCACCCCCGGCAGGCCCGGGACACTGACCCCGGTCACGGACAGGCCCGGGGCCGACAGCGCGATCTGGTACCAGATCGACGGGACCGTCTGCGGCAGGTGCGGGTCACCGGCCAGCATCGACGCCGCACCGGCCACCATGGGGCCGTTCGCAGCCCAGGCGTTGCTGTCGGGGCCCTGATGCACCGAGCCGGGCGGCGTCCCGGCCAGGATCGCGGCGGCGGCGGTAGCTTCGGCGGCGGACACCCGGCGGCGTGCGGGCGGCCCGGGCGGCCCGGCCGCCACCGCCGGTCCCGGCGGCCGCTCCCGGGCGAGCGACGCCGTGGTGGCCTGCGGGGTGATGGGGGCGATGCCCCGGTACCGGTACGGGCCGGGGTCGTAGTAGCTGTGCTGGCTGGGGGCGAGGACGGGGAACCAGGCCATGGTGCGGGCCGGTCCGAGGGTGCGTTCCAGCAGGGCGTAGTCGAGCGGGCTGGTGGTGTAATCGAGTTGCTGGGTGAGCACGCCCTGCAGGACGAGGCTGTCGACGGGGGTCCACGGGGCGGGGTAGACGCCGGTCAGGGCGTAGATGGAGGGCCAGGTGCGGGTGCGGCGGGCCACCGCCAGATAGTCGTTCACGCCGCGGGAGTAGGCGATGAGGGCCTGGCCGGCCGGGCTGCCGGGCGGTGTGGCCGCCCAGTTGGCCTCGGCCGTGCGCAGCAGGCCGAGCCGCAGCTCGAACTTGTCCGAGGCCAGGCCGGCCGACCCGGCCAGCTGCGCGATCCGGCCCTCACCGAGGCGGCGCTCCAGGTCCATCTCGGTCAGGCGGAACCGGGCATGCAGGTAGCCCAGCGCGAGGAAGGCATCGCTGTCGCTGGCGGCCCGGATGGACGCGACTCCGTGGCTGGTGAAGGTGACCGAGACGGGGTGGGCCAGGCCGGGCAGGCTGAGGGTCTGCGACCGGACCGGCTGCCCGCCGGTGGCCGACGCCCAGGCGCCGTGACCGGGCACCAGCGCCGGGCCGAGCGCGGGGACCGGGCCGTAGCCGAACGCCATCAGCGCCAGCACGGCCGCGGACACGCACAGCGCGGCTACCAGGTTGATGGCGCGCCCGATGCCCCCGCCCGGTCGGCGCTCGCGGATCATCGGGCCGGTCTCACCACAGCGACGGGTGACGGTCCCGCCAGGGCCGGGCCGCCTCCAGTTGCGCGGACAGCGAGATCAGCGTGCCCTCACCCGCCATCCGCCCGCCCAGCATGACGCCGATCGGCAGCCCCTCGTGCGTCCAGTGCAGCGGCAGGCTCACCGCGGGCTGGCCGGTCAGGTTGTACACGACGGGGAACGGGGTGAACCGCTTCTGCCGCTCGAAGTTCTCCGGCGGGGGCACTTCCTCGAAATAGCCCACCGGGGCAGGTGGCTCGGCCAGGGTAGGCGTGAGTACGGCATCGAAATCGTTAAGTATCCGCCAGGCCTGGCGGACCGCGAACTGCAGGTACGCCTGGGCGAAGATGAGGTCGTGCGCGCTCAGCGCCTCCCCGCGTTCGCGCAGGTAGCGGGTGAGCGGCCGGAGCCGGTCCACCCGGTCAGGGTCGACCGGGGCCAGCGTCGACATCGCGTACCAGAGCGTCTCGAAGTGCGGCACCACGTCCGCGCCGAAGACCGGCTCGATGTCGGTCACCTCGTGCCCGAGGCTGGCCAGCAGGGCGCTGGCCTCCTCGTAGGCGGCCACGCAGGCGGGGTCCACGTGACCGCCGTCGATCGGGTGCCAGCGGGTCCGGCCGATCCGCAGCCGGCCCGGGTCGCGGTGGGCGTGACCGAGGAACGTCTCCCCCGCGGGCAGCGGCGGCACCGTGTACATGTCGCCGGGCGCGTTGCCGGTCATCACGTCGAGCAGCAGCGCGGCGTCGGCCACCGTCCGGGCCAGCGGGCCGTCCACCCCGAGCCCGACCAGGTCCGGCACGAGCGGGGCCGAGGAGATCCGGCCCCGGGTCGGCTTGATGCCGACCAGCCCGCACACGCTGGCCGGGATCCTGATGGACCCGCCGCCGTCGCTGCCCTGGGCGGCCGGGGCCAGCCCGGCCGCGACCGCCGCCGCCGCGCCGCCGCTGGACCCGCCGGCCGACCGGGTCAGGTCCCAGGGCGTGCGGGCGGGCGGGCCGATGCCGGTCTCGGTGTAGCAGGGCAGGCCGAACTCGGGCGTGGCCGTCTTGCCGGTGAACACCGCGCCCGCCGCGCGCAACTGGGCGGTCACGAAGTCGTCTTCGGCCGGGATGTTGTCGTCGAACGCCAGCGAGCCCAGTGTCTGCCGCACCCCGGCGACCATGTTGAGGTCCTTGATCGGGATGGGCACGCCGGTGAGCGGCGGTAGCTCACCGGGATCGCCCGCCCGGGCGACCGCCTTCTCGGCGGCCAGCGCCTGCTCGCGGGCGAGGTCCACGGTGACCGTGAAGAATGCCCCGACATCGGCATTCAGCTGGCCGATGCGGTCCAGGTAATGGCTGGTGATTTCGGTCGGCGACAGCTCGCGCTGGCGGATGGCGGCGGCAAGTTCCAGCACCGTCAGATCGTGAATCTGCGTCACGTTACGGACCGTAGCCTGCCGACGGGCGCGGGTCCAGGAACGGCCGCCCGAGCCCGGCGCCACGCCCGCGCCTCCCTATCAATATGTAATTGATCGATTACCCTTTGTCGCGTGAATCGAGTGACCGGGCCGCTCCGCAGGCCGCAGCCCCGGGCCGTGCCGCCGGTGACGCCAGCCCAGCCGCTGCCGCCTGCCGACCCGGCGGACACCCACCCGGCGGCCCATCCGGCGACGGCCACCGTGCCGCTCGCGGCGACCAGGCCGATCCCGGTCGCGCCGTCCAGGGTCAACGCTTACCCACAGCCGGCCGCCGAACCGGGCATGACCGGCATCCTGGGCCAGGACCAGGTGCACCGGACCTGGGCGGGCGGCACCCCGCTGGCCGCGCTGCGGACGGATCCCCGGCTGCACGGGTGGGTCCGGCGGTCGGCGGTGTCGGTCGGCGCCGGGATCGCGCTGACCATCCTCACCGACTGGCGGGTCGGCATCACCGTGGCCGTCCTGGCCGCCGTGGCCGACTCGCTCTACCACGCTCGGACCAGAGGAGTCATCCCGGCCGCGGCCCGGGCGACCTCGGCCCAGCGGCGCACCCGACGGCGGCTGGCCCGGCTGGCCCCAGCCGGGTACGTCTCGCTGTACCGGCGGCTGATCCCGGGTACCGGTGTGATCATCGACCACCTGGTGATCGGCCCGGCCGGCGTCTACGCCGTGGGCTCGCAGCACTGGGACCGCCGGCTGCCGGTCCGGGCGACCCGGAGTGGCCAGCTGTTCCACGGCCCGTTCGAGCAGACCGGCGAGCTGGCGGACGCCTGCTGGCGGGCGGGCCAGGCGGGCGGCCTCATCGGCGCGGCCCTCGGGCAGCCGGTCACCGTCCGCCCCGCCCTGGTCATCTACGGCCCGACCGTGCCGTGGATCGTGGTCAAGGCGGGCGGCGTGGATGTGTTCTGCGGGCGGCGGCTCCGCACGTACCTGCGCCGGGAAGCGGGCGCGGCCCGCGCCCGCCGGCTGGACGAGCGCCAGATCGAGCTGATCCACGCCGCCGCCGCGCAGGCCCTCCCCCCGGTCGGCTAGCGCGCCTCCCCGGGCCGGGGCACGCCGGTAGGCTGAGGGCTTTCAGCATCGGGAGGAAAAGACCATGCCGCCGCTACGCTCCCGCACCGTCACGCACGGGCGGAACATGGCCGGGGCGCGCGCGCTGCTGCGCGCCACCGGGGTCGCCCGCGAGGATCTGGGCAAGCCGATCGTCGCCGTCGCCAACAGCTTCACCGAGTTCGTGCCCGGCCACGTGCACCTGCGCGAGGTCGGCCAGGTCGTGGCCGAGGCGGTGCACGCGGCGGGCGCGATACCCAGGGAGTTCAACACCATCGCGGTGGACGACGGGATCGCCATGGGCCACGGCGGCATGCTCTACTCGCTGCCCAGCCGGGAGCTGATCGCCGACTCGGTCGAGTACATGGTCAACGCGCACTGCGCGGACGCGCTGGTCTGCATCTCCAACTGCGACAAGATCACCCCGGGGATGCTGATGGCCGCGCTGCGGCTGAACATCCCGGCCGTGTTCGTGTCCGGCGGGCCGATGGAGGCCGGCCGGCCGCGCAGCGACGGCGAGACCACCGGCGCCCCGGTCAGGATCGACCTGATCGACCCGATGATCGCGTCCGCCGATCCGTCGGTGTCCGACGAGCGGCTCGCCGAGCTGGAGGAGGCCGCCTGCCCGACCTGCGGCTCCTGCTCGGGCATGTTCACGGCCAACTCGATGAACTGCCTGGCCGAGGCGATCGGCCTGGCGCTGCCCGGCAACGGCACCACGCTGGCCACCCACACCGCCCGCCGGGACCTGTTCGTCCAGGCCGGCCAGCTCGTGGTCGAACTGGCCAAGCGGTATTACGAGCAGGACGACGAGTCGGTGCTGCCGCGGTCGATCGCCACCAGGGACGCGTTCGAGAACGCGATGGCGCTGGACATCGCGATGGGCGGATCGACCAACACGATCCTGCACCTGCTGGCGGCCGCGCACGAGGCGCGGGTCGGCTTCGGCCTGAAGGAGATCGACGAGCTGTCCCGGCGGGTGCCCTGCCTGTGCAAGGTCGCCCCCAGCAGCAGCTACCACGTGGAGGACGTGCACCGGGCGGGCGGCATCCCGGGCATCCTGGCCGAGCTGGACCGGGCCGGGCTGCTCAACCACACCGTCCACACCGTGCACAGCCCCTCGCTGCGTGCGTTCCTCGACCGCTGGGACCTCCACGCCGGCTCGGTGTCAGCGCAGGCCCGCGAACTGTTCCACGCCGCGCCCGGCGGGGTCAGGACGATCAAGCCCTATTCGCAGAACGCCCGGTGGGCCGCCCTCGACGAGGACCGGGCCACGGGCTGCATCCGGGACCGCCAGCACGCCTACACCGCCGACGGCGGCCTGGCCGTGCTGTACGGGAACCTGGCCCCCGAGGGAGCGATCATCAAGACCGCCGGGGTGCCGGAGGAACTGTGGCAGTTCGCCGGGCCGGCCCGGGTGTTCGAGAGCCAGGACGACGCGGTGGCCGGGATCATGGACGGCGCGGTGACCGCCGGCGACGTGGTGGTCATCCGGTACGAAGGGCCCAAGGGCGGGCCGGGCATGCAGGAGATGCTCTACCCGACCAGCTTCCTCAAGGGCAAGGGCCTGGGCCGGGCCTGCGCGCTGATCACCGACGGCCGGTTCTCCGGCGGCACGTCCGGGCTGTCGGTGTGCCACATGGCGCCGGAGGCGGCCGCGGGCGGGATGATCGCGCTGGTCGCCGAAGGCGACCGGATCGAGATCGACATCCCCCGCCGGGAACTCACCCTGGCCGTGCCGGAGGATGAGCTCGCCGTCCGGCGCGAGCGGCTGGCCGCCTCGGGCGGCTTCCGGCCGGCCAACCGCGACCGGCCGGTCAGCCAGGCGCTCCAGGTATACGCGGCGCTGGCGACCTCGGCCGCCATCGGAGCGGTGCGCGACCTCAGCGCGCTGAACCTGCCAGGCGGCGCAGCCGGCCCGGCGTAGTGGCCACGGCACGGCAGTGGCTGGGCGGTGCCCGGCCGCGCACGCTGCCCGCGGCCATCGTGCCGGTCCTGGTCGGCTCCGGGGTGGCGGCCGGATACCGGCTCTTCTCACCGTGGCGGGCCGCGCTGGCCCTGATCGTGGCCCTGGCGTTGCAGGTCGGGGTCAACTACGCCAACGACTACAGCGACGGGGTGCGCGGCACCGACGAGGCCCGGGTCGGCCCGGTCCGGCTGGTCGCGGCCGGGCTGGCGCCGCCGCCGCGCGTCCGCGCCGCCGCGCTCGGCTGCTTCGCCGTCGCCTGCGCCGCCGGTCTCGTGCTGGCGGCGACCAGGTCGTGGTGGCTGCTGCTGGTCGGCGCGGCCGCGGTGGCCGCCGCCTGGACCTACACCGGCGGCCGCCACCCGTACGGCTATCACGGCCTGGGCGAGGTGGCCGTGTTCGCGTTCTTCGGGGTCACCGCGGTGGTCGGGACCGCCTACGTGCAGATGGGCCGGGTCGCCTGGCTGGCGGTGGCGGCCTGCATCCCGGTCGGGCTGCTCGCCTGCGCCCTGCTGGTGATCAACAACCTGCGTGACATCCCATCGGACACGGTGGCGGGCAAGCGCACGCTGGCGGTCCTGATCGGTGACCAGCGGACCCGGCTGCTGTATACGTGCTGCGCGCTGATCCCGTTCGGCATGCTGGCGGTGGTCGCGCTGGCGCGGCCGTTTGGCCTGCTGGCACTCGTCACGCTCCCGCTCGCGCTCGCACCGGTGCGCGCCGTGCGGGCCGGGGCGTACGGCCCGGCGCTCATCGGCGCGCTCGGCCAGACCGGGCGGCTGCAACTGGCGTTCGGGCTGCTGATGACGCTCGGCCTGGCCGTCCGGATCTAGCTGCCTCAGCCGGCAGCGGGGCACGATGACCGGCGCGGGTGTGACCGGGTTCGCGGATTATGCCGGGTTTTCCTGTTACACGGAGAGTGTTAGTTACTGGGGCGATTTCTGCCGGAATTTGAGTACTAAAAGAATGTTCTCTGGTGGTTCTTAACTGGAGTGAAAGTAGGTATGTTTGGAATGTCACTGGATTGATGTTTAGCGTGTTACACGGGGAACGGGTGGATCTGATCGCGCCGGAAGGCGCTCTGTATCTGGACCAGGCACAGCCGCTACGGCGCCTGCTGCGCGCGGCTGTCCTCGTCGCCTGTTTCGCTGGCATGATCTTCCTCATCGGGTTGCTGACCAGCCAGCCCGCTCATGCTGCGGTGACCAGCCGGGCAGCGGCGGCCACCGGCGGCCAGGCGGGCCAGAGCGGCGGCCAGGGCGGTGGCCCGGGGGCGGGGAGCGCAGCCGGGGCCGTGACCGCCACGCCCGGTGCGGCCGGCCAGGCGACCGCTGGGACCGTGAGCCAGGCCGCGAGCGCCGCCGGCCAGACCGCCAGCGCCGCCGGCCAGACCGCCGGTGGAGGGAGCCAGGCGATATCCGGTGCGGCCGGTCAGGCAGCTAGCGCGGTCAGCCAGACCGCCGGCGCCGCGGGCAGCCAGCTGGGCACAGCGGCCGCCCAGGCCGGGTCGTCGGCAGGCCAGGCCGCGGCCGGTGCCGGGACGCTCAGCAGCGTGACCCAGGCCGCCACCGGAGCCGTCACCCAGGCCGTCAGCGCGGCGGGCCAGCCGGTCAGCGCCGTCACCGGCATCCCCGGCCAGGCGCCCGGAGCCACGGGCGCCGGCCACGGGCCCGGCCAGCCCGGCACGCCCGGGCCGGGTTCCGGCGGTGGTTCACCGGGCCCGCACCGGCACGGGCACACCGGGGGCGGTACCGGGGGCCAGGGTCATCACCACCCCGCTACCCAGCCCGGCCAGCCCGCGGCCGGCCTGAGCCGCTGGGCGATCTCGGTGAGCTGGGCGGCCAGCGGCCAGCGATCCGGGTACGTGCTGCCGCCGTACCTGGCCAGCCCCGGATCTGGGACTCTTCAGTCGCCCGCGCCAGGCACCGGCGCGGACCCGTCACCCGCGCTGCCGATCCCGCCGAACCCGGTGCCGGCCGGGCCGACCGCCGGCGCCGGGTCCGACGCGCATGGCGCCGGCTATCCGGTGGCCAGCTTCCTCGAACTCGCGGTGGTACTGGCTGCTGCCGCCATGGCCGTCCGCGCCGCACGGCGCCAGGACTGGACTGCCCTGATCTGGGATGGGCGCGGTCCGCACCGCCCCGGTTAGTTCCTTCCGCCACGCGGTCTCTGCTTACTCGAGATAGATCGCGTTTGGCATCCGTCCGCACCAGCGCTGAGCCGCGTGGCTGAGCACACCTGGTGCTCGCGTGACCGCGCGGATTTCGCCCGCGGTCCAGGACACAACTTCCGGAAGGAACGACGATCATGAATACACTTCAGCGCGGCCTAATCGTGGCCGCCGGAATGGGTGGCTTCATGCTGCTCGGCCACACGGCCGCGCATGCTGCCACCGACTCCAGTTCGCCGCCGGTGGCCTCCGCTCAGGTGCTGCCCAGCAGTGGCGGCACCGGCGCCTCCGTCACCGGCACGGTCCAGACCGGATCGGGCCAGCCCAGCACCGCGACCGCCTGCGTCCTCGGTGGCTGCGGTGGCGGCAGCGGGGGCCAGACGCCCCCGGCCAGCACGGCCCCGGCCACGCAGACCAGCACGGTG
>DATDGI010000424.1:0-8370 GCA_036522155.1 Streptosporangiaceae bacterium
GGGGGGCGGGTGTGTTCTGGGGGGGGGGGGGGGGGGGAGCGAACCCGGTCTGCGGCCAGGATATGACCACGCGAAACCCGGCTATACGCCGCCACTCCGCATCCGCCAATGCCGTCGTTCCTCCCTCCGTCTTCCCCACAGTGTTCTGCTCGCGTAGCCTGATATTCCAGTGATCAGGTCATCGTGTGCCTATGCAGCCCATGGCCATGCCTTTATGGCCGTCGCCGTGCGTTTCCTTGCGATGTCGTTCTGGTCCGGGGACCCGGAAAGGGGCCGCATCTGCCGGACGCATGAGGAGGCTCTATGAAGGTGCGCACAACCTTCGCGGGGAAGGGGCTCAGCGCGAGGCTGGCCGTCATTGGCACCATGACCATCCTCGCTTCCGCCGCGGTCTCGGCCTGTATGGGTTCCACGCCCTCGTCGGTACCGACTTCATTCTCACCCGCAGGAACCACCTCGCCAAGGCCGGCTATCTCGTCCCGGAGTACGGCTAGCGAATCCGCGAGCGCAAGCGCCAGCTCCTCGGCGTCCGGCTCGGTATCGCCGTCGGCAACGCCAACGGCAACGCGAGCAGCGCCGACGTCAGCAGTGCCGACGTCAGCGACGCCGAGTCCGTCGGCCAGTCGGCTTCCCACCGCCGCCCCGGCCACTGGCGGCGGAGGCACGGCCGGATTCCAGGACACCCTGCTCTTCGCCCTCGGCGGAGCGGCGGTGCTGGCCGGGGCCGGGGGCATCGCCTACCGCAGAAAGGTCATCAGAAACCGCTGACACCGGTTCGCTGGAAGAGGTGGCTGGCATAATTGCCAACTAAGAATTTCGCACCAAGCTACCGGACGGCTAATTCCGTAAGCTTCGACAATCCGACGCGACTGGCCAGGATTCAGGGTTACGCCAGCCCCATCGCCCACGTGAGTATAGTGCTGCGAAAAGATCTTGTTCTGGCTATTGACCAGCTCTACGTTCACGCCGTGGACTGTTATGACAGTGCTGCCTATATTAGTGAGAGTTACCCGATACGCGTTGAATGGCGTTCCTTGTGATGCGACCTGAGTCACGCCGCCCACAGTGCGTTCATTAGAAAAACCGCCTGTGCACGACGTGGAAAGATTGGCAGAGTCAATATTTTGACTAACGTGTTGTGGCGGCGCTGAAGGCGTCAGCTGGTGCCCCGTGAACTCCAGCATCGCATCTAGCAGAAGAAAGATTGAGGCCAGGAAGATAATTACTTCTGCCAGTCTTAAAAGAATACGTTCACGCCGAACATCCATGATTACTTCCTGTCGTCACGACAGGAGTATTATAGCATGCCCAGCACACTTTCCCATTATGAAGAATTCTGCCCGACAATCTCCGTTATCCGGCTAACATCCACGCCACCGAAAGGCCACCGGGACGACATTCCCGGGCAAGAGCGGGATGCCCAGGCCCCGATCTCGCGCACGGGCCCATCCCAAGGCGGGCGGGTCGGGCCGACGGCAAGGTCGGCCTGCCCAGCCCTGGCCATGTGCCGGACTCTGCCCGCCCGTGCGGCCGGTCGGCTAGCTGCCGCTGCCGTAGGGCCGGGTAATGATCTCCAGCAGGTGGCCGTCGGGGTCTTCGAAGTACAGGCCGCGCCCGCCGTCACGATGGTTGAGCTCGGCGGGCCGGGTCTTGCCAGGATCTGCCCAGTAGGGCAGGTCCTGTTCACGGATGCGGCCGAACGCGGCGTCGAATTCTTCCTCGCCAGCCAGAAACGCATAATGCTGGGACGCGATATCCCGGCTTGTCTCCGCGAAATCCAGCGAGACGCCATTGTCGGCCTGGACCACAAGGAAGTGCCCGAAGCGGGTAGCCGATGGCAGGCCAAGGATCCCGGTCAGGAACGCTGCCGACCGCTGCTGGTCACGGCACGAGACGATGGTGTGGTTCAATTGCACGCTCACGCCATCGATTCTGCCGCCTTCAGCCCTGACGCAACACCGTCAGTCCGGCAGCCAGATCAGCGCGGTGACGCTGGAGCGGATGACGCGGGCGGCGCGCCGGTAGCGCAGCCGCCTGATCCGGCTCCGGTCGGGGCCGAATACCAGGAGCCCGGCATTCTCCTCGGCAACAAGCTCCACCATGGCCCGCACGGGACGGAAGCTCTTCACCCGCAGTCTCGCCACCTGAACCCCGAGAGAAATGGCCAGCCGCACAGGTGCGGCCAGGGACTCGGCCATCTCGGGCGTATAGGGGAGGTCGTCATAGCCCATCATCACCGAAAGCGGCAGCGGCTCCAGGTCGACGAAGTTGGCGACGATCAGCCGCTGCCCCAGTTCCACAGCGGAGTCCACGGCGAACACTACGGCGCCCGCGTCGAACGGGACGTCAAGCGTCGCGAGCATCACCGGGCGGCCCCGCGCGCCGCCCGGCCGGTCCGGGGCCTGCGGATGCCGCTGCTGCACCTCCGGCATGTCAGCTCACTCGGGCCGGAGCTTCCATCTGCGCAGGTTTCTGGCCTGCTCACGCACGCGCCGGCGCCACCGGGGCATGTAGAACATGAACCAGAAGCCCATCACCAGCGGGAGCAGCAGCACGATCCGGATACCGAGGAAGGGTGCCAGTGCCACGATCGGCACCATCGTCGACAACGCCACCACGATCACCGTGATCCGGAGCTTGCGCATGTCCCGCATGATCCCCCAGTACTCCTCCGCCGGGATCTGGGCGGTGTTCCAGGCGCGGCGGCACTTGCCGCAGACCCAGCGGTCGCCATACGCGACGTAGCCGACCTCGCCGCAGTCGCAACGGACGGTGATCTTGGCGCCACGCATGCTCGCATCCTAGGCGCTGGCCAGGGGAGTGAACAGGCCTGGCCGCGCCGCGCCCGAAGCCCGCGGCGCTTCCCCCACAGCCCGTCCGGACCGGACGGCGCGCCCGTCCGCTTCCGGTGACCGCAGGCTGACGGGGGGCGCCGGGCAAAAGATGAGGTTGCGAATCCGTGGCGCGTATAGACACCAGGGAGCCAGCCGTGCTAAACAACGTTCACCTGGGGTGAACGGAGGTGCCCAGATGGCAGAGGCGTTCGTTGAAGAGCGGCACCTGCTGAAGTCGCTCCGCTGGTGGGACGGGTTCGTCATCGCCCTGTGCAACCCGGGCTTCCTGATCGCGTCGCTCGGGTTCTCCATAGGAGCGCTCGGCACATGGGGTGCGGTAGCCCTCTGGGGCATCTCGGCGGCAGTCGGCATGATGCAGACCTGGATCTACGCCGAGAGCGCGTCGATGTTCCCGGACAAGCCTGGCGGGATCTCGCTGTACGCACACGAGGGCTGGCGCGGGCGGTTCTCACTCGCGGGGCCGATCGGCGCGTTCGGCTACTGGATCGGCTGGTCCGTAGTCCTGGCGATCTTCGGCAAGACCATCGGCGACCTGGTTACGGCCAAGTGGTTCCCGAACTCGACCTGGTCCTTCTTTGACGGGGCCGTGCACCTGGGGCTCCCTCACTTCATCGCCATCGGCTGCATCATCGCCGTGTGGCTGCTTAACGTCTTCGGCATCCGGCCCGCGGTGTGGGTGTCGTACGTGACCGGCGCCGGGCTCCTCGTCACGCTGATCATCTTCATATTCGTGCCGTATTTCACGGGTAACTGGCACAGCTCCAACATGACCTGGGCGCTGCATGGCTGGCTCGGCTGGAAGACCGCCTTTGTCTGGCTGTTCCTGATGGGATGGTCGATTTACGCCGCCGAGATATGCGCGACCTTCGCCCCCGAATATCACAACACCAGGCGCGACACGACGATCGCGCTGCGGTCGGCGGGGGTGTTCACGCTGATGGTGGCCCTGCTGTTCCCGCTGGGCGTGGGCGGGGTCACCGGCGTCCCAGCGACGGCCACACAGGAGGGCGAATTCTACGTGCCGGCCCTCACGAAACTCGTGGGCTCCGGTGCGGCGGGAGTCGTCATCGTGCTGCTGATCGGCAGCTTGTTCCTGTCGATGATCTCTTCGACCGCCGACGGGTCGCGCGCGCTGTACGGGATCGCGCGTGACGACATGACGGTGAAGCAGCTCTACCACCTGAACCGCTTCCACGTCCCGGCGCGGGCGATGACCGTCGACCTGGTCGTGAATGTGTTGCTGGTGCTGTTCATCTCCAGCAACCTCGCGATCCTTTACATGAGCAACATCGGCTACGTCCTGGCCCACGTCCTAGCGCTGTCCGGGTTCCTGCTGCTGCGCAGGGACCGGCCGAACTGGCCGAGGCCCATCAAGGTGGGTCCCATCTGGGTCGGCATCGCCGCGGTGCTGGTCGTGTACAACGTCATCCTGATCGGCTTCGGCGTGACGAACCCCGCGCTGACCGGGTACGGGACCTTCGCCGACATGTGGATCGGCGTCGGCGTGCTCGTCGGCTCGGTGCTGCTGTTCTTCTTCCGCCGGCTGGTCCAGGACAAGGCGAAGGTCACGTTCCGCGAGGAAGTGCCGACCGAGCCGACCCCCGAGCAGATGGCGCTGCTGCGCGAGGAGGCCGCGGTCCCGGTCGACTGACGCCAGTCAGCTCCAGGGGAACGGTGAGTTGCTCGTCGGGTGCAGCTGACCGGTGCGGTAACGGCCGAACCGGAACGGCGCGAGCAGCGCCTGCGGCTCGCCGAGCAGTTCCCTCGCCACCAGCGCCCCGACGCCGATCATCTTGTACCCGTGGTTGGAGTCGGCGACGACGTAGGCGTTCTGGCAGAACACGTCGAAGACGGGAAAGCTGTCCGGCGTGAACGCGCCGATCCCCCCGGTGGGCTCACGCCGGTAGAGATGGCGCTTGCGCTCGAAGCGCTGATGGCAGTGGGCCAGGGCGGAGGTCCACATCCGGGCGAACTCATCGGTCACCGTGTACTCGGGGCTTTCCGGCCCGTAGGGGTCGACGGCGACGTCCGCGGCGGGCCTGGCGACGACGTAGGGCGAGGTGCCGCCCTGGACCCCGCCGAAGTAGAAGTCCGGCTTGTAGTAGATCCCCCACATCTGGTCCGTGATCAGGTCACCGGTGTGGTCGTCGTAGAGCGGGGCGTCGGAGTCGACGTGCAGAACGGGTGGGAAGGCGCCCTGGCTGGTGGTGAACTCCCGCGGGTCGACCGCCAGCGTCCCCTCCTGCAGCGCCCAGTAGGTCCACATCGGCTGGTCGGCCGCGGCGGTGCCACCGGGCTGGGTGACCGTGATGTGCGACGGCAGGCCGAGCATGGCCCACAGGTCGCGGATCCACGGGCCCGCGGCGATGACCAGTTGCTCGCAGCCGATCACGCCCTGGTCCGTCTCCACCGCCGTTACTGCGCCGGCGCTGGTCGCTATCCCGGTTACCCGGACCCCCGTGGCGATCCGCACCCCCTCGGCTTCGGCCTTGGCCGCCAGGCCGCGCAGCGAGCGGACGTTGTTGGCGTAGCCGCCCCGCTGCTCATGCAGGATCGCGGTGGTGCCAGGGGCCCGCCAGTCGCCGAACAGCCCCAGCATGTACTCCCGGCACTCGCGCTCCCCCTCGACGAGCACCGACGGGTAGCCGATCGCCTGCTGCTCGGCGAAGATCTTCGCGACGTCCTTGTGCATCGCCTCCGGGGCGATCTGCAGGTAGCCGACCGGGTGGTAGGCGAAGGCGCCGGGGTCTGACTCCCACACGCTGACCGAGTGCGCCATGAGCTCGCGCATCGCCGGCTGGAAATAGTTGTTGCGGATAACACCGCAGGCGATGCCGGACGCCCCGGCGCCCACGCCGCGCTTGTCGAGGACAAGGACGTCCTCGCCGCCGCCGAGGCCGCGGCGGCGGAGTTCGGCCGCCAGGTGCCACGCGGTGGAGAGCCCATGGATCCCCGCGCCGATGATCACGTACCTGCTGTGCCCCGGAGTCATCGCGTGCCGCCTTTCACCGCCACCTCATCACGCGTACTATTGCCCTGAGGGAAATAGCATTTCCATCTTTAGAGGATCATATCGTGGCCAGAACCGGTCAGCCAGCTACCCGCCAGGTCGCCGCCGTCCAGCGGGCCGTCGCCATCCTCGGCGAGCTCGCCGACGCACGGACGGAGCTGGGCACCAACGAGATCGCCCGGCGCACCGGCATCAACGTGAGCACGATCTCCCGGATCCTGGCGACGCTCGTGAGCGGCGGGCTGGTCGAGCACGTCACCGCCACCGGGCGCTACCGGCTGGGCGTCGGGGTCATCCGGCTGGCGAACGCCGCGGGCGAACGGCTGGATGTCCGCTCCCTGGCCCGCCCGCACCTGGCGGACATCGCCAGCCGTGTGCAGGAGACGGCCACGCTGTCGGTGCCGGGCGGGCACGAGGCGATCACGCTCGACTACGTCCAGAGCCCCCTGTCCGTGCGCAGCGTCGCGGAGGTCGGCAGGACCAGCGCCGCGCACGCCACCGCGGTGGGCAAGGTCTTCCTCGCCCACGGCGGCACCGTCCCGGCCGGGCCGCTGACCGCCTTCACCGACCGCACCATCGTGGATCACGATGTCCTCAGGGTCGACGTGGCACGGGTCCGGGAGCGGGGCTGGGGCCAGGCACTCGGCGAGCGCGAAGAGGATCTCAACGCGGTCGCCGTGCCGGTGCTGGACCCGGCCGGCCAGCTGGTGGCGATCCTCGGTGTCCAGGGCCCGGCGGTGCGGTTCAGCCCGCGGGTCATGCGCAGCGCGGTAGAGCTGCTGATGGAGCGGGCCGAGCGCATCTCCACCGCCCTCTGAGACCTAGCGCAATTGCCGTCAAGGCAATACCGTTGCAGAACGATGGGTTTCCACGCACGAGGCTGCCATCTACACTGGGAATGACCGGCAACTATATTGCCCTGGAGGCAATTCCTTAGGGAGAGACCGTGGCCGGAAGGTCTCCGCTGCGCGCTGGGCAGCTCGACACCTGGGACTTCAGGCAGGCGGTCGGCGTCTTCACCACCGGCGTGACCGTGGTGACGAGCTGCGACGCCGACGGAGTCCGGTACGGCCTGACCGCGAACTCCTTCACCTCGGTGTCGCTCGAGCCGCCGCTCGTGCTCTTCTGCGCCTACCGTCAGGCGCCGAGCCTGGACGGGCTGATCCGCAGCGAGCACTTCGCGATCAACGTGCTGGCCGCCGATCAGGAGGACATCGCGACACGCTTCGCCCGGCCCTCCGCCGACAAGTTCGCCGGCCTCGACTGGCGGGTGGGCATCTTCGGCGCACCGCTGCTCGACCGCTGCATCGCGCACATCGAGTGCACGCTCGAGCAACGTCATCCCAGCGGGGACCACGACATCGTCGTCGGGCGCGTGCACCGGGTCAGGTTCTACGCGGGGGAACCGCTCATCTTCCACCGCAGCCGGTTCGGCACGATCGTGCCGGACACCGTGACGGGATGACCGTCGTAACGGCGGTGGGGGCAGCCATGCGTTATGAACGCGGGCGGGTCTTGTCCGGGTCGTAGAACGGGAACCTGACGACGGCCGCGGGGATGCGCTTGCGGTGGCCGTCCAGCTTGCCGACATCGACTTCGGTACCGATCCCGGCGTACTCCACGGCCATCCGGCAGAGCGCGATGTTGGTGCGCAGCAGCGGCGACCGCGTGCCGCTGGTTATCACCCCGACCTGGGAACGGCCAACGTGGACGCAGTCCCCGTGCACGGCGGGCTCGTTCCCGGCCAGCTCCAGACCGACCAGCGTGCGCTGCGGCGAGGCCTTGCGCCGTTCCAGCGCGGCCCGGCCGACAAAGTCGTCCTCCTTGGTCTTCAGGCCGACCGTGAAGCCGATGCCGGCCTCGAACGGATCCACCTGGTCGCCGAACTCATACCCGGCGAAGATCAGCCCGGCCTCGATCCGCAGGATGTCCAGCGCCTCCAGGCCCAGCGGGGTGAGCTCATGCGGCGCCCCGGCCTCCCATACCGCGTCCCAGAGCGCCGGCGCGTCACCGGGATGGCACCACAGCTCATAGCCGAGCTCGCCGGTGTACCCGGTCCGCGAGACGATCACCGGCAGGCCCTCGGGCCCGCCGATGCGCCCGATCGCGAACCGGAACCAGGACAGATCGCCGAAGGACGGCTGGGTCGGCGGGGTCCACACCAGTTCCCGCAGCAGCTCCCGCGATTTCGGGCCCTGCACGGCGATGTTGTGCAGCTGGTCGGTGGAGTGCTTGATCCACACCTGATCGAGGTCCAGCCGGCCGGCGAGCTGGCGCAGCCAGGTCCCGTCGTACTCGTCGCCGCCGACGAAGCGGAACGTGTCGGGACCCAGCCGGAAGACGGTCGCGTCGTCGAGCATGCCGCCGGTCTCGTTGCAGACGGCGGTGTACACCACCTGGCCGACCGCGAGCTTCCTGATGTTACGGGTCACCGCGGCCTGCAGCAGCGCCTCCGCGTCCGGGCCTACTACCTCGAACTTGCGCAACGGGGAGAGGTCCATCACG
>DATDGI010000425.1:0-15396 GCA_036522155.1 Streptosporangiaceae bacterium
GGGGAGGCGCCGGGGCCGGGCTACTTCAAGGTGTCGGTGGAGCTTGGCCGCGCGTTCGGCCCCGACGACATCTACCAGGGCACCCGCCTGGCCTGCGCGGAGGCGATCAGCTCCGGCATCACCACGGTGCACGACTGGTGCCACAACGTGCGCGGGCCCGCGTACGCCGAAGCCGGGCTGCGGGCGCTGGCCGGGTCCGGGCTGCGGGGCCGGTTCTCCTACGGCTACGCCGCCGGGCACCCGAACGACCAGCCGATGGACCTGGCCGGCCTGCGGCGGCTGCACCGGGACTGGGACGCGTGGTCGGACGGAGGGCGGCTGACCCTCGGCATGGCCTGGCGCGGGCCCGGCGGCAGCAACCCGGCCATGCGGGTGGCTGGGCCCATCTACCGGCAGGAGATCGCGGCCGCACGGGAGCTGGGCATCGGTGTGACGGTGCACGCCTGCGGGCCGAAGTCGGCCGCCGGCCAGATCGCCACCCTGGCCCGGGACGGGCTGCTCGGCCCCGACCTGCAGATCGTCCACGCGAACTGGGCCACCAGGGCCGAGATCGCCGCGCTGGCGGAGGCGGGCTCGCCGGTCAGCATCTCACCCTACAGTGAGTTGCTGATTGGTTACGGTTTGCCACGAACGGCGGAGTTCCTGGCCGTGGGCCTGCCGGTCGGCCTGTCGGTGGACACCACCGTGCTGACCGGCAACGCCGACATGTTCGCGATCATGAAGGTGACCCAGGGGATAGGCAATGCCGTGGCCCTGGACGAGTTCGCGCTCAGCCACCGGCAGGTCCTGGCCCTGGCTACCGTCGACGGCGCCCGGTCACTCGGCCTGGGCGCCGTCACCGGCTCACTGACGCCGGGCAAGCAGGCTGACATCATCATGGTCAGCACGGGCGGGCCGAATCTGGGCGTGCTGACCGACCCGGCGCACCTGCTGGTGACGGCGGCCCAGCCGGCCAACGTGGACACCGTCATCGCCAGCGGCCGCGTGCTCAAGCAGGATGGTGTCCTGACCGGCGCCGACCTGGCCCAGATCTGCGCCGGCGCGGCTCAGGCGCTGGCCGGGGTCAGGGCCCGCGCCTGACCAGACCGGTCAGGAATCGAGAAGCGCAGGTCACCGAGCCGCGGCTAGCGTGAAGCACATCGGATGAAGATGACCAACGATTTCAGGAGTGACCATGACCGGCTCTTCCAATGAAGGAATCAAGACCGTGCTGCATCCCGTGTCCGACCTGGCGGCGGCCAAGGCGGTGTACACCGCCCTGCTCGGCGTGGAGCCGATAGCCGACTCGTCCTACTACGTCGGCTACGAGGTCGCGGGCCAGCAGATCGGGCTGGTGCCGTCCGGCGCAGCGCAGGGCATGACCTCGCCGGTGGCCTACTGGCACGTGCCGGACATCGAGGCGAAGCTGGCCGAGGTGATCGCGGCCGGTGCCACCGTGAAGGACGCCCCGCGCGACGTAAGTGCCGGCCGCCTGGTGGCCACCTTCACCGACCCCGATGGCAACGTCCTCGGGCTGATTCAGGACCCGGTGAGCGCCGGCTTCTGAGCGGGTGACCGAACCTAGCCTGGCGAGGCTGACGCAGACCGCGAAGCGGCCCGCCTGACAGATGGAGACACGATGAGCATGGCCACGAGGACGGGCACGCAGTCGCCTGCGCCGCACGTTGCCGGCAGCCACGATCTGATCCGCGTGCACGGCGCGCGCGAGAACAACCTCAAGGACGTGAGCGTCGAGATCCCGAAACGCCGGCTGACGGTGTTCACCGGCGTCTCCGGCTCGGGCAAGAGCTCTCTGGTGTTCGACACGATCGCCGCGGAGTCGCAGCGGCTGATCAACGAGACGTACAGCGCCTTCGTGCAGGGCTTCATGCCGACGCTGGCGCGGCCCGAGGTCGACGTACTCGAAGGGCTGACGACCGCGATCATCGTCGACCAGCAGCGGATGGGTGCCGACCCCCGCTCCACGGTCGGCACCGCCACCGACGCCAACGCGATGCTGCGCATCCTGTTCAGCCGGCTCGGGAAACCGCACATCGGCTCGCCCAAGGCGTTCTCCTTCAACGTCGCCTCGATCAGCGGGGCGGGTGCGGTCAAGTTCGAGCGCGGCGGGAAGACCGTGAAGGAGCGGCGCAGCTTCAGCATCACCGGCGGCATGTGCCCGCGCTGCGAAGGCCGGGGAACGGTCACCGACCTCGACCTGTCTCAGCTCTACGACGACGGCAAGTCGCTCAACGAGGGTGCGCTCACCATCCCCGGCTACACGGGAGGTGGCTGGAGCTCCCGGCTGTACATCGAGTCGGGCTTCTACGACCCGGACAAGCCGATCCGGAACTTCACCAAGACAGAGCTGCACGACTTCCTTCACCACGAGCCGGTCAGGATGAAGATCGCGGGCATCAATCAGACCTACGAGGGGCTGATCCTGCGGATCCAGAGGTCAATGCTCTCCAAGGACAGGGAGGGGATGCAGCCGCACATCCGGGCGTTCGTGGACCGGGCGGTGACGTTCACCACGTGCCCCGAGTGCGGCGGCACCCGGCTCACCGAGGCGGCCCGTTCCTCGCGGATCGGCGGGATCAGCATCGCCGATGCGTGCGCGATGCAGATCAGCGACCTGGCCGAATGGGTCCGCGGCCTCGATGAGCCGTCGGTGGCACCGCTGCTCGCGACGCTGCAGCAGATCCTCGACTCGTTCGCGGAGATCGGGCTGGGCTACCTCTCGCTCGAACGGCCGTCGGGCACGCTGTCGGGCGGCGAGGCGCAGCGCGTCAAGATGATCCGCCACCTCGGCTCCGCGCTCACCGACGTCACCTACGTCTTCGACGAGCCGACGATCGGGCTGCACCCCCATGACGTCCAGCGGATGAACGACCTGCTGCTGCGGCTGCGGGACAAGGGCAACACGGTGCTCGTCGTGGAGCACGAGCCCGAGACGATCGAGGTCGCCGACCACGTCGTCGACCTCGGCCCCGGTGCCGGTACGGCGGGCGGAAGCGTCTGCTTCGAGGGCACCGTCGCAGGGCTGCGGGCCAGCGGCACCATCACCGGCCGTCATCTCGGCGACCGCGCCGCCCTCAAGGAGAAGGTGCGAACGCCCGTGGGCAGGCTGGAGATCCGCGGAGCGACAACGCACAACCTGCGCGACGTCAACGTCGACATCCCGCTCGGGGTGCTTGCCGTCATCACCGGGGTCGCCGGCTCGGGCAAGAGCTCGCTCGTGCACGGGTCGATCCCCGCTGGCGCTGATGTGGTGCCGATCGGCCAGGGGGCGATCCGCGGCTCGCGACGCAGCAATCCGGCGACCTACACCGGGCTGCTCGACCCGATACGCACGGCGTTCGCGAAGGCCAACGGCGTGAAGCCGGCGCTGTTCAGCGCCAACTCCGAGGGCGCCTGCCCCAACTGCAACGGCGCCGGCGTCATCTACACCGACCTGGCGATGATGGCCGGTGTCGCCACCACCTGCGAGGAGTGCGAAGGGAAGCGGTTCGACGCGTCGGTGCTGGAGTACCACCTCGCCGGCCGGGATATCAGCGAGGTGCTCGCGATGCCGGTGACCGAGGCCGTGGAGTTCTTCGGCACAGGCGAGGCGCGCACCCCCGCCGCGCACGCCATCCTCGGCCGGCTCGCCGACGTCGGGCTCGGATACCTCAGCCTCGGCCAGCCGCTCACCACGCTGTCCGGCGGCGAGCTGCAGCGGCTCAAGCTGGCCACCCACATGGCCGAGAAGGGCGGCGTCTACGTCCTGGACGAGCCGACCACCGGCCTGCACCTCGCCGACGTCGAGCATCTGCTCGGCCTGCTTGACCGGCTCGTCGACTCCGGCAAGTCGGTCATCGTCATCGAGCACCACCAGGCGGTCATGGCGCACGCCGACTGGATCATCGACCTCGGCCCCGGGGCTGGCCACGACGGCGGCCTGATCGTCTTCGAGGGCACGCCCGCCGATCTCGTCGCCGCCCGCTCCACCCTCACCGGCGAGCACCTCGCGGCCTACGTCGGCACCTGACCGCCGGAACCTGACCGCCGGGCAGGCCGCTTCCGCATGGCCCTGCGGGTTCATTCGGGAAACTACTGTCCGAGAGAATACTCTTGGAGTATTCTCTCGGATATGAGTGTTCCGCTGACACTGCTCGGCCTGCTTGAGCGGGGGCCAAGCCACGGATACGACCTGAAACGGGACTACGACGCGTACTTCGGCCGGGGCAGGCCGCTGCGTTACAGCCAGGTGTACGCGACCCTGTCCCGGCTGGCCAGGGACGGGAAGGCGATCCCCGGCCCGGTGGAGCAGGGGGCCGGGCCGGAGCGGCGCCGGTACGTGATCACCGAGCCGGGGATCGCGGACGTGGAGCGGTGGCTGGCCGAGCCGGCTCCGCCGGAGCCGGACCTGCAGAGCGAGCTGTTCGCCAAGGTGGTGCTCGCCCTGATGCTCGGCCGCCCGGCCAACAAGTACCTGGACACCCAGCGCGCGGCGCACCTACAGCGGATGCGCGAGCTCACCGAACTCAAACATGACTCCGATCAGGTCGGCGTGCTTCTCGCCGACCACTCGCTCTATCGGCTGGAGGCTGACCTGCGATGGATCGACCACACCGCCGCCCGGCTGGACCTGCTCGGACGGGCGGTGCGCCGGTGACCGCGAACCCCGCCGCCGCGGCGGCCTCCGGGGCCGGGAACATCGTCGAGGCGCGGGACCTGGTGAAGTCGTTCGGCAGCACCCCGGCGCTGCGCGGCGCCTCGCTTACCGTCCGGCAGGGCGAGATCGTCGCGGTCATGGGGCCGAGCGGATCTGGCAAGTCCACCTTGCTGCACTGCCTGGCCGGCATCCTGGTCCCTGAGCAGGGCGAGGTCTGGTTCGGCGGGCAGCGGCTGGACACCCTGAGCGACGAGCGGCGCAGTGCGCTGCGCCGGGACCGGTTCGGGTTCGTGTTCCAGTCCGGCCAGCTGGTCCCCGAGCTGACCGCGGAACAGAACGTCGCCCTGCCCTTGCTGCTGTCCGGCACCCGCCGCGGCCCGGCGATGACCGCGGCCAGGAAATGGTTTCCCGCGCTCGGCGTGGACGGGCTCGAGCGCCGCAGGTCCGGGGAGCTGTCCGGCGGGCAGGCGCAGCGCGTCGCGCTGGCCCGCGGCCTGGTCGCCGGCCCTGAGCTGCTGTTCGCCGACGAGCCGACCGGGTCGCTGGACTCGGTGTCTGGCGAGCTGGTGATGGACCTGCTCACCGCCGCGGCCCGCGAGCACGGCACCACCGTCATCCTGGTCACCCACGACGCCCGGGTCGCCGCCTACGCCGACCGCGAGGTCGTCGTCCGCGACGGCACGGTCAGCACCCTCACCGGGGCCAGGCCATGATTCCCCTCGGGCTCCGCCTGGTGATCAGCGGCGGCCGCGAGGCGATCACCCGGCTGGTCATCCTGGCCGTCGCGGTCGGCCTCGGGGTCGGCCTGCTGCTGGCCGCCTTGGCCGCGACCAACGCGGTCACCAGCTGGAACAACCGCCACGCCTGGTACTGGACCGGCACCGCCTGGGTGCCCCCGGGGCCGGCCACGGGCGTCGCCCCGCTGTGGTGGCACCCCAGCAACGACGTCTTCGACGGCCAGACGATCAGCCGCTTCGACGTGGCCGCCACCGGCACCTCGTCCCCGGTACCGCCGGGCATCGCGCGGGACCCGCGACCCGGCCAGTACTACGCCTCGCCTGCGCTCGCCGCGCTGCTGCGCAGCACCCCGGCGAACCAGCTCGCGGACCGCTACCCCGGCCACCTGGCCGGCACGATCGGCGACGCCGCGCTGCCATCGCCGGGCTCGCTGGTCATTATCACCGGGCGCACCCCGGCGCAGCTGGCGCACACTCAGAACAGCGTGCGGGTGACGTCGATCTCCACGACGGAGGTGGGCTGGCCCCCACCCCCGACGGTGGCCAACCCCCAGGGCCTGACCTACACCCTGCTTGACTCGGGAGGCGGGAAGAGCGCCATCGACCTCATCCTGTCGGTCGTGGCGCTGGCCATCCTGGCCCCGGTGCTGATCTTTATCGCCACCGCGACCCGGCTGTCGGCCGCCCGCCGTGAGGAACGGTTCGCGGCGATGCGCCTGGTCGGCGCGACCCGCAGACAGGTCTCCCTGCTCGCCGCAACCGAATCGACCGTGGCCGGTATACTGGGGGTGGCGGCCGGATTCGGGATCTTCTTCCTGCTGCGCATCCCGGTCGCGGGCATCCCGTTCATCGGCCAGCCGTTCTTTCCCGCCGAGCTGTCGCCCAGCCTGCCAGACATCCTCGTTGTCGCGATCGGCGTGCCCGTCTTCGCCGCGGTGGCGGCCCGGCTGGCGCTGCGCCGGGTGCACATCTCCCCGCTCGGCGTCGCCCGCCGGGCGACGCCCGAGCCGCCGCGGGCCTGGCGGATGGTGCCGCTGCTGGCCGGCCTGGCTGAACTCGGCTTCTGGACCATCCACGGCCACCCGGCCTCCATCGGCGGGCAGATCCAGGCCTTCGCGTCCAGCTTCCTGCTCATCATCGTCGGCCTGTTCATCGCGGGACCGTGGCTCACCATGGCCGCGGCAAAGGCCATGGCCCGGTGGACCAACCGGCCCGGCACGCTGCTCGCCGCCTGTCGCCTCGCCGACGACCCGCGGGCCGCCTTCCGCGCCGTCAGCGGTCTGGTGCTGGCGCTGTTCATCACCACCGTGGCCGTGGTGGCCATCGCCACGCAGGACGCCAAGGACCTCACCCGGTTCGGCAGCGTCGCCGAGGCGAACGTGCTGACCGACCAGCTATCGGCATCGAGCCAGGATAGCGGTGGCCACGTTATGCGGGGACATCCTGCAGGCGCTGGCGGCCCGGGGTCGGCCACGCCCGGTGCGCCGGGACAGAGTGCGGGCGTGGTGGGCCCGGGGCCGGCCGCGGCCATCGCGTCGCTGACGGCACAGCTGAGCGCAATACACGGTGTGCAGGGGGTGCTCGTGGTCCGCGCGGACCCGCGGCTGACCATCCCAGGGACATTTCAGCAACATGGCTTCAATAGCTACAGCAACGGTCCGGTTCCGGCCGGCGTGGTCTCGTGCGCGCAGCTCGCGACCGTTCCCGCCCTCGGCCGCTGCCCGGCCGGGGCGGCGACCGCGGCGTTCCCTTCAGACGGGTTCAACGGTCCCCTGTTCAGCGCGGACGCCACCGCGATCACCTGGCCGGCCGCGAACGTCCCGGCCACGCGGCTCGACGCCTTGGGCGTGGACGCCATCAACGTGGGGACGAACGGGAGCACGTCAGCGGTCGAGCGGGCCAGGACGGTACTCGAGAACGCACGCGCGTACCCCGCCGTCAGCACGCTGTCCACCATCGGCGACATCGTCGCGCGGGACAATTCCAAAAACAACGACTACCAGCAGCTCGCGAACGTGGTGATCCTGGTCAGCCTGCCGATCGCCGGCTGCACGCTCGCCGCGGGCATCGCGGCCGGGCTCGCCGACCGCAAGCGGCCGTTCAGCCTGCTGCGCCTCACCGGCGCCCGGCTGGCCACGCTGCGCCGGGTCGTCGCGCTGGAAGGCGCCGTGCCGCTGCTCTCCGTCGCCGCCGTCGCGATCGGCACCGGGTTCGCCGGCGCCGCCATGTTCGCCTCCGAGGCGCAGCAACACCCGATGGTGGCGCCCGGTGCCGCGTACTACCTGCTCACCGCGGGCGGGATAGTGGTGGCCCTCGGCATCATCACGGCCACCTTCCCGCTGCTGGCACGCATCACAGGACCCGAGGTCGCGAGAAACGAATGAACCTGCTTCCGGGGTGCCGAGGCCGGTGAGCGCTTCGGCGCTCGTAACGGTGCCGGAACGCTCCGCGCCTAGAGTCGGGGCATTCCGGTTCGCCGTGGGGGAGGGGGTGGCATCCGGTGGCAATAACCCTGAGGTCGCTGTCAACCCCCTACGCCGCCGGGGTGCAGCGGGTTGTTGACCGCCGGTTCAACCGGGCCCGCTATGACGCCGAGGCGGTGGTGACCGCCTTTACCGCCAGATTGCGCGAGACCCCTGACCTCGATGCCGTGCGCGATGATCTGGTCGCGACGGCCCACCAGGCGTTCCAGCCCGGTCACGTCTCCGTATGGCTCCCATAGGACAAGAGCCGATAATGTACATTATGTTAAGTAGTGCTGGCGGAGGGACCACTTTCGGCCGGTAAGCCCTACCCCCCGGGCCCAGGCTGACGGGGCTGGAACAGGTCCCCCGACCCCGGGGCCTGGTGCCCCGGGCCGCCGGGCTGGAGCGGGCGCGCGTAAGGCGGCTGCGGCTCGGGCTGCCCGATCCGGCCGAGCCTTCTCAGCAGTTCGGCTTCCTCGAAAATCTCCGCTGGCGTGGGTGACAGGGAGATCGCGGCCGAGAAGATGAACCCGGCCGCGCTGAGGCCGAGGATGAGCGGCAGCAGGAAGGCCTCCGCGCTGGCGGTCGCCGTGTAGCTGACGTCCAGGCCGGGAGCGGCGTGCGCGCGCACCGCCGCCATGCCGGTGTAGTGCATGCCGCTGACCGCGACCCCCATGATCATGGACGCGACGATGGCGGACCAGAGATTGTCCAGCCGCAGCGCGGCCCACAGCGCTGCGGTGCCCGCGATGATGGCGATGACGACCGACGCCGCGACCAGCAGCGGGTTGTAGGTCAGTGAGTCCTGCACCCGGATGGCCGCCATGCCGACGTAGTGCATGCTGGCCACGCCGCAGCCGAGGATCGACCCCCCGAGAATCAGCGGGCCGGCGCCGCCCCGGCTGAATCCGACGATGAACAGCCCGCCCCCCACCACGATCATGGCGATCACCATGGACAAGATGGTGACCGGCACGTTGTAGCGGATTTGCGCGCCCGGGATGGTGAACCCCAGCATGGCGATGAAATGCATCACCCAGATGCCCGTGGTCCCGATGGCCAGTGCGGCCAGTATCAGCCAGCGGGCCCGGGCCGCGCCGAGGTGCGCCCGCGCCCGGGTGGTGCACCGGAGTCCGGCGAAACAGCCGACGCACGACATCACGTAGGCAAAGGCCGGGTTCAGCACACCGTAAGTGAAGTTGTCTACGTGAATCATGAGGTCCTTAGCGACGGGGTGGGCGCCGCCCATGGTATCGCCCGGGTATCCTCCCTGTTCACGCTTATGTCAGGGAAGGCCCGGGTTTGTCCGCCCGGGCCGTTCCCGCCCCGCTCCCCCGGGCCGTGCGGCACAATTGCCCAGGTAGTGGCCGCAGGAACGGCGCCCGGAACGGAGGTAGGCGTGCAGGAGGTGTCCGCGAGGCCGGCGCCTGCCGGAAGTGCCCCCGCCCAGTGGCGGGTCGAGCTCTCGGTCAGCGGCATGACCTGCGCGGCCTGTGCGGCGCGGGTCGAGAAGCGGCTCAGCCTGGTCGACCCCGGCATCGCCGCCGCGGTCAGCCTGGCGACGGAAACCGCGACGATCACCGCGCCGCGGGCGGTCTCGGCGGAGGCTCTGATCGCGGCGGTCACAGAGGCCGGGTACACCGCGGAGGTGGCCGGGCCCGGCGCCCCGGCGGCGGCCCAGCCGGAATCCGGCCCTGACAGCCAGGTCCGCTACCTGCGGCGCCGGCTCATGCTCGCGCTCATCTTCTTTGTCCCGCTCAGCGACCTGTCCATCAGCCTGTCCCTGTTCCCTGCGTACCGGTTCCCCGGCTGGCAGTGGGTGCTGGTGGCCCTGGCGGCACCGGTGGCGCTGTGGGCCGCGTGGCCATTTCACCGCGCGGCGGTCAGGAACGCCCGGCACGGCGCGTGCTCGATGGACACGCTGGTATCCCTGGGCGTCACGGCGGCCTGCGGGTGGTCGGTGTATGCGATGTTCCACCTGGACCGCAGGTCCGGGGTGAGCGCCTTCCAGGAACTGGCGCACGCCTCCGGGGGCGGCATCTACCTCGAGGTCGCGGCGGCGGTCACGACGTTCCTCCTGGCCGGGCGGTTCTACGAGGCCCGGGCCCGCAGTTCGGCCGGCGCCGCCATGCGTGCCCTGGCGGCCGCCGCGGCCAGGGACGTCTGCGTGCTCGGCGCCGACGGCACCGAACGGCGCATCCCGGCCGACCAGCTGGAGCGCGGCGACCTATTCGTGGTCCGGCCCGGAGAGAAGATCGCCGCCGACGGCGAGGTGGTGGCCGGCGAGTCAGCCGTGGACCGGAGCATGATGACGGGCGAGCCGGTCCCGGGCGAGGCGGCGGCCGGCGATTCCGTCGTCGCCGGCACGATCGCCGTGTCCGGCCGGCTGGTGGTCAGGGCCGTCCGGGTCGGGCCGGATACCCAGCTGGCCCACCTGGTCAGGCTGGTCAGCGAGGCGCAGGCGGACAAGGCCGCCATCCAGCGCCTGGCGGACCGGGTGTCCGGCGTGTTCGTCCCCCTGGTGCTGGTGGCCGCGGCGCTCACCCTGGCCGGCTGGCTGATCGCCGGCGCCCCGGCCGAGCGGGCGTTCAGCGCCGGGCTCGCGGTGCTGATCATCGCGTGCCCATGCGCGCTGGGCCTGGCGACCCCCGCCGCGCTGGTGGCGGCCTGCGGCCGCGGCGCGCAGCTGGGCATCTTCGTCAAGGGGCACCAGGCGCTGGAAAGCTCCGGGGTGGTCGACACCGTCGTGTTCGACAAGACCGGAACCGTCACCACCGGCCACATGGCGGTGACCGAGCTGGTGACCGCGCCGGAAACGGGCCGGCTTGAGCTGCTCAGGTACGCCGGAGCCGTGGAGCACGCATCGGAACATGCCATCGCCGCTGCGATCAGCACGGCCGCCGCGACCGAGGCCGCGCCGCTGCCGGCGGCCGACGGCTTCCAGGCACTGCCGGGTCTTGGCGCGCGCGGCGTGGTGGACGGCCATCAGGTCGTGCTGGGGCGGGAGAAGCTGCTTGCCGGCCTGGGCATCATCGTGCCCGCTGGGCTGGCCGCCCGGTGCGCGCAGTGGGAACAGGCGGGCCGGACCACGGTCTTCGTGAGCTGGGACGGTCAGGCCCGGGGCGTGATCGCGGTGGCTGACGACATCAAGCCATCGGCCCCGGCGGCCGTGACCGAGCTGCGCCGGCTCGGGCTGCGGCCGGTCCTGCTGACCGGCGACAATGAGGCGACCGCCCGGGCCGTCGCGGGCACCGTGGGCATCGATGACGTGATCGCCGGGGTGGCGCCGGCCGCCAAGGCCGCGGTCATCACGGACCTGCAGGCCAATGGGCACAAGGTGGCCATGGTGGGCGACGGGGTGAACGATGCCCCCGCCATCGCCGCCGCCGACCTCGGCCTGGCCGTCGGCGCGGGCACCGATGCGGCGATCTGCGCCGCCGACCTGATCCTGCTCAGGGAGGATCTGCGGATCGTGCCGGACGCGATCAAGCTCGCCCGCGCCACCCTCAAGACCATCAGGCGCAACCTGGCGTGGGCATTTGGCTACAACATCGCGGCCGTGCCGCTCGCCGCGCTTGGCTTCCTCAACCCGCTCATCGCCGCCGCCGCGATGACGATGTCGTCGGTGCTGGTGGTCGCGAACAGCCTGCGGCTGCGCCGGTTCCGGGCCGCGCCCGCCGAGCCGGACGGTGCGCCACGCCCGGCGGCCGGACGGCTACCCCTCCCCCGGGTGGGTGCGCCGGTGGTGGAACCGGCTGATCCCGGCCTGCGCTAGCCCGGCGGCGTCAACGCGGCGTGCCGCCTCCGTCTCCGCGGCCATGGCCTGCTCGACCAGCGCCAGCGGCGGCCGCAGCAGCTCCAGGTGAGCCGCTGTGGCGGTACCTGGCTGAGTCCACCAGTGCACCGTGGCGATCGCGGCCTCGACCAGCCCGCCGGTCACGATCTCGTCCAGCAGCCCGGCCGCGAGCGCCTGCTCGGCGCCGATTCGTGGCCCTTCGATCACCATGCGCATCGCCCGGTGGCCAGCCAGCCGTGGCAGCAGCACGCTGGCGGCGTTGGAGATGGTCAGCCCCAGGCCGTTCTCCGGCAGGAAGAACTCCGCCGCCGGGCTGCCGATCCGGGCATCGAAACACAGGATCATCTCGGCCGCGCCGCCAACCGCGATCCCGTTGACGGCGGCGATGACCGGCACCCGCGTCGTCAGCGCCGCCCGGGTGATGTCGTGGAAGAGCTCGATCTCACCGGCCAGCCCGCCGGGCGGGAGCCCGGCCGCCGCCGCCAGGTCCTCACCGGCGCAGAAGGCCCGGCCCGCGCCGGTGAGCACGATCCCCCGCGCCGACTCACCGTCCCCGAACCGGCGCAGGAGCGCGGCGAGTTCCCGGCGCATGTCCGCGGTGAGCGCGTTGAGCTTCTCCGGCCGCTGCAGGGTGATCACCGCGACGTCGTCCCGCATGGCCACCCCGACGTGGCCGGCACCGCTCCCCCCGGCCGGCATGCTCATCACAAGGTAGGAATTTACCTACTTCAGAAGTGGGCATACACCCATCGCGCGAACGCGCGTGCCGGGCCACGATGACAATCATGGACACCTTTTCCGCCAAACGGCGGATGCCCGCCCTGGCCAGCCTCCCCGCCTGGCCCCGCGTCCAGGCCCTCGTGCGCACGGCCGGCTGGGGCATCCTGCTCGTCCCGGTGCTCGTGCTGATCGGCACCCAGTTCACCCGGACCATCCCGTGGCCGGTCATGGCCATCCTGGCGGTGGTCATGATCGTGCTGGCCCCGGCCCTGGCCGCGGACCTGGCCGCCCTCGGCCTCATCGGCTTTGGGCTCTACGCGGTCTACTTCGCGCTGAGGACACCGGGGCCCGACAACACGATCCATCCGACCTCGGTTCACGCTCAACCGGGGGGCTACTACAAAGTCCTGAACCAGCAACCCTCCTTCCTAGGCAGCACGTACGGGCACGGCGTCCTGCTGGATCTGGTGGCCGGCGTCCTGCTGCTGGCCCTGGGCTGCTGGCTGGTGCCGCGCACGATCGGCCGGCACGCCCGCCTGGCCACCCGGAACGCGGCCCTGGCCAGCCGGGTCAGCCGGCTCACAGAAACCCGCGGGGCCGCCGTCGACACCGCCTCGGCCGAGCTGCGGCGGGTGGAGCGCGACCTGCACGACGGGGCGCAGGCCCGGCTGGTCGCCCTCGGCATCAACCTGCGCGCCGCGGAGCACATGATCAGGACGAACCCCGACGCCGCGCTCGCCCTGGTGGCCGAATCCCGGCGGAACTCGGCCCGTGCCCTCGGGGAACTGCGCGCCCTGGTCCGTGGCATCGTCCCGCCGGTGCTCGCCGACCGGGGCCTGCCCGACGCGATCCAGGCGCTGGCCCTTGACTCCCCCCTGGCCACCGAGGTGGACATGCGGCTGCCCGGCCGCCCGCCGATGCCGGTCGAGTCCGCGGTCTACTACGCCGTGGCCGAGGCCCTGGCCAACGCGGCCAAGCACGCCGGTGCCAGCCAGGTGCACATCCGGGCCGCGCACCAGGCCGGGATGCTGCGGATCGAGGTCACCGACGACGGCCACGGCGGTGCCGATCCCGCCCGCGGCAGCGGATTGAGGGGCATCGAGCGCCGGCTGGGTACATTCGACGGCATCCTCGCCGTGAGCAGTCCGCCCGGCGGGCCGACCATCATCGTGATCGAGGTGCCGTGCGCGTTGTCGTCGCCGAAGACCTCTTCCTGCTGAGGGAAGGGCTGTCCCGGCTGCTCGAGGCGCACGGATGCGAGATTGCCGCCGCGGTCGGTGACGGGCCGGCCCTGGTCGAGGCGCTGCTCTCGGAGCGGCCCGATGTCGCCATCGTGGATGTGCGGCTGCCGCCGACCTTCACCGACGAGGGGCTGCGCGCAGCGCTGGCGGCCCGGCGGCAGCTGCCCGGGCTGCCGGTGCTGGTCCTGTCGCAGTACGTCGAGCAGCTATATGCCCGGGAACTGCTCGCCGACCGGGCCGGCGGGGTGGGATACCTGCTCAAGGACCGGGTCTTCACCGACGACCAGTTCATGGACGCGCTGCGGACCGTGGCCGCCGGCGGCTCGGTCATGGACCCCGAGGTCGTCGCCAAGCTGCTGGTCCGGCATGCCCGGGACGAGCCGGTCACGCGGCTGACCGACCGGGAGCGGGACGTGCTGGCGCTCATGGCCGAAGGGCGCTCGAACAACGCGATCGCGCAGCACCTGTTCGTCTCGGAGAAGGCGGTCAGCAAGCACTGCACATCGATCTTTGACAAGCTCGGCCTGCCGCCGTCGGAGAACGACAACCGGCGCGTGCTGGCCGTCCTGGCCTATCTCAACTCCTGACGCGCTGGCCGCGCCACGCCCGGCCCGGCCGCCGGTACGGTCGGGCTATGGCTAACCGGATCACGTCGATCGCGATCGACTGCGCCGACCCCGACTCGCTGGCCCGGTTCTGGGTTGCGGTGCTCGGCTGGCAGGTGACGGACCGGGACGAGGGCATCGTGTCGATCGGCGCCCCGGGGTCCCCGTTCGGCCTGGACTTCGTGTGGGTGCCCGAGCCGAAGCGGGTCAAGAACCGGCTGCACCTCGATCTCAACCCCACCGACCGGGACCAGGACGCCGAACTGACCCGGCTGCTCGATCTCGGCGCCACCCCGGCCGACGTCGGCCAGGGCGATGTCAGCTGGCATGTGCTCGCCGATCCCGAAGGCAACGAGTTCTGCCTGCTGCGCAGCCGGGTCACCGCCGCGTGAGCGGTCCCCCGCGGCTGCCGCTCCCCTGGCACGCCACTCCCCTGGCCCGGGCCTGGACCTGCCCGCCGCCCGCCCGGTCCCCCGCCGCCTTCCACGCGCTGCTGCCCGATTACTCACCGACACCACTGATCGACGTTCCGTCGCTGGCGGCCGGCCTGGGGGTGGGCCGGGTACTCGTCAAGGACGAGTCGTCGCGGCTCGGCCTGCCCGCGTTCAAGGCGCTGGGCGCGTCCTGGGCCGTGCACCAGCTGCTGGCCACCGGGGCCGGCGACGGCCCGCCCGGCCCCCATGATCTGGCCGGGCTGCGCCGCCTGGCCGCCGCCCGGCCCGGGCTCGTGCTGGTCACCGCCACCGACGGCAACCATGGCCGGGCGGTCGCCCGGATGGCCCGGCTGACCGGGGCGGCGGCCCGCGTCTTCGTGCCCGCGTTTGTCACCGGGCACGCGGCCGGCGCGATCGCCGCCGAGGGCGCCGAGGTGGTCACGGTGCCCGGCAGTTATGACGAGGCGGTCGCGGCCGCCGCCCGCTGGGTGCCCTCGCGGCCGGGCGCGGTGCTGGTGCAGGACACCGCGTGGCCAGGCTACGAGCAGGTGCCGGGCTGGATTGTCGAGGGCTACTCCACCTTGTTCGCCGAGCTCGACGAGCAGCTCACCCGGGCCGGGGCCGGCCCGCCAGCGCTGGTGGTGGTCCCGGTCGGGGTGGGCTCGCTAGCGCAGGCGGCCGTCGCCCACTACCGCGGCCATGGCCGCGGCGCGGGCACCGCCCTGCTGGCGGTGGAACCCGATACCGCCGCCTGCACCCTGG
>DATDGI010000426.1:0-1831 GCA_036522155.1 Streptosporangiaceae bacterium
GCCACCGCCAGCATTATCACCAGCCCGGCGGCGCGCATCACGCCGCCGGCGGCGCCGGGATCGCATTCACCGCGTCCAGCGCCCCCGCCCGGTCATAGTCGGCGTAGATCGCCGTCGTCGCCGGGTCCGCATGCCCCATCAGCTCCTGCACCAGCCGCAAATCCCTGGTCTTCTGATAAGTGACGGTCCCGAACCGGTGCCGCAACTGATGCAGCGACGCCGGTATCCCGCACTCGTGCAGGTGCGCCCCGGACAATTGCGACACCACCCACGGCGCGTTCGGCCCAGGCTGGCCGTCCAGGCGGCGGAACACCCAGCCGCGGGCGGGCAGCCCGGCGCGGCCGAGCTCGGCCAGCACGAACGCCGACAGCGGCACGATGCGCATCCGGCCGCCCTTCGCCGCGAACGCCGACACGACAATCACGGGCGGCGACGACCGGTCAAGAATGTCCTCCCGCCGCAGCCGCGCTATTTCCTGGGCTCTCAGCCCGGCCCAGCCGGCAAGGACAAGCCACGGCCTTATCCGGCCGGATGCGGCATTTACTGCGGTCATAAGGTCAGCTTCGGCAATGGGCCGCGGAATACCCCGGCGCACTCGTGGCATCGGCAATTCGGCGGCAGGCGAAAGCGGGATCAACCGGGCTGAAACCGCCCAGGCATAGAACTCGCGGACGTGCGAGACGTGGTGCAGGACCGTCGCCGGCGCCTGGTTGAGCGTGCCGCGCCACCTCGCCAGGTCGCGGCTGGAGGCGGCGAGAATAGGGCGCGGGAGCGCGCCAGCCAGGCCCGTGAGAATGCGGCGCCGCTTGAGAATGTAGGTGGGCGAGAGGCCGCGCTGGCGCATCCATTCCAGGTGTGCGGTGACGGCGGCGGCTGAATTGCGCATGAGCTTCCCTCGGTCGCGGGGCCGGGGCAGTCGGGGACGCGGGGGCATTTCGGGGCCGCCAATCGCAAGACTTTACTCAAGCCGCTGCAAAAGTCAATGGGCGGACGTGCGCGTATGGGGTCCGCTCTGATCTGAACCCCCGGCCAGGGGTGGGCGGCGGCGCGTCGCAAAGCCAGAAATAGGGGACGCCGCATCGCAGCGCCCAGAGGCGGAGGGTCTGCACCGAGGGGGCGACGCGGCCGTTGATCCAGTTGCTGACGCTGGTCCGGGACACGCCGAGGTAGTCGGCCATCTCCGCGACGCCGATGCCGGCGATGCGGAGGGCCTTGCGGAGTCGGTCAGCGACATCCCATTCCGGGATGCCGGCGGGGGCTGAGGGCATCTCGCTCATGACAAAACTATCGCACGCTGGCCAGCGACTTTGCAAGAACTTCATCGTTCCCCTTGTGGCCCAGTTGCACGTTGTGCAAGAGTTGCGGCATGGCAAATCTGGACCTGATGGGGACTGCTGAGGCTGCCGATGTGCTCGGTGTCAGCCGGGAAACGCTGCTCCGCTGGGCCGCCGAGGAACCGCCCCGGCTCCCGTCGCAGAAGATGCCCGGACTGACCGGCACCCGCGTCTTCGACCCCGCCGACGTCCACGCGCTCAAGACCAGGATCGCCGCCGGGCGCGACAAGGCCCCCGCAGCCCCGTAACAAGCCGGGGGCCTGCCCTGCGCACCTTCCCTGGTGCAGGACAGGCCCCAACACAACGATCGGAGCATAACAGTGCAACTCTCCTCCCTCACCGCCGTCACCGGGTCTCTCGTCCCACTCCTCATCGACCCCAGGGGTGCCACGCCGTGGGTGTCCATCCCCCTCGGCGGCGGCACCAGCCTGCGCATCGAGTCACCCGGCGACGCCGACGGCCTGATCAAGGCGGCCGTCCAGGCGAAGGACATGCTG
>DATDGI010000427.1:0-1635 GCA_036522155.1 Streptosporangiaceae bacterium
TAGAGCGCTTGAGCATTCAGACGACGTGCCGAGGAGGGCCAATGCCCGGAGCATGGTGGGACGGCGGTGGCGTCCGGAATCCGGTGTAAAAGGGACGGGCGCGGTTCCGGTTCATGGTGATGTTAAGCGGTAGCGGTGACATTCTCGAGGCGGCCGTCGTCCCGGGTGGCGGCTACGGTGCGTGGCCGGAGCTGGCGGGGAGGGTCGAGTAGCGAGCGGCGCAGGTCCTGGAGCAGGCGCAGGCCGTCGGCCGTCATGGTCAGGCCGCGCCAGCCGCGGGAGGCCCGGTCCAGCACGGCCCAGACCAGGCCGAGGCAGCTGGTCTCGCCGGGGAGCCGGCCGATGACCTTGGTGCGGCGGCGGGTCTCGCCGAAGGTCCGCTCGATGAAATTGGAGTGCCGCACCCGGTGGTGGTGCTCGGCGGGGAACCGCAGGTAGGCGGTCAGCCCTTCGCGGTCGGCGAGCAGGCATTTCATCGCCGCCGGGTAGGTCGCCGAGTACCGGTCCGTCATCTCGGTGATCCGGTGATCGACCAGCTCGACGAGCGTGGGGCCGGGCCGGGTCGTCAGGTCTTCGGTGTCGAACAGGGCCCAGTAGGCGTCCTTGACCTCGGCCTGCATCCCGGCCGGGACCTTGGCCAGGACATTTCTCGCGCGGTGGATCAGGCATCTTTGCCGCAGGGCCTGGGGAAAGGCCTGCTCGATCGCGGCGATCAGGCCGCGGGCGCCGTCGCTGATAATCAGCAGCGGGGATGGCAGGCCGCGGTCGGTGAGGTCGGTGAGGAAGTCGTGCCAGGCGTCGGCGGACTCGCCGCTGCCCGGGGCCAGGCCAAGGAACGCGGGCTTGCCGTCGGTGGTGATGCCCCAGGCGGCCAGGACCGGCTCGGCCGGGGAGCCGGGGTGCATCCGGAAGAACGAGGCGTCCAGGAACAGGTAGTCCAAGGTGATGCCGTCCAGGCGGCGCCGCGCCCAGGCCTGATACTCGTCCTTGATCTGGCCGCAGATCGCCGACACCGTGGACTTGGAGATCGCGGCCTGGTCACCGAGCGCCTCGGCCAGGGCGGCCTCGACGTCGCGGACTGACAAGCCGCGCACGAACGAGGCGATCACCAGCGTCTCCAGCGCGTTCGTCTTGGTCACGTGCGATCCGAACAGCCGGGACGCGAACGCACCGGTGGTGCCGCGCAGCTTGGGCCGCGACAGCTGCACCGGCCCAGCGGTCGACTTGACGGTCACCTCCCGGTACCCGTTGCGGGACCCCGGCCGGGCATCCGCGCAGGCCGCGACCCGCTGGTAGCGGTCGCGGCCGAGGAACTCGGTGATCTCAGCTTCAAGAGCAGCCTGCATCAGCAGCTGCGCTCCCAGCCGGGCGACATCTTCCAGGATCTCCGGCAGCGGCTTGCCCGAAGCGAACAGCTCGTCGATGTGGTCGCGGACGCGCTCAGTAGGGGATACTCGGTGTGGCATGGGCGTAGGACCTTCCCTTCGATGACTTGGCGGTCTTGAAGGGAACCTACGCCCGTCTTCATTTACACCGAGGCTTGGACGTCACCGCCGGCGTCATATGAGTTCACGACCGCCGCTCAGCCCAGCGCCGCAGTGAATCAGCTGGTCGGCTTGACCGCGGCTGGCGCGC
>DATDGI010000428.1:0-4964 GCA_036522155.1 Streptosporangiaceae bacterium
GACGGCGGCGGTGATGACGATGCCAGCACTCATGAACTGTCAGAGGACCCTTCTCACGACCGGGCACGCTTGCACCGACAGTACCCCAGCGCCCAGCTCCAGCCCTCGCCCGCCAAGCTCGCGGGGTAGCCGGCCTATCGGTGGGCCGAACGCACCACTATGCAAACCACGATCTTGTAGTCGCCGGTGACCAACTCCCGACACGTCTGCGCCGATCTCGGGCCAGTTGAACTCGTAGTGCATGTGGTCACGAGGATTCGAGGATCAGACCAGCCTTGGCGAGGCAGCGGTTCGGAAGAGCGTGACGAGCCCGGCTGCCGCCCGCGCGTCCGCGAAATGCCGTGCGCTGTAACGCCAGGACATACCTCTGTAGCCTTCGCTAGTTCCTGGCGCCGCGGACAGTACCGTGGTGGCGGCCCTGTTTCGATGTGCCGATGTGTCCCGCTTTGCATGCTGGACGGACCAGGAGCGGATCATGCGGATGTTCCGGCAGGTGCGATGGTCGCGTGGGTGCTGGGCAGCGCTGGGAGCGGCGGTGTCGGCCGTGGTCTTCCTAGGCGGTACCGCCACAGCCGCGACAGGCTGGACCGTGGTCACCATCCCGCAGCCGAGCGCCGCCACGGTACTGTACGGTGCCTTCGCGCGCACCAGCAGTGACGTCTGGGTGGTAGGCCGACAGTTCGGCCCGACCGGCCAGCCGGCGCCGCCGCCGGTCGCTTATCACTGGAACGGCAGCGCCTGGTCGCTGCTCACCATGCCCACCACGCCCGCGGCCGCTAGCGTGGGGGCGGTCAGTGCCAGCAGCGCCACCGACGCCTGGACGGTCGGATGGACCGGCGGGTACAGGCACATTGCGTTGACTGAGCACTGGAACGGGACGGCGTGGAGCATGGTGCCCGGCCCCGTCAGCAGCGCCAAGCTCTTCGCGCTCAGGGGGGTGGCCGACCTGAGTCCCACCAACGCCTATGCAATCGGCAGCGATCTGGGCGTGGCGTATCACTGGGACGGCACGGCGTGGAGCACCTTCGCCCTCCCCGACGCGAGCTTCGCGGCTTCGGCCATGACGGCTGTCTCCGCCACCGATATTTGGCTCGTCGGCAGCGGATCCGCCGGCGCCGAGGCGATGAACTACAACGGCTCCGCCTGGACGGTCGTGCCAGTGCAGCAGCCCAGCGGGAACGCTGCGGCACTCAACGGGATCACAGCGGTTGCCGCGAACGACATCTGGGCGGTCGGGGATGTAAAGAACGCGTCGGGTATCGCGGTCGGCACGCTGACCGAGCACTGGAACGGCAGCAATTGGAGCATCGTGCCCAGCCCGACGGCGTCCGGCACGTTCCCGACGCTGAACGCGGTCGCGGCCCGCAGCTCCAGCGACGTCTACGCGGTGGGGGCCGCGACGTCCAGCGGCACCACGCAGGGACTGATCCTGCGCTGGAACGGCAGCACGTGGTCGCAGGACACCGATCCGACGGGCAGCGGGTTCAGCGTGCTCTACGCAGCCGCGGCGGCGCCAGGTGCTGCCCAGGAGTGGGCGGCGGGGTTCCAGGGCAACGGCGGCCCCGATCAGGCGCTCGTTCTCAGCCACAGCTGAGATGCCTCGGCACGTGCGCGGCAGGCGAGCCGTGTTTGCCGGCGACGTGATGTCCGCCTGCAAGCAACCGCACGTCCTGCGCCTCATGTCCGGACCAGGCGTGCGCGAGGAGGCCGCTAGAAACCGGAATGGCCACGTCTACGGTGCCCGGCGGCGGCACCTGCCTGGTCAGGCCGTGCCAGTAAGGCCGCGTTCACTGGCCCTCTCCTTGCAACGCCCAGCCATATTGTCCAGCATGGTCTCTGGCCTGGTATCGAGCGCTCAGAGCATCCGTCCAAGTCCGGTCATGTCCACACTCGTTGGTGTCGGCTGTGGGTGTCACGCATCACCCGTGGTGGAGGAGGCCTGCTGGCGGATAGCGCGCCATGGTGGCTGTTCGATGGCACTGCGACCGCCGCGCTAGCTGCGCTCCGAAACGAGGCGAACGGGCGTGACTGCACAGCATCTACTGACTGCGCTGTTCAACGCGGGCATCGTCATCTCGGTGGGGGCCACCGTGCTGTCGCTGGGCATGACCTTCACCGTGCGCGAGCTGGTGGCGCCGCTGCACCGGGTCGTGCTGGTCGCCGCGATGGTGGTGCTGAACGCGGGAGTGATCCCGGCTGTCGCGTGGGGCATTGCCGACATCTTGCCGATGAGTGCCAAGTACGTGCCCGGCCTGGTCCTGGTCACCCTCGGCGCGGGCAGCGCGGCGTCGCTGAAGGCCGCCCAGCTGGCCAAGCGGGCAGACCTGCCGCTGGCGGTGTCGGTGGTCGTGGTGCTACAGCTGGTCAACATCTTCGCCGTGCCCCTGTGGGCTGGGCAGGTCGTCACCGGCGCGTCGATCAGCGCCGGGCAGATCGTCAAGAGCCTGCTTCTGCTGGTGCTCTTGCCGTTGGTGGTCGGCCTGCTCATCCGTGCCCGGTACGCCGATCACGCGAAGGACTGGCGGGTCGAGCTGGTGAAGGTGGCCAACCTGGCGCTCGTGGTCGCGCTGGCCACCGGCATCTCGGCGAACTGGAGCACGATTGTGTCGATGTTCGGGTCGTGGGTGATCGGCACCGCGATCATCATCGTCATCGTGGCCGCTGTCCTGGGCCTGTTGCTGGGGCTCCTGCTAGGTGGCCGGAGCGCTGAGGTCCGCACCACGACCGGTATGGTCTCGGTCTTGCGCTTCACATCACTGGGGCTCATCATCATCGGCGCCCAGCTGCACGGGAATCCGGTCTACCTCGGCCCCGCCCTCACCTTTGCGCTGGTCGACTTCATCCTTCCCCTCGCCCTGGCCGTGGAGATCGGCCACCGAGCCGGAGGCCGGGACCAGCGCCGCAACTCGCCCGCCCCTGCAGCCTCCGCTCCGCCCGCATCCTCCCGATAGGCGCCGAACGAACCGGGGAAGATCAGTGTCAAGGGTGGCGCTTGCGCCATCCGCAGGACGCGCTGCAGGCGCGCTCTTGATGGTGATCTTGCACGCTTCAATGCTGGATCGCCAGGAGGATGGCAGCCTTGTGCGCGCCGCGCGGTTGCGCTGGCTCGTGGCGGCCTCCAGCTATGCGGCTGGTAGCAGGGGTCTGGAATGCGCCGACGCCGCCGTGGCCCGAAGGGCCTAATACTGCAACGGCAGTTGCTGATCCTGTGAGTGCTCTTCGCGCAAGAGGATTGCGGTGAGCCGGTCGGTGGTTTGCCGAGCCTGGGCTGCGGTTTCGGGGTCGGCCCAGCTGTCGTGCCAGGGGCCATCTCGTCCGGCTGCGACCAGCAGCGCTTCGAGGGCGGAATGGTTCAGTTCAGGATCCGGTGCGGGAACCATGATCGCATCGACGTCGTAGCCCTGATCGGACAGGTCCTGCCGAATGGCTTCGCCTCCGGGCAAGCTGGCTGCCGCGATCGCAGCCGCCGCGACGATCTCATCGGGGAAGAACTTCCATCCCAGCAGGCCGGGACGGTCCCGGACCTGGAAGAAGATCCGTTCTAGGGCTGCGCGGCGCTGGCTGGCGGACTGGCCTGTGAGCTCGTCGAGAAGGTCGAGGGCGCCGTCGTTGCTGAACGGGCCGGTGCCGAAGGTTCCCATATCAGCCTCCCGGTCGAGACCGCTGCGGCAAGATCCACCATCCTGCACCAATGACTGGTCGCGCAGTAGCTAGGTGAAGGCGTAGCCGCGGTGCCGGTAGTGGCATAGCCGGGCCTGGTACTGGCGTCGCCGGCGCCAGCGTGACCAGGACCAGATGGCCTCCGGGCCGGGCGGGTGATACTGGATCAAGCTGACCAGCAGCCGCCGGAGCTCGGGCAGGGTGTAGCCGATCATGCCCGGCGACCGTACGACCTGCGCCATGCTTGCCTGTCGACATGGCTGAACGGCGGCGTCTACCCCACCCAGGTGGCCGAGTGGGCCGGGCACAGCGTGGACGTCCTGCTGCGCATCTACTCCAAGTGCATCGCGGGCCAGGACGAACTCGCCAAGCGCCGCATCAGCGAAGCCCTGCGCGAGGGCTGATGTGACCACAATGCCAGCCGATCCCGGCGCGTGCAGCAGGCGGTGGTTCAGGCCGCGACCGTTACGGCCAGCAGTTGGGGTGCCCCAATCTCGTCGGGAACCGGCTCACCATCGGCCTGCAGGCCTGCGATGTGGACCTCGATGGCCTCGACCGCCCGCTCCCGGCACTCGTCGATCGTGCTGCCACGGGTGAAGCACCCAGGCAGGGCCGGGACGGTCACGAAGTAGCCGCCACCATCCTCGGGCTCCACCACGATTGTGTACGTGCGCATCGCATTCATCTTGTCACAACACCGCCCGTAGCTCGTCTGCGGTGACGCCCGCCTGGCTCAAGATCGAGCGGAGCAGGCCGGGCCCGATTATCTCCCCCGCGTGCAGCGGCACCGTCACCCGGCCGCCGCGGCTGGGGTGCTTCAGCTGCGCGTGCGACCCCTTCTGGACGACGACCACCCAGCCATGCCTGCCGAGCGCTCGCACCAGTTCCCGGCCGGTGATCCGGGGCAGTGGCGGCATGGACCCAACCGTAAGCGGACCCTGTGACAGCCAGCTGGGGGCAGTTGGACAGCTCGCCAAGCGTTGGATTACCGAAGCGCTGCGCCAGGACTGATATCGAAGCCATCCGCGCTGGCGATCTTGGTCTTGGGCACGTATTGGGCACAGCGAGCCGCATTTTCCGGCCTCCGGCC
Source organism: Streptosporangiaceae bacterium (assembly GCA_036522155.1). Lineage (GTDB taxonomy): Bacteria > Actinomycetota > Actinomycetes > Streptosporangiales > Streptosporangiaceae > UBA9676. The sequence goes on from DATDGI010000428.1 coordinate 4,751, forward strand.
GCATGCAGTTGCACCCCGTTGCACAACGTAATCACGCCAAGATCGCCAAAGTAAGGAGTTTCCGCAACTCAGAACAATGCCGGTGAGTTAAGGCGTTTGCGCTGGTGAGGATACCTTTCGGCTGACTTTGATCTTGTAGATGACCCGGCTTGGTGGCCTTTTCTGTTCTCGTTTCATTGCCGGGAAGTTGTTCTTCGGCTGTTTTCTGGCGCGT
>DATDGI010000429.1:0-5265 GCA_036522155.1 Streptosporangiaceae bacterium
GGGAGGCAGGCGTCCCCCCACCTGGCACCTGGGCAAGGTGAGGGTGCCTGTGCGGCTGGCCCGGCGGGCCTGGTATCGCGGGCCTGCCAGGAGTACAACCCGAGTTGTGACAATTTAGTGCGCACCTGAACTGCGGTGGAAGCAACTCCACCTGCGCGCCGTCGTGCGCCGACCCCAAATGCTCGATCTAGCGCGAGCCGCGGTGCGAGGAGTACACGATCTGCACGGCCGTCGCGCCCGACGACGTCTTCACCGTCCGCACATACGGGGACACCAGGCAACCATACGGGCACCCGCCTAGTGCGCACCTCCAGTCACCACAACCCGCGAAACCGCAGGTCAGCAACCCGCAAGATCACTCAGGCCGAGATCGTGTCACAAGTCGGGTGGGAGGCAGGCGTCCCCCCACCTGGCACCTGGGCAAGGTGAGGGTGCCTGTGCGGCTGGCCCGGCGGGCCTGGTATCGCGGGCCTGCCAGGAGTACAACAGGACTATGAAGACGGCGCCCGCTCTGGCGCTGATAGCGGTCGGCGCGATCCTCGCGTTCGCTGTGCACGCTGACCTGAGGTTCTTCAGTTTCCAGATCGCCGGGTGGGTGATCATGCTGGCCGGGATCGCGGGGCTGGTGATCCCCCGCCGCGGTTACGGCTGGGTGCGCCGCGTCACCCGCCGCCCGCGCGCCGCGGTTGGGTCTGGCGGTGATCGGCGGCCGCGCCGGGTGGCCCGCCGCGCCGGCACCCGCGGCCCCCATTCGTGGGTCCGCACCCCCACCCCCACCGGCTGGAGGTACCGCCGCCGGCCAAGCCCGGCAGCGGTGCCGTCCCTGCCCCCTGACCCCGCAGCCGGGGAAGCGGTGGACGGTACCGCGCCGGGCCCGGGCCCGCCTGATGAGACCGTTGAGGAGGAGTTCTTCCAGGAATAGCCCCCTGGCACGCTCACTTACCGCAGAACCATCCGCCGGGACTACCCCCGCCGCACCGACTTCAACGCGATCACGCAGAGTGACCTCGATGATGTCGCCGCCGAGCTCAACGACCGCCCCCGGCAAACCCTGGGATGGAAGACACCATGTCAGGCACTGGATGAGGCGTTGCGATGACCCCCTGAGACCAAGGTGCGTGCGTGCATGTTGAGGACATGACCGAGCGGATGACAGCGGGCCAGCATCCTTACCGGTCGGTGAGCTGTTTCAGGTTAGGGAAGTCCTCTTCCCAGAACTCGGTGACCCCCCGCACCCCCGGTGGCGCGCCCGCGGCGGCCGGGCCGAGCCGGCTGGTCTCCTGCTCCCGTAGCTCCACCCGGCGGATCTTGCCCGAAATCGTCTTGGGCAGCTCGGCGAACTCCAGCCGCCGGACCCGCTTGTACGGGGCGAGCCGCTCACGCGCGTAGGCCAGGATGGCCAGCGCGGTCTCCGCCGTCGGGTCCGCGCCCGCCACCAGCGCCACGTACGCCTTGGGCACGGCCAGCCGGACCGGATCGGGGGAGGGGACCACGGCCGCCTCGGCCACCGCCGCATGCTCGATGAGCACGCTCTCCAGCTCGAACGGTGAGATCCGGTAGTCCGACGCCTTGAACACGTCGTCGGTCCGGCCGACGTAGGTGAGGTAGCCGTCGCCGTCGCGGGTGGCGACGTCGCCGGTGTGGTAGTACCCGCCCCGCATCGCGTCGGCCGCCCGCTCCGGGTCGCCCAGGTAACCGGTCATCAGGCCGAGCGGGCGGCGGGACAGGTCGAGGCAGATCTCGCCCTCACCGGCGAGCTCGCCGGTGACCGGGTCGACCAGCACGACGGCGTAGCCGGGCAGCGGGCGGCCCATCGAGCCGGGCTTGACCGGCTGGCCGGGGGAGTTGCCGATCTGGGCGGTGGTCTCGGTCTGCCCGTAGCCGTCCCGGACGGTGATGTCCCACGCCCGGCGGACCTGCTCGATCACCTCCGGGTTCAGCGGCTCGCCGGCCGCGACGCATTCGCGCAGGCTGCTCACGTCGGCGGCGGCCAGGTCGGACTGGATCAGCATCCGCCAGACGGTCGGCGGCGCGCAGAACGAGGTCACCTGGCACTCGCCGAGCGCGGCCAGCAGCGCGTCCGGGCTGAACCGCTCGTGACCGAGGATCAGCGCGGTCGCCGCGGCGTTCCAGGGCGCGAACACGTTGCTCCAGGCGTGCTTGGCCCAGCCCGGTGAGGAGATGTTCAGGTGCACGTCCCCGGGCTGGAGACCGATCCAGTACATGGTGGACAGGTGCCCGGCCGGGTAGGAGGCGTGGGTATGCTCCACCAGTTTGGGCTGCGCGGTGGTGCCGGAGGTGAAGTAGAGCAGCAGCGGGTCGCTGGCCCGGGTGACGCCGTCGGCGGTGAACTCCTGCGGTGCGCGGTACGACTCGGTGTACCGGTGCCAGTTGCCCGTCCCCCCGGCCGGCGTCTCCGAGGGCCTGGCGCCGGGGTCGACCAGGACGCGGGTCCAGTCACCTGGCAGGCCCGCGAACCTGTCTTTCATGGACGCCTCGGCGACCACGTGCCGGACCTCGCCGCGGGCGATCCGGTCAGCGATATCCTCCGGGCCGAGCAGGGTGGAGGCCGGGATCATGACCACGCCCAGCTTGATCGCCGCCAGGATGACCTCCCACAGCGGGGCGATGTTGCCGAGCATCAGCAGCAGCCGGTCACCCCGCCGGGCCCCGAGCCCGCGCAGCCAGTTGGCGACCTGGCCGGAGCGCGCGGCCAGCTCGCCGTAGCTGAGCCGGGCCTCGGCGCTGCCACCGGTGATGCGCAGCGCGTCCCGGCGGGGGTGCTCGGCCGCGATCGCGTCGAACCAGTCCAGCGCCCAGTTGAACTCATCCAGCTGCGGCCAGGCGAATTCGCCGGTGGCGGCGGTGTAATCGTCACGATGGCGCAGCAGGAGGTCACGGGCGGCGCGGAAGGCGGCCGCCGACGGGGATTGTCCGGTCATGGGATCATCGTCGCAGTTCCGGCGGCACCGCGGGAGCCCCTGGTGCGGCTGGACGATGAGCCCCAGGCGAGGACCGCGGCCAGGCCGGACAGATGCTCGACCGGGAAGGCCGGCGCCCATGAAACCGCCATTACCCGGGCGCCGGGGTGACCTTCGTCTTACCGTTCCGCGGCGCCGTCCGGGCCGCGCGGTAGCGTTCAGTCGTGCCGTCCCAGCCCAGCCAGTCCGCCCTGCTCGCCGCCGCGGTGGCGGGCATCGGGGGCTCAGACCGGCCCGGGCAGCAGGCGATGGCCGCCGCCGTGGAGCAGTCGATCACGACCGGCGAGCACCTCGCGGTCCAGGCCGGGACCGGCACCGGCAAGTCGCTCGCCTACCTGGTGCCCGCGGTGGCCCACGCGGCCAGCACCGGCTCGTCCGTGGTCGTGGCGACGGCCACCATTGCCCTTCAGCGCCAGCTGATCGACCGTGATCTGCCGAAGCTGGCGGTGGCGCTGGAGCCGCTGCTCGGCCGGCCGCCGACGTTCGCGATCCTGAAGGGCCGCGGCAACTATCTGTGCCTGCACCGGCTGCGCACCGGCCCGCCCGACGACCCGGCCGAGACCTTGTTCGACCCGGCCGTCGTGTCGGCCGTCGGGCAGCAGGTCCGGCGGCTCGGTGAGTGGGCGGCCAGCACCAGCACCGGCGACCGGGACGAGCTTGTGCCCGGGGTGGAGGACCGGGCCTGGCGCCAGGTGTCGGTGAGCGCCCGCGAGTGCCTGGGTGCACAACGCTGCCCCTTCGGTTCCCCCTGTTTCGCCGAACGCGCGCGGGAGGCGGCCGGGCGGGTGGACATCGTGGTCACCAACCACGCGCTGCTCGCGATCGACGCGCTGGAGGACTTCGGCGTGCTGCCCGGCCACGACGTGGTGATCATCGACGAGGCGCACGACCTGGTCAACCGGGTCACCTCGGCGGCCGCCGCCGAACTGTCCGCCCCGGCGATCGAGACGGCGGCCCGCCGGTGCGGCCGGGTGCTGACGGCGGAGGCGGCGGCCCCGCTGCGGGAGGCGGGCGAGGCGGCCGGGAAGGTCCTGGCCGACATCCCGGCGGGGCGGATCGACGACCTGCCCGAACCGCTCGCGGCGGTGCTGGCCACGGTCCGCGACGCCGCAGCCGCGTGCGCCGCCCAGGCCCGGTCCGCTACCGGGGAAAATGCCGATGATGCCGAACGGCTGGCGGCCGGGCGCGCCGCCCTGGCCCTGCTGGACGAGGTGAGTGGCACGGCCGACCGGGTCCTGGCCGGGTTCGGGCCGGATATCGCCAGCCGGCCGGACGTGGTGTGGGTGGACCGGCCGGCCGACCCCGATGCCCGGCGGCCGCCCACCCTGCGGGCCGCGCCACTGGACGTCGGCGGCCTGCTGGCCGAACGGCTGTTCCGCCGCCAGACGGTGGTGCTGACGTCGGCCACGCTGGCGCTCGGCGGGACGTTCGAGCCGCTCGCCCGGCAGTGGGGCCTGCCCGCGAGCACGCAGTCGGCCAGTGAGACGGATGTTCCCGATGGGCTGGCCTGGGCCGGGCTGGATGTCGGCTCGCCGTTCGACCATGCGCGCAGCGGCATCCTCTACATCGCCCGCCAGCTCCCGCCGCCCGGCCGGGACGGCCTGCCCGAGGCCTACCTCACCGAACTGCGGGAGCTGATCGAGGCCGGGGGTGGCCGCACGCTCGGCCTGTTCTCGTCCATGCGCGCGGCCAAGCAGGCGGCGGAACGGCTGCGCGGCGAGGTCGGCCCGCAGCTGCTGTGCCAGGGCGATGACGCCACCGCGGAGCTGGTCCGCCGGTTCACCGAGGACGAGACAAGCTGCCTGTTCGGCACCTTGTCGCTATGGCAGGGCGTGGACGTGCCGGGCCGCCCGCTGCAACTGGTGGTGATCGACCGGATCCCGTTCCCCCGCCCGGACGACCCGCTCGCCTCGGCCCGGCAGCGGGCGGTCGAGGCCCGTGGCGGCAACGGGTTCATGGCGGTGGCGGCCACCCAGGCCGCGCTGCTGCTGGCGCAGGGCTCAGGCCGGCTGCTGCGCACCACGCAGGACCGGGGGATGGTCGCGGTCCTGGACCCGCGGCTGGCCACCGCCCGCTACAGCGGCTTCCTGCGGGCGTCGCTGCCGCCGTTCTGGGTCACCACCGACCCAGGCATCGCCCGCGCCGCCCTGCGCCGCCTCGCCGAGCCAGCCGCGGACCGGTGATGGCCCCGCCCCAGCCGGGGCGGCAGCCCGGTCCCGTACAGGTGAGCGCCGGGCCGCTGGCCTTCGACCAGACCGTGATCTTGCGCTGGACCGGTGCCGCC
>DATDGI010000430.1:0-6732 GCA_036522155.1 Streptosporangiaceae bacterium
GACGGGGACAACCCGCACCGGCATCCGCGGGCGGCCGCGCTGAGCTACGGCAAGCTGGCGCAGGCGCTGTCCGGCGGCGATCTTGACGTAGTGGCTGGCACCGCCTGGCTGTGGGCGCGCGAGGAGTTCCAGGCCAGCGTGGACACGCTGGTAGTGGACGAGGCGGGCCAGCTTTCGCTGGCGAACGTGCTGGCCATCGCGGGCGCGCCGGGCAGCCTGGTGCTGCTCGGCGACCCGCAGCAGCTCGCCCAGCCGAGCGAGGGCGCGCACCCGCCGGGGGCCGGCGTCTCCGCGCTGGAACACGTCCTGCGCGGCCGGGCGACCATGCCGCCCGATGCCGGGCTGCTGCTCGACCAGACCTGGCGGATGCACCCCCGGCTGTGCGCCTTCACCTCCGAGGTGTTCTACGACGGGAAGCTGACCCCGGTCCCCGGGCTCGAGCAGCAGCACATCGGGGGCGCGATGCCGCTGGCCGGGGCGGGCCTGCGGATCATCGAGGTCCCGCACGAGGGCAACACCAACGCCTCACCGGAGGAGGCCGCGGAAGTGGCCCGGCTGGTCACCGAGCTCCTCGGCCGCGACTGGTGCGACCGGGCCGGAATCCACGCCCCCATCGGCCCGGCCGGCATCCTGGTCGTCACCCCGTACAACGCCCAGATCCGGGCCATCCGGGAGGCGCTGGCCGCGGCCGGCGCCGGCCCGGCCGGCGTGATGGTGGGCACCGTGGACAAGTTCCAGGGCCGGGAGGCGCCGGTGGTCATCTACTCGATGGCGACCTCGTCGGCCAGCGAGGCACCGCGCGGGCTGGAGTTCCTGTACGACCCGCACCGGCTGAACGTGGCCACCTCCCGGGCCCGGGCCATGGCGATCATCGTGGCCAGCCCGGATCTGGTCCGGGTGAGCTGCTCGACCCCGCGCCAGATGCTGCTCGTCAACGCCCTCTGCCGCGCCTGGGAAGCCGGGCGCTGACCGGCCCGCTGACCCCGGCCGGTGACCCGCTGACCGCCAGCCGAGCGTGGTGCCCCAGCAATGGCACCATCGCTACGCCGACATTGTTCCGGGAGCGTTAGCGGTGTCCGCCGACGCCGCGGCACGTGCCGTCGGTACGGCTGCACCTGCGCCGGCGAGCCGGGCGGCGAGCAGGACGGGGATGATCGTCAGCAAGATCACGATCGTGACTACCGCGTTGACCTCCGGTAGCTGTTGCCCCTGCCGGAGCTGCCCGAAGATCCACAACGGCAGGGTGAAATTGGCCCCCGCGGTGAACACCGTCACGATGACCTCGTCGAACGAGAGGGCGAACGCGAGCAGCGCCCCGGACACCAGGGCCGTCGCCACCTGCGGGGCCATGACGTAGAGCTGAGTCTGCCAGCCCCGGGCCCCAAGGTCGGCTGAAGCCTCGCCGAGCGACCGGGGTGTCCGCCGGAGCCGGGCGATGAGGTTGTTGTAGACGATCACGATGCAGAACGTCACATGGCCGATCACGATCGTCAGCACGCCGAGCGGGATGTTCGCGAAGTAGAAGAGATTGTTCAGCGCGACACCGGTAATGACGCCGGGCAAGGCAAGCGGCAGCACCAGCAGGAGCGAAATCCCCTCGGCGCCGAAGAACCGGAAGTTGTGCAGCGCGTACGACACCGCGGAGCCGAGCACCAGGGCGATGCCCGCTGCGACCAGCCCCACCTTCACCGAGAGCAGGAAAGCCTGGCGCACCGCCTGGTCGTGCCAGGCAACGGCGAACCAGTGCCAGGTGAAGCCCCGGAGCGGCCAGGTCTGGACCACCGACGGCCCGAACGCGTACACCACGATCAGCACGATTGGGGTGAACAGCGCCAGCAATACCAGCACGACCCAGATTCGGAGCGCCACGCGCAGGCCCGCGGGTTCCATGGTCAGATCTCCCTGAATGCGCCGAGCGCCCTGGACGCGAGCAGGTAACAGGCCATGATCGCGATCGGGACCGTAGCCATGGCGGCCGCCAGCGGCAAGTTATACACGACGTTCGAGTCGATCACGTTCCCGATCAGCGTGGAGTTCCCGCCCCCGATCAGGATGGGCGTGATGTAGTCCCCCAGGGTCAGCGAGAAGGTGAAGATCGAGCCAGCCACGATGCCGGGCAGGGCCAGCGGCAGGATCACCGACCGCACCGTCCGCAGCGTCCGCCCGCCCAGATCCTGTGACGCCTCGATCTGCGAGGCCGGGATCCGCTCCAGTGCCGCGTAGACCGGGATGACCATGTACGGCAGCCAGATGTAGCAGAAGACGACGAAAACGGCGGTGTTGGTATAGATCAGGTTCAGCGGCCCGATCCCTATCTTCCCGAGTGCCCAGTTCAGCACGCCGTCGTGGGTGAAGATCAGCAGCCAGGCGAAGACCTTGGCCAGGTAGCTGGCCCACAGCGGCAACAGCACGCAGACGAAAAGGAATGTGCGGGTGCGCGGCCGGGCGATACGCGCCATGTAGTACGCGAACGGGATCGCGACGATCGCGTCGATGACGGTCACACCGGCGGCCATGCCAACGGTGCGCAGGATGATCTCGCGATAGGCGGAAGTCCCCAAGATAGTGGTGAGGTTGGTGAGGTTCCAGGTCCGCTCGATGTTCGTGGTGAACGGGTTGATGGTCCAGAACGCGGTGATCAGCAGCACGGCCAGCGATGCGATGTAGATCAGCAGGAACCACGCCAGCGGAGGGGTGAGCAGGAGGGTGGCCCGGGCCCATGGCCTGCGCCACAGCAGTGCCGAGGCGCGCGACCAGGGCCCATGTCCGCCTGCACCGGCCGGGGCCGCGGTCGCGGCCCCGGCCGGCGTGGTCACGCTCATCGGCGGGCTGTCCTGCCGGTACCTACTTGATCTGCGTGTTCCACGCCGCCACCCAGTTGGCGTAGGGCACGCAGTCCGGCTTGCCGTTGTCGCACTGCGCCACCGGCGTCTTCCACAGCGCGATTGTTTTGAAGTACGCGGCCGGGGCGTTGGCGTGGTACAGCGCGCAGGAACCCTTCGCGATCTGGTTCATGTAGCTGCAAGCCAGCATGTTGTCGGGCGTTTCGCCGTAGCTCACGGCCTGTTCGGCCTGGACCTTCGGCGTGCTGATATAGCGCATCCACATGTAGGCGCAGTTCGGGTGTGGCGCTTTGGCCGCGAGCATCCAGGTGTCCGCCCACCCGGTAGCGCCCTCCTTCGGGATCACCGCGCCGATCGGGAAATGCTGCGCGGTGAGGGCCGATACCTGGTACGGCCAGCTCGCCCCGACGGTGACGTCGCCGTTGGCGAACGCCGATATCTGCGCCGGCGCGCTGCTCCAGTACTGCTTGACCAGCGGGTGCTGGCCCTTGAGCAGGTTCACCACAGCCTGGAACTGAGGCTGGGTCAGCTCGTACGGATCGGTGATGCCGAGCGAGGGGTCATGATACTTGAGGTACATCGCTCCGTCCGCGATGTAGATCGGCCCGTCATACACCGAGATCTTGCCCGCGTACTGCTTGGAGTAGAGGACGTTCCATGAGGTAGGGGGCGTCGTGAACGCCTTCTTGCTGTACATCAGCACGTTCGGGCCCCACTGCAGCGAGACGCCGTAGTGCACACCGTTGACCGTGTTGAAGGGCGGCGACTGGAAGACCGGGAAGAACTGCTTCCAGCCCGGGATCAGGTTGATGTTGACCGGGTGGGCGTCGCCGGCATAGATGATCCGCAGGTCCGCGTCGCCGGACGAGGACGCCATGTCCCACACCCCGCCGCCGCCGTTTTTCATCAGCGTCACGAACTCGTCCGAGGTGTTGGGGTAGGTCGCGTGGATCATGCAGCCGGTCTGCTGCTCGAACGGCTTCACCCACTGAGGCTGCAGGTAGCCGAGCCACGCGATGAGGTTCAGCTGGCCTTCGCCCTTGCCGATCTTCTGCAGCACTGGCAGATTCGCGGTGGGCACTGTGAGGCCCGCTGTGGCACCGCTGGAGGTGGAGCTATTCGGGGCGGAGCTGGAGCTGCCGCCGCAGCCGGCCAGCAGCGCGAGAGCGCCAGCCAGCAGCACGGCAGCCGCTGCCCGCCAGCGGATTCCGATGAGGTTATGCATGGGTACCTTGCCCTTCGGCGCGCCCGGTTACGGGTGCGCGTCCTCCCCTTGCGAGATGGTGATGGTTTGATCGGGCAGCCACGCGATCCTGGCGGGGGTGCTGCCAACATCGTGAGTTGCCGCCGGAGCCTGCTCGTTCTGCCTGGCGACAACGAGCTCGCCTCCGGCATCAAGGTCGATAACGTAACGGGTCAGCACCCCGACATAGACGACATCCCGGATCCGCCCGGTCTCGACGCGTGCGCCCGGAGGTGCCTCCTCACCGTCCGCCAGCAGCCTGATCTTCTCTGGGCGTATTGTCATGTGCCTGCCGTCGCGCTCGATCAGGTTCGAGATTCCGATGAACCCGGCGACGAAATCGGTCTGCGGCCGCTCATAGACCGCTAGCGGCGTGCCGACCTGCTCTATCCGGCCACTGCTCAGCACCGCGATCCGGTCACTCATCGCGAGCGCCTCTTCCTGGTCGTGTGTCACGTAGACGAACGTGATACCGACCTCACGTTGCACATGCTGCAGCTCAATCTGCATCTCCTGCCGCAGCTTGAAGTCCAGCGCGCCCAGCGGCTCGTCAAGCAAGAGAACCTGGGGGCTGTTCACGATGGCGCGGGCCAGCGCCACCCGCTGGCGCTGGCCGCCGGAAAGCTGAGACGGTTTGCGTCCACTAAGCCCGCCCAGTTGGACCATCTCCAGCGCGCGTGCCGCCCGCTCCCGGCGCTCGGCTTTCGGCACCCGCCGCACCCGCAGCCCGTACTGGACGTTCTCAGCCACTGTCATGTGCGGGAAGAGGGCATAGTCCTGGAACACGGTGTTGACGTCACGGGAGTAGGGCGGGACGCGGGAGATGTCCCGGCCGCCAAGCTCAACGGCCCCAGCGTCCGGGCGCTCAAACCCGGCAATCAGGCGTAGCAGCGTAGTCTTGCCGGAGCCGGAGGGTCCAAGCAGGGTAAAGAACTCGCCCCGCTCAATCGTGAGATCGACGCCGTCCAGGGCAACGACGGGACCGTAGTTCTTGCGGAGCCCAAGCACGCGGATCGCTGGCGGCTCGGCGTCGGTCCGGCGGACCGCTGCCGGCTGAATGGGGCTTGGGCTGACGACCATCTGGGCTGTTTTACCACGTCGGATGCCTTTCGGCAACGAACGAGCAGGGTCGTTGAGGGTCCTTCAACTGCCGGTGAGAGCTACTGGGTTCGGCAGGCGCCCCGCCCGACGGAAGTGACATCCCCGGCGGCTAACGTCCCAGCCATGAAACGGCGGCTCTCTGCGGGCCGTCTGACCGGACCCGCTGGACCGGCGTGATCACACTCGGCATGACACAGGGGTTGACATAAATGTATGAATGATTCATCATTAAGTCGATCGTGCTGACCCTGGTCCCGGTGATCATCGCCGCCCGGGTGGCTGGCGCGGGCGCCATCACGCGGTCCGCCCGCAACGTCCCGGCCGGCGCGCCCGGCAGCTAGGGCCGCAGCGGATGGTGACTGGCAATACAGCCTCGCCCGGGCACACGGCCCGGCGACGAAGGGACACCGGATGACCCGGCCTTTGCGGTTCGGCCTGGTCGGCACCGGCCACTGGGCGCGGATCACGCACGCACCGGCGCTCGCCGCCACTGACGGCATCGAGTTCGCCGCCGTCTGGGGCCGCAACGCCGACGCCGCGGCCGGCCTGGCTGCCAGCTACCAGGCGACGGCGCACCACGACCTGTCCGCGTTCCTCGCCGACGTCGACGCGGTCGCTTTCGCGGTGCCGCCGGACGTGCAGGCCCCGATCGCCATCCGCGCGGCCAGCGCTGGCAAGCACCTGCTGCTGGAAAAGCCCATCGCCATCGCCACGGCGGACGCGGATGCGCTGGCCGGCGCGGTGGAGCAGGCCGGGGTCGCGTCCGTTGTCTTCTTCACCGCCCGGTTCCAGGCCGACGTGCGGGCCTGGGTGGCCGAGGTCACGGCCGCCGGCGGCTGGGCCGGCGGGTGTGCGGTCTGGCTGGGCTCAGCCTTGCAGCCGGAAAGCCCGTTCAACACCCCGTGGCGCCGGGAGAAGGGCGCACTGTGGGACCTGGCCCCGCACGTGGTCTCGCTGCTGTGGGCCAGCCTCGGCCCGGTGCGTTCGGTGACCGCGCAGGCCGGCCTGGCCGACATCACCCATCTCATCCTGCGCCACGAGAACGGCGCGACCAGCACGGCGACCGTGACCCTGAGCGCACCCTTGAGCGATGACTTCACCGAACTGTATGTGTGGGGGCAGGCCGGCCGGTCGGCGGCACCGGCGCAGACGCCGGACCCGGTGACGCCGCTGCGGACCGCCCTCACCGAACTGGCGGCCAACGCCCGGGCCGGGCAGGCCAGCCATCCGTGTGACGCCCGGTTCGGCCGGGACATAGCACACGTCCTCGCCGCCGCCCAGCACGAGATCGACGTACAACGCCCGTTGCCGTGAGCTGCGACGCCGGAGCCGTCCCTGCCCTTGCGGCCCGGCCGGCCTCCACGTCTTGACATACATGCATGAGTGATTCATGCTTATGCTATGAGTCAGCGGCTGGAGAACCTGCTGGGGGCGCTGGTCGTAGCGCTGGCGGACTCGCTCGATGACGCGGTCGAGACGGCCGCCGGGCGTCCCGGTGCCACCGGCGCCGCGCTGGCGGTGCTCGCGCAGGAGCCTGGGCTCGGG
>DATDGI010000431.1:0-23014 GCA_036522155.1 Streptosporangiaceae bacterium
CGGACCTCGACCGCCTCGCCCCGCCGCGACACCCGCAAGGTGACCTCGTCGGTGCCGTCCGGCAGGTCGGCCACGATCCAGCTGGACCAGCCCAGGGTCAGCACGGTGCTGAGCCGCGGGCGCCCCTCGAAGAACTCCACCCCGGTCTTCACCCAGGTCTGCTCGTCGGCCCTGAGCATGATGCCGGCCTGGTCGTACTGGCTGGCGAAGGTGCCCCGCACCCGCACCGACACGTCGAGATCCCCCGGCAGCAGCTCGCCGTACACGTGGCCGTTGTCGTGGATGTAGCCGTACCCGGTCGCCCGCCAGAAGTCGGTGCCCGGGTCGACGCTGACCCTGAGCACGTCGCCTATGCGCTGCCAGCTGGCAGGCTCGTTGAGCCACTGCATGGAGGTCCTCCACGGGGGTCGTCAGGTCGACGGTATCGGTATCCGGCTCGCAGGTAGTCTCGGCTGCATGGACAAGGTGCAGCGGACGGAAGCGGAGTGGCGCGAGCGGCTCACTCCGGAGGAGTACCTGGTGCTGCGGCAGGCGGGCACGGAAGCACCGTGGACCGGTGAGTACACCGACACCAAGACCGAGGGTGTCTACCATTGCCGGGCGTGCGGCGCGGAGCTGTTCCGCTCCCGCGCGAAGTTCGAGTCCCACTGCGGCTGGCCCAGCTTCTACCAGCCTGCCAGCGGCGACGCGGTGGTGCTGATCGAGGACCGTTCGCTGGGGACGACCCGGACCGAGGTCCGGTGTGCCCGCTGCGATTCCCACCTGGGCCATGTGTTCGAGGGCGAGGGTTATGACGTGCCCACCGACCAGCGCTGGTGCATCAACTCGGTGTCACTCACGCTGGAGCCCACGGAAGGATGACGCGTGCCAGACAACGACGAACTCGCCATCTCGTACGAGGCCGCCAGCCCGGGCACGCCGCTGCTCACCAGCGACGGCACCGAGATCGGCACCCTGGAGCACGTGCTTGAGGTGCCGGATCTGGATCTGTTCGACGGCATGGTGGTCGCCACCGGCAACGGGCTCCGCTTCGTCGACGCCGACCAGATCGAGGTGATCACCGCCGCCTACATCCGCACCACCCTCGACCCGGCGCAGGCGCTGCTGCTGCCGGCCCCGGACGGGCCGCCGGTCTACCGGGTGAACGCGCTGGCCGACACCGGCGGTTCGATGCACGACCGGCTCGGCCGGCTGTTCCGCCGGCCGCACTGGATCAGGGAGTGAGCGGCAGCGCGGCGACCAGCTCGCCCGGCGGTTTGCGGCGGCCGGCGTAGAAGGGGATCTCGGCCCGCGTATGCAGCCGCGCCCTGGCCCCCCGCAGATGGCGCATCAGGTCCACGATCCGGTGCAGTTCGTCCGCCTCGAACGCGAGGATCCACTCGTAGTCGTTGAGCGCGAAACAGGCGACCGTGTTCGCGCGGACGTCGGGGTACTCCCGGGCCATCACGCCGTGCTCGGCCAGCATGGCCCGCCGCTCCGCCGGGTCGAGCAGGTACCACTCGTAGGAGCGGACGAACGGGTACACGCTCACGTAGTCGCGCGGGGCCTCCTCGGCCAGGAAGGCCGGGATGTGGCCCTTGTTGAACTCGGCCGGCCGGTGCAGGGCCATCACCGACCAGACCGGCTCACTGGCCCGGCCGAGCCGGGTGCGGCGGAACCGCGCGTACAGCTCCTGCAGGTCGTCCGCGGACGGCGCGATCCACCAGAACATGTAGTCGGCGTCCGCGCGCAGGCCCTGCACGTCGTAGCAGCCGCGGGTGACGGTGCCCTTGCCTGCCGCCTGGTCCAGCAGCGCCACCAGTTCGGCGGCGATCTCCCCGGCCGGGCCGGCGGCCGTTGCCGCCGCGTCGCGCAGGCGGAAGACCGACCACATCGTGTAGCGGATCAGCTCGTTCAGCTCACGGGCGGGGCGCCGGCCAGGTGCGGGCGCGGAGTCAGTCGCTGCCATGCCTTCATTGTCGGGCATCGGCCGTCCGGCCGGTGACCGGCGCCCGGTCGCGGTCACGCAGGTAGGCCAGCACCTGGCCGGCCGCGCCGCGGGCGGTGGCGATGCAGGCGGGGATGCCCAGGCCGTCGTAGGCGGCGCCGCACACGGCCAGGCCGGGCTGGCGGGCCACCGCCGTCCTGATCCGCTCCACCCGGCCCAGGTGCCCGACCGTGTACTGCGGCAGGGCGCCGCCCCACCTGGTCACCCGGGCCGCGACCGGACGGCCGCGCACCCCGGTGGCGGCGGCCAGGTCGGCCGCGGCCAGGCCCGCCAGGTCGGCGTCGTCGCGCTGCAGCACGGCCTCCTCGCCGACGCGGCCCAGCGAGCACCGGACCAGCACCAGCCCGGGCGCGGCGGCCCGCAGGTGCGGCCACTTGACCGAGGAGAAGGTGACCGCCTTGACCGGGTGGCCGTCCACGGCCGGCACCAGGTAACCGCTGCCCGCCGGCGGCCGCGGGAACCGGGCCGCGGGGTAGGCCAGCGTGACGACCGCCATGCTCGCGTAGCCGATGCCGCCCAGTTCGGCCGCGGCGCCGGCCGCGCCGGGCACCCCGGCCAGCAGCCGGCCCGCGGGGGCGGCGGGCGCCGCCAGCACCACCGCATCGGCGTCAAGGTAGCCCGGATCATGGGCGGAGCCGACGGTCAGCCGCCAGCCCGTGCGGGTGCGGGCCAGCTCGCGGGCCATCGTGCCGGTCCGCACCTCCGCGCCGGAGGCGGTGGCCAGGACGGCGGGCAAGGTACCCAGGCCCCCGGAGAGGGTGGTGAACACGGCATCCGGGGCCGGGCTGGCCGGATCGGGTGGCGCCAGCACGGCCGCCGCCTGGCTCAGCGCCGGATGCCGGCCGGACTCCGCCGCCAGCCCGGGCAGGGTCGCCTCGAAAGACAGCTCCTCCGACCGGCCCGCGTAGACCCCGCCGAGCAGCGGGTCGACCAGCCGGTCCACCACTTCCTGGCCGAACCGGGCGGCGACGTAACCGGCCACGTCCACGTCGCCGTCGCGCCGGGTGGCGGGCAGCCGGAGATCGTCACGCGCCCGGGCCAGCCCGGCCGCTGACAGCAGCCCGGAGCGGGCCAGGTCATCCAGGTCGGCCGGTACCCCCATGACCTGGCGGCGGGGCAGCGGCCGCATCCGCTGGCGGCTCCAGATCCGGGCCGCGGTGGTGCCGGGGGCGGCCAGCTCGCCGCCCAGGCCTGCCGCCCGGATCAGGCCGGTCCCTTCCGGCCGTCGGGCCAGCAGCGCTTCCGCGCCCTCGTCCACCGCGGCGCCGGCCACCTCCGAGACGGCGAGCTTGCCCCCGAGCCGGGGCGAGCCTTCCAGCACGGTGACCGACACCGGCGCGCCGGCCAGGAAGAAGGCCGCGGCCAGGCCGGAGATGCCGCCACCGACGATCACGACCTGGGGCGGGGGGGCTTGGTTCACCCGTCCACCCTGGCAGACCGCGGCCGGTGGCGGCGAACCGGCGGAGGGCGCGTGCCCGCCGTGGGCCACGCGATGCCAACTCGTGACCCGGTGGCGGGAACCGGCGCATACCGGCCGGCGTCCCATCGGCATGACAGCGCTCATGTCCAGCTCCACCGCGTCCCGCGCGGCCCGCCTGCGGTCCGCCACCGGCGCCGCCGCCGCGCTCGGCGCCTGCGCCTGCTTCCTGCTGGCCGGCTGCTCGTCGGCCGCCTCGTCCCCGTCCGCCTCCGGGGCCGCCTCCATGCACGCCGTCATGGGGCCGGAGGTGCGGGGTGCCCCGGCCGCGCCGAGCGCGGTGCCCGCGCCCGGATCCCTCCATCAGCCTGCCGTCCCGGCCCGGCTCACCGCCCTGCCCGCCAGCCAGGCGATCATCTACACGGCCAGCCTGACGGTGCGGGCCGCCGACGTCCAGGCGGCGGCCAGCCGGGCGTCCAGCCTGGCCACCGCGGCCGGCGGCTACGTGTCCAGCGAGTCCACCCACCTTGATCACGCCCACCCGGCGGACTCCACCGTGTTCATCCAGCTGAAGATCCCGGGCACCAGCTACCAGGCCACACTGGCCACGCTGGCCAGCACGCTGGGCACCCGGATCTCGCTGTCGCAGCAGGCACAGGACGTCACCCAGACGGTCGCCGACGTGTCCAGCCGGGTGGCCTCCGCGCAGGCCGCGATCGCCGCGCTGCGCGGGCTGCTGGCCCGGGCCGGCTCCGTCGGCAGCCTGCTGGCGGTCCAGGACCAGATCAACGCCGACGAGGCCAACCTGGAGGCACTGCAGTCGCAGCAGCGGGCGCTCGCCCGCGAGACCAGCTACGCGACCGTCTCGGTGCTGGTGCTGAGCAGGCGCCCGCCGCCCGCCACGCACCCGGTGAAGATCACCGGGGGTTTCACCGGCGGGCTGACGGCCGGCTGGCGCGCGCTGCGGCAGGTGGCCTCCTGGCTCCTCACCGGGATCGGCGCGTTCCTGCCGTTCGCAGTGTTCGCGATCGCCGCGGTCGTGCTCGCCCTGCGTGGCCGGCGCTGGCTGGCCAAGCGCCGGGCAGGCCCGCGCCCGGCCGGCTGACCCAGCGCGCCCGGTCAGCTGGCCGACACCTCGTGCACCAGGTCGGTGAGGCGGGCCAGCACCGCGGGGTCGGTCTTCGGCGGCACGCCGTGCCCGAGGTTGAAGATGTGCCCCTCCGCGGTCCGGCCGCGGGCCAGCACGTCCCTGGCCCGCCGCTCCACCGCCTCCCAGGGCGCGAGCAGGACGGCCGGGTCGAGGTTGCCCTGCAGCGCGGTGCCGATGTCGACCCGGCGCACGGCCTCGTCCAGGCTGACCCGCCAGTCCACGCCGATCACCTCGGCACCGGCTTCCCGCATCAGCCCGAGCAGCTCCCCGGTGCCGACCCCGAAGTGGATCCGGGGCACCCCGGACGCGCCGAGCTCGGCGAAGATCCGGCGGCTGTGCGGAAACACCGCGGCCCGGTAGTCGTCCGGGCTGAGGCTGCCCATCCAGGAATCGAACAGCTGGACCGCCGCGGCGCCCGCCGCCACCTGGATCTGCAGGAACGAGATGGTGATGTCGGTGAGCCGGCTGAGCAGCGCGTGCCACAGTCCCGGGTCGCCGTACATCAGCGCCCTGGTCCGCTCCTGGTTCTTCGACGGGCCGCCCTCGACCAGGTAGGACGCGAGCGTGAAGGGGCCGCCGGCGAACCCGATCAGCGGGGTGCCGCCCAGCTCGCCGACCAGCGAGCCGATGGCCTCGGTCAGGTACGGCACGTCCGGCGGTTCGAGCGGACGCAGCCGGGCCAGGTCGGCCCGGCTTCGGACGGGCCGGCCGATCACCGGCCCGACGCCGGGCTTGATCTCCACATCGATGCCCACCGCGCGCAGCGGGACCACGATGTCGCTGAACAGGATGGCCGCGTCCACCTGGTAGCGGCGCAGCGGCTGCAGCGTGATCTCGGTGATCAGGTCGGCCGTCATGCAGGCGGCCAGCATCGACTTCCGCCTGCGGGCCGTCTGGTATTCCGGCAGTGACCTGCCTGCCTGGCGCATGAACCAGACCGGGGTATGCGGCACGGACTGGCGGCGGCAGGCCCGCAGGAAGGGGGACTCCTGGCTCGGGGCCGTCACGAATGTGATGATCTCACAGCCTCAGGACACGCCGGCCGTCCTCCACCGCCTCCGCGCCGCGGCATGCGACGATCGTGACCAGCCGGGCACGCGGCGGTGCTTCCCCGGGACATCCTCTCCGCGGCGGCGCCGGCGGCGAGGGAGGTCACCGGAAATGGGCCAGACGTTCCGCCTGTGCAGTGAGTGCGGCGGCGACCAGTTGTTCGAGCAGCACCACAGCCTGCCGGGCAGCTGCCCGGACTCGGCCGACGGTGAGTGCCCGGAGTGGTCCTGCACCGGCTGCGGCAGCGCGCTGCTGGCCGGATTCGTGCTGTACGCGGCCGAACCGGAAATCCTGCCGGGCATCCGCGGCCGGGTGGCATGACGGCGAGCCGCGACCACGTACGCTCGGAACATGAGGCAGGTGGGCGGGGTCACGGCCGCCGGTGACCGGGCGGCCGAGGCGTTCGCGGCGGCGGTCGCGGGCCTGCGATCCGGCCAGGAGCAGGTACGTGCCGTCCGGCCGGAACTGTCCTTCGAAGATGTGCCCGCTCCCCGGACGCTCGCGCCGTTCGCGGCCGCTTTCGCGGCCACCGTCCGGGTGGCCCAGGCCGAGGTCGCCTCCGGCCGGTTCGTGCTGCTGTTCGATCCGGCCGGCCAGCGCGGCTGGGCCGGCCCGCTGCGGGTGATCATCTACATCCGCGCCGATATGGAACCGGAGATCGCCGCCGACCCAATGCTCGGCGAGGTGGCGTGGTCCTGGCTGACCGAGGCGCTCGACGCCCGCACCTCCGGATACGCCGCGCCGAGCGGGACGGTCACCCGGGTGGTCACCGAGGGGTTCGGGGCCAAGCGGGAGGAGCCGCAGACCACCGGCTTCGAGCTGCGGGCCTCGTGGTCTCCGGTCGGCGTGCTGGGCCTGGCCGGGGACCCGGCCGAGGCTCTGGACGGGGACGGGCCGGTCGGCACGCCCGGCCTCGACGGCCACCTGGCCGCCTGGTGCGGCGCGATCTGTGCCGCCGCCGGGCTGCCACCACTGGTGGCGGGGGTGACCGCGCTCAGGCCACCCGTCCGCCGACGGGGATCATGACGGCGGGGGCCTCCCCCGCCGGGCCGGACCAGACATCGGACGAGCACCAGGTGGTGCCGCTGCTCGAACCCCGCGACGGGCTGCCTGCCCTGGTCAGCACGGCACCGGTGCTCACCGAGGCGGTGGCCAGGCTCGGCGCGGGCACCGGCCCGGTGGCGGTGGATGCCGAGCGCGCCTCCGGCTACCGGTACGGGCACCGGGCCTTCCTGGTCCAGTTGCGCCGCCAGGGCGCGGGCACGGTGCTGATCGACCCGGTCGCCTGCCCCGACCTGTCCGCCTTGGACACCGAGCTGGCCGGCTGCGAGGTGGTGCTGCACGCGGCCTCGCAGGATCTGCCCTGCCTGGCCGAGCTGGGCTACCGGCCGCGGCTGCTGTTCGACACCGAACTGGCCGGCCGCCTGCTCGGCTATCCCCGGGTCGGGCTGGGCGTGCTGGTGGAGACGGTGCTTGGCCTGTCGCTGGAGAAGGGCCACGCGGCCGCGGACTGGTCCACCCGGCCGCTGCCCGCCGAGTGGCTCCGTTACGCCGCGCTGGACGTGGAGGTCCTGATCGAGCTGCGCGACGCGCTCGCCGCGGAGCTGGCCGGGCAGGGCAAGACCAGCTGGGCCGAGCAGGAGTTCGCCGCGGTGCTCGCGGCCAAGCCGTCGCCTCCCCGGACCGATCCGTGGCGGCGCACGTCCGGGATCCACCGGGTGCACACCCGCCGCGGCCTGGCCGTCGTCCGCGAGCTGTGGGCCGAACGCGACCGGATCGCCCGCCGGCGTGACCTGTCGCCCGGCCGGGTGCTCCCGGACGCCGCCATCGTGGAGGCGGCCCGGGCCGTCTCGGCCAGCCGGCTGGACCTGACCGAGCTGCCCGGGTTCAAGGGCCGCGGCGCCCGCCGGCACGGACCGGAATGGCAGCGCGCGGTCGACCGGGCCCGCGCCCAGGACGAAACGAGCCTGCCCGGTACGGCATCGCCGCTGCCGGAAGGCCCGCCGCCCGCCCACCGCTGGGCCGAACGCGACCCGGTGGCCGCCCAGCGGCTCTCGGCGGTGCGCACCGTGGTCGCGGCGCTCGCCGATGAGCATTCGCTGCCGGCCGAGAACCTGCTCCCGCCCGACGTCGTGCGCAGACTGGCCTGGCGGCCACCGGAGCCGCCAGCCCCGGACGCGGTGGCGGAGGAACTGGCCGCGCACGGCGCCCGGCACTGGCAGGTGGAGCTGGCCGCCACGCCCATCAGCAAGGCACTGAGCAGGCTGATCGAGAAGGGCGAGCCGGCCGGCCCGGCCTGAGCACGGATTGTCGGTACCCGGTGCGACAATCACCAATGTGCGCGAACTCGCCTGGGGCACGGTCGGCTCACCGGTCGGGGACATATCGGTCGGCTGCACCGCGGACGGGGTCACCCGGGTCAGGTTCGGCCTGCCCCCGGCCGGCCATGCGCCCGGCGACGGCCCGGCCCAGGAGCAGCTGGCGCTGGCGCTGACCGAGCTGAGCGAGTATTTCGCGGCCGGGCGGCGGACGTTCACCGGGCCGGTCGACTGGGCGGGATGCACCACGGCACAGCGCGCCGTGCTGCCGGTGCTGTTCGGCTCGGTCGGCTTCGGTGAGACCGTCAGCTACGGCGAACTCGCCCGCCGCGCCGGGCTGGCCGCGGACGGCCCGGTACCCCCGGCCCGGGTGGTCGGCCAGGTCATGGCCAGCAACCCGTACCCGATCATCGTGCCCTGCCACCGCGTGGTGGCCGGGGACGGGCTGGGCGGTTTCAGCGGCGGCACCGGGGTCGAGGTCAAGCGCTGGCTGCTGATCTTCGAGGGAGCACTGCCGCCCACGCTGGACTGGGATCCCGCCGGGCCCGTGGCCAGCCTGCGCTGATCAGGCCAGCCCGCCGCGCCGCCTCCGGTAATTCTCACCTCCCGGCCTTTCCCGCTGACTTGGCTTATGCTTTTTAAAAAGCGGGGGCTGGCATTCTAATAGGCCGGAAAATGGCAGTCTAACTGCGGATACCTGATTATGTACGGGTTTTTTCCGGACACAGGGAACGGGGGCTGGAAGTCGTGAGAAATGCATACCGCACAGCCGCTGAAGGCACCGTGGCACCAGTGCCACGCGCCCGCCTCGCGCGTCTGGCCAGAACGGTGGCGCCGGGCACGGCCGTCGCGGCCCTGGCCGGTGCCGCCGTGGTCGGGCTGCCCGCGGCCGCGCAGGCCAGCCCGCTCTGCACCGGCCTGGGCACCACCATCAGCTGCTCCTACACCACGGTCGGCCCGGACACGTTCACCGTCCCGACCGGCGTGACCAGCGTGACGGTCACCGCGGTCGGCGGGGCCGGCGGCAACGGGGCCAGCAACGGGTCCAACGCCGGTGGCACGGGTGGCACCGGGGAGGTGGTCACCCGCACCCTGACCGTCGTACCGGGCACGACCCTGGCGGTCGTGGTCGGTGGCGCGGGCGCGAACGGCAGCGGCACCACCGGCGGCGCGGGCGGCTCGGGTGATGGCACCGGCACCGGCATCGGCGGGAACGGCGGCGGCACCGGCTTCGCCGGCGGTGGCGGCGGCGCCTCCTCCACGGTGAGCGTTTCCGGCGTGGCGCAGGTGGTCGCGCCCGGTGGCGGGGGCGGCGGCGGCGCCGGGAACTGCGCCCCGGGCAGCGGCGGTGCGGGCGGGAACGGCGCAGCCGGCGGCACCGCCGGCACCAACTGCACCGGCACCGGCGGGACGGCCGGTGCGGCCGGGGGGAACGGCACGTCCGACGGCGCCAGCGCGGCGGCCAGCGCCAGCACCCGCGGCGCGGGCGGCGGCGGAGGCGGCGGTGTGCTGGGCGGTTCGGCCGGCGGGGCCGCTTCGGCCGATGTGGGCCAGGGTGGCGGCGGGGGCGGCGGGACCGCGCTCGGCACGGCGGCCGGGCAGGGGTCGGCGGGGGCGAAAGGGTCGGTGACGATCAGCTACGCCTCGACTCTCACGATCACCTCGAGCAGCCCGCTCCCGGGCGGCACGGTCGGCCTTTCGTACCACAAGAGCCTGGCCGCCAGCGGCGGGACCACCCCCTACACCTGGTCGAAGGTGTCGGGGACGCTCCCGAACGGCCTGTCGCTGAGTGCCGCCGGGGTCATCAGCGGCAAGCCGGCGGCCAAGGGCACGAGCACCTTCACCGTGCAGGTGGAAGATCACACCGGCGCGACCGTGACCAAGCAGTTCCGGCTCACCGTCGGCGTGCACGCGGACCTGGCCGTGGGGCTGTCCCACACCGGGACATTCCGGCACGCCAAGAAGGGCACCTACAAGATCCTCGTCACCAACACCAGCAGCGTCGCGACCTCGGCGATCACCCAGGTGTCGCTGGTGGTGCCGAGCGGGCTGACGGTCATCCGCGGCGGGCGGGGCACCTCCTGGACCTGCCATAAGCAGAAGCACTCCTCGTCCTGCTCCCGCCGCAGCACCATCCGCGCCCACGCCACCACCACGATCACGGTCACGGTCCGGGTCAAGGCGGCGGCTGGGACGGTGGTGACGTCAACGGCTACCGTCAGCCCCACGGACGCCACACCGGCCGATAACACCGACAGCGACACCGCCGTGGTTCATTAGGCCCGCAGCGAGTGCTGCTCGGCCGAGGCGACCCGGCCCAGGCCCAGCTGCAGCGCCCAGAACGCACTCTTGCGCAGCGGCGGGCCGGGCGGGACCGGGGCACCGAGGCACTCATACACCCCGGCCAGCAGGCCGGGCAGGTTCTCCCGGTGGGCGCACACCACGGCCGGCCGGCCGCCGGCGGCCAATGCGGTGATCCGGTCCCGCATGGCCGCCGCCGGCGCACCGGGCACGAAGGCAGGCTCGGCCTCCACCGGCACGCCCGCCAGCGCCGCGTAGGGCCGGACCGTCGCCACGCAGCGCTCGGCGGCCGAGCTGACCACCCGGGCCGGGCCGAAACAGGCCAGCACCGGCGCCAGCCGCTGGGCCTGCCCGCGCCCACGCGCGGTCAGCGGCCGCCGCAGGTCATCGGCGTGACCGGCCTCCCGCCACCCCTTCCTGCTCCGGGCCGGGGCGTGCCGGATCAGGATGAACGCGATGGACGCGGCCGGGACGGCGGCGAACTCGCCGAGCACGCCCGCGTCGTGCGGGTAGCTGAGCCGGTCGCCGGCGGCTGGCACCGGCAGCCATACCAGCCGGTCGACCTCGGCGTTCGGCACCACCCCGGGCGGCCCATGGCCATCCGGAGCGGGGTGGGCGACCCAGTAGTCCACCCGTTTCGGCCGGCCGTCGCTCTGGTAGTGGACCGGGCTCAGCCGCCTGCCCAGGGCGATCCTGACCCCTGTCTCCTCGGCCACCTCCCGCACCGCGGTGAGCAGCACGTGCTCGCGGGGCAGGCTCTTCCCCTTGGGGAAGCTCCAGTCGTCGTAGCGGGGGCGGTGCACCAGCGCCACCTCCGGGCCGGTGGGCCCGGGCCGCCACATCACCGCCCCGGCGGCATGGATCTCACCCGGCTCGCCCGGGTCAGCCATCAGTAACCCTGACCGCGCAGGGCGCCGATCAGATGCCGTTGCAGATCGCGCAACGGCTGGCCGGAGCGGTCCCGGAAATGCCGGGTCCAGGTCCCGTCGGCGGCCAGCCACCACGAGCCGGTGCTCTCGTCCATGGCCAGGTCGATGAGGCTGCGCAGTTGCGCCTGCTGGGCCGGGTCGCGCACCCGGACCAGGCACTCCACCCGGCGGTCCAGGTTACGGTGCATCAGGTCGGCCGAGCCGATCCACACGTCGCTGTCCTCGTCGTGGCCGGTGCCAAACGCGTAGATCCGGGAGTGCTCAAGGAACCGGCCGAGCACGCTGCGGACGCGGATCGTCTCCGACAGCCCGGGCACTCCGGGCTGGAGCGAGCAGATGCCCCGCACCCACAGGTCCACCGGCACCCCCGCCATCGACGCCCGGTAGAGCGCATCGATGATCGCCTCGTCGACGATCGCGTTGCACTTGAGCGCGATCCTGGCCTCCTCGCCCCGTTCCCGCCGCGCCACCTGCCGCTCGATCCGCGCCACCAGGCCCGTCCGGACCCCGGCCGGCGCGACCAGCAGCCGCTGGTAGGTCTTGGGCCGGCTGTAGCCGGTCAGATGGTTGAACAGGTCGGTGGCGTCGCCGCCGACCACCGGGTCCGCGGTCAGCAGGCCGAAGTCCTCATACAGCCGGGCGGTGGTGGGGTGGTAGTTGCCGGTCCCGATGTGGCAGTAACGCCGCAGCGAGCCGTCCGGCTCCTCCCGCACGACCAGCACCATCTTGCAGTGCGTCTTCAGCCCGACGATCCCGTACACCACGTGGCAGCCGGACTCCTCCAGCTTGCGCGCCCAGATGATGTTCGCCCGCTCGTCGAACCGCGCCTTCAGCTCGACCACCACCACCACCTGCTTGCCCGCCTCGGCCGCGTCGATGAGCGCGTCCACGATCGAGGAGACGTCGCTGGTCCGGTACACGGTCTGCTTGATGGCCAGCACCCGGGGGTCGGCGGCGGCCTCCACGATGAGCCGCTCCACCGTGGTGGTGAACGAGTCATAGGGGTGGTGCACCAGCACATCCCCGCGGTTCAGGGCGCTGAACACGTCGGTGTCCTGCGGCAGCGCCGACTCGGACGGGACGAAGGCCGCGTACTTTAGCCGCCGCAGGTCCAGATCGGCGATGACGCTCAGGCCGGACAGATCCAGCGGCCCGGGCAGGTGGTAGACGGCCGCCCGGTCGATCATCAGCTCGGTGACCAGCTTGTCCAGTACGTCGCTGGACATGGAATCCTCGACCTCCAGCCGGACGGCGGGCTCGAACCGCCGCCGCTGCAGTTCCCGCTCCATCGACTGCAGCAGGTTCTCGCTGACGTCCTCGTCCACCTCCAGGTCCCGGGTGCGGGTCACCCGGAACGCGTGGTGCTCGAGTATCTCCAGGCCCGCGAACAGCTCGGTCAGGTGAGCGGCGATCACGTCTTCCAGCGGCACGAACCGGTGCTGGGACACGGTCAGGAACCTGGGCAGCAGCGGCGGCACCTTCACCCGGGCGAACATGGTGGCGCCCGTGACGGGGTCGGCGACCATCACCGCCAGGCTGAGCGACAGGCCGGAGATGTAGGGGAACGGGTGGGCCGGGTCAACCACCAGCGGGGTGAGCACCGGGTAAATGCGCTCCCGGAACAGCCGCTGGAGGTTTTCCTGCTCCGCGGCGGACAACTCCTTCCACCGCAGAATCTCGATTCCCTCCTGGCTGAGCGCGGGCTGGACCGAGGCGGCGAAGCATTCGGCGTGCCGGAGGCTGAGCAGGCGGGCGGTTTCCAGGGTGTTGGCCAGGATCTGGGCCGGCGACAGCCCGCTCACGCTCTCCACCGGCAGCCCCGCCGCCATCCGCCGGATCCGGCCCGCCACCCGGACCATGAAGAACTCGTCCAGGTTGCTGGCGAAGATCGACAGGAACCTGACCCGCTCCAGCAGCGGGAGGCTGTCGTCCTCAGCGAGTTCCAGCACCCGCTGGTTCCACCGCAGCCAGCTCTCCTCGCGGTCAAAGTAGCGGCCCGGGGGAAGCTCGCCCTGTATGTCCCCGGCCGTGGCTACCGCGGTCTCACCGGCACCGGAACCGGCCCATGCCTCCTGGCCTGCGTCATCACCACCCATGACCCCATTGTCCCCACTGCCGGTGAACTCAAGACGCCCAGCATCTGACAAAAGGACCTGCCCCACCGCACCCGGCCAGCCGGGCCGGATCCGGTGCAGATGGGACCGGCTCAGGGCGGTCCAGGCGGCGGCCAGCCGCACGGGCCACCGCCGGCCCCGGGGCGGGGGCGGCCGTTGCAGGGCCCACGCGATCATGATCTAGTCAGCGCCGTCGCGGCGGCTCCCGAAGATGACCATGGCCGTACCGTACCGGGCAAACCGGGAGTTCCGCCTCACCCCGCCGCCAGTTAGCTGGTCAGGCGCGCGGGCGGCAGGCGGCGTCGATCTCCGCCCGGGAGGCCAGCTTCACCCGGGCGCCGCGGCCCAGGGCGGCGGCCAGATCCCGCTCGGCCTGCTCCACCCGCAGCCAGTCGGTGTAGCTGACCGGCACCACTCCGCGGGCCGCCAGCAGGCCGGCCAGCTTCTCCTCCGCCGCGGGCGCCGGGCCACCGCCCGCGGCCGCGTCGGCGAGCAGCGACCGGACGGTGTCCGCCGCGTCGGACTTGTTGGTGCCGATCACCCCGGTCGGGCCGCGCTTGAGCCAGCCGGACACGTACTCGCGGGGCAGCGGCACGCGATTGGGGCCGAGGACCCGGCCGGCCTCGTTGGGCACGGTGTGGGTCCGCTCGTCGAACGGGACCCCGGCCAGTGGCACGCTCTGGTAGCCCACGCTGCGCAGCACCATCTGGGCGGCGATGGTCTCCAGCTCACCGGTCCCGGTGAGCTTGCCCTGCTCGTCGAGCCGGGTGCGCTCGACGGTCAGGC
Organism: Streptosporangiaceae bacterium; assembly: GCA_036522155.1. GTDB lineage: Bacteria > Actinomycetota > Actinomycetes > Streptosporangiales > Streptosporangiaceae > UBA9676. The sequence continues at coordinate 14,053 of DATDGI010000431.1, forward strand.
CGGACACCCGTTCGGCACCCTCGACTTTTACCGGCCGCAGCCAGAACCGGACGGTCAGCCGGCGGGCGTGCCCGGCCGGGACCCGGGCGGCCCAGTCGCCGATGACGGACAGGTTGCCGCGGACCCGGCGGTCGGCCTCCGCGAGCTGCACGCCCTCCCCGGTGGCGTCGAACGCGGCCGGGTCGGCCTCCCCGCTGGCCACCACGACGTCCACCCCGGCCAGCTCGCCCAGCTCGCGCAGCTCCTTGGTCGTGAACTTGGCCTGGGCGGGACCGCGGCGGCCGATCACGTGCACCTCGCGGACCTTGCTGGCCATCAGCGCGGCGAGCACCGGCTCTGACACGTCGGTGGGCGCGAGCTCGGCCGGGTCGCGGACCAGAATCCGGGCCACGTCCACGGCCACGTTGCCGACCCCGACCACCGCGACCGACTCGGCGTCCAGGCTGAACGCGCCCGCGTCCAGGTCGGGGTGGCCGCAGTACCAGTTCACGAAGTCGGTGGCCGCGTAGCTGCCCGGCAGGTCCTCGCCCTCGACGCCGAGCCGCCGGTCCCGCATGGCGCCGGTGGCGTAGACCACCGCGTCGTAGCTGGCCAGCAGGTCCTCGCGGGTCACGTCGTCACCCAGGTGCACCCCGCCCAGGAACCGGACGTCGGAATGCTCCAGGACCCGGCGCAGGTATTCGGCGATCGACTTGATCGACGGATGGTCCGGCGCGACCCCGTACCGGACCAGGCCGTACGGGGTCGGCAGCCGGTCGAGCACGTCCACCCGGACCGGCACCGGCGGGTCCAGCGCGGCCGTCTGCTTGATCAGCGCCTCGGCGGTGTACAGGCCGGCCGGGCCGGAGCCGACAACGGCGACGTGCAGAGCGGTCATGACTGGTGGTGCTCGAGCTCGGGCGTCAGCCGGGCCACCGCCTCGGTGATCTCGCGGGCCAGGTGCTGCGGGACCAGACCGGCGTCGGCGAGGATCTCCTCCCGCTTGCCGTGGGCCAGGAACTCCTGCGGCAGGCCGAACGTCCGGACCGGGGTGTCGGTGCCCGCGTCCCGCAACCGCCGGCAGACCGCGTCGCCGAACCCGCCGGCCCGGCCGTTGTCCTCCACGGTGACCACCAGCCGGTGCTGGCCGGCCGCCGTCACCAGCGCCTCGTCCAGCGGTTTCAGCCAGCGCGGGTCCACCACGGTGACCCCGATGCCCTGGTCGGCCAGCCGGGCCGCGGCCCCCACGCACACCCCGGCCATCGGCCCGGCGCCGGCCAGCAGCACGTCGGCCGGGCCGGCCGCGGCCGGGCGGTGCAGCACGTCCATCCGGCCGAGCGTGCCGACGGCGGGGATGTCCGGCCCGGCGGCGCCCTTGGGGAAGCGCAGCACGGACGGCCCGTCGTGGATGGCCACGGCTTCGCGCAGCAGCTCGGCCAGGCGGATGGCGTCCCGCGGGGCGGCGATCTTCAGGCCGGGCACCACCTGCAGGATCGACCCGTCCCACATGCCGTTGTGGCTGGGCCCGTCGGAGCCGGTCACCCCGGCCCGGTCCAGCACGAACGTCACCGGCAGCCGGTGCAGCGCGACGTCGAGCAGGACCTGGTCGAAGGCGCGGTTGAGGAACGTGGCGTAGATCGCGACCACCGGGTGCATGCCGCCGATGGCGAACCCGGCGGCGCTGGTCACCGCGTGCTGCTCGGCGATGCCGACGTCGAAGCACCGGTCCGGGTAGGCCCGGCCGAACGCGGCCAGCCCGGTCGGGTAGAGCATGGCCGCGGTGAGGGCGACCACGTCCGGGCGCTCGGCCCCGATCGCGACCAGCTCGTCGCTGAACACGTCCGTCCAGCCGCGCCGGGCCGTGGCGGTGGGCCGGCCGGTCGCCCGGTCGAACGCGCCCGGGCCGTGCATGCAGTCCTCGTCGTCGTTCTCGGCCGGCGGGTAGCCGAAGCCCTTGCGGGTGATCACGTGGACGATCACCGGGCCGCCGTACCCGCGGGCCCGGCTCAGCGCGCTCTCGACCAGCTGCTCGTCGTGCCCGTCCACCGGGCCGAGGTACTTGATCCCGAGGTCCTCGAACAGCACCTGCGGCTGGAGGACGTCCTTGAGGCCCTTCTTGATCCCGTGCAGCGTCTCGTACAGCGGCGGGCCAACCAGCGGGGTCCGGGACAGCGAGGTCTTGATGTACTCCAGCACGTGCTCGTACCGCTGCGACACCCGGACCGAGGCCAGGTGCGTGGCCAGCCCGCCGATCGTCGGGGTGTAGGAGCGGCCGTTGTCGTTGACCACGATGACCAGGCGGCTGCTCTTGGCGGCGGCGATGTTGTTGAGCGCTTCCCAGGCCATGCCGCCGGTCAGCGCCCCGTCCCCGACCACCGCCACCACGGTGCGGCCCGTCTCCCCGCGCAGGGCGTAGGCCTTGGCCAGCCCGTCGGCGTAGGACAGCGCGGTGGAGGCGTGCGAGTTCTCCACGATGTCGTGCTCGGACTCGGCCTGGTTCGGGTAGCCGGACACCCCGCCGCGCTGTTTGAGCTTGGCGAAGCCATCCTGCCGGCCGGTGAGCAGCTTGTGCACGTAGGCCTGGTGGCCGGTGTCGAAGATGATCCGGTCGGATGGGGAGTCGAAGACCCGGTGCAGCGCGATGGTGAGTTCGACCACGCCGAGGTTAGGCCCGAGATGCCCGCCGTTGCGGGAGACCGCGTCGACGAGGAAGTCACGGATTTCGCTGGCCAGGGCGGGAAGCTCGGCGGGGCTGAGCGCCTTCAGGTCACGGGGACCGGTGATGGACTCCAGCAAGGTCACCTCGTCTGCTCCTCCTCCTCGTCGGCCTGCCGACGGGCCGGTGTTTGGCCCGGCAGGCGGGCCCGCCGTCCCGGCGCGGAGCGAGAACCCGAGGCGAGTCTATTTCGCCCGGTGCGCGCAGCGCACCGGAGCCGCGACGTTGTGTCCTATCCATCACCATCGCGGCAGCGCGGCGCCAGCGCTGAACCAGCCCGGATAACGCGGTCAGGCCAGCAGGCTGTGGGCGATCAGGATGCCGGTGGCGGGCTCGGCCGGGTCAGCTTTCCGGCAGCATGAGCGGGCGGGCGGCCAGCAGCCCGGCGGCCAGCTCACCGGCCACGACGGCGAGCACCGCCCCCATCGGGATGGCCCATCCCCCGGTCGCGGTGTGCAGCAGCGCGACCATCAGCGGGCCGGCCGAGGCCACCAGGTAGCCCGCGCCCTGCGAGAACGCCGACAGCGACGCGGCGCCCACCGGGTCGGGCGCCCGGGCCATGGTGAGGTAAATGGCCAGCCCGAGCGCACCTCCCTGGCCCGCCCCGAGCACCAGCACCCAGACGATCGCGCCCCCCACCGGGGCGAACGCGGCACCGGCCAGGCCCACGCCGGTCACGGCCACGGTTACCGCGACCAGCCAGCGCTGGTCGGGGATGCGGTGCGCGAGCACCGGGATCAGCAGCGACGAACCCGCCCCGCCGAGCTGCATGAGCGCCAGCAACGTGCCCGCCTGGACCGCGCTGACCCCCCGGTCACGGAACAGGGTCGGCAGCCAGGAGAGCGCGGCGTAATAAGTCAGGCTTTGCAGCCCGAAGAACGCCATGACCTGCCAGGTGAGCCGGTATCTGGTCACCTTCAGCCGGGACCGGCGGGCGGACGGGATCCCGTCCGGGCCGGCCGGCCGCGTCCGGAACTTCAGCTGTGGCCCCCACACCACCGCCGCGGCGAGGGCCGGCAGCGCCCAGACGGCCAGGGCCAGCGGGACCGAGCCGCCGGAGGCGCTGAACATGGGCACCGCCACCAGCGCTGCCAGGATCGCCCCGGCGGACAGGCTGAGCAGGTATATCCCGATCAGCCAGCCCGCCCGGTCCGGCTGCCGGCGCTTGATCAGGCTGGGCAGCAGCACGTTCATCAGCGCGATGGCCGCTGACGCCAGCACCGTGCCCGGGAACAGCAGCCAGCGCGGCGCGGCACCACGTAGCAGCAGGCCCGCCGCCAGCAGGACCAGCGCCGCCAGCAGTACACGCTCCTCGCCGAACCACCGCGACAGCGGGGCCCCGGCGAGGGAGAACACAGCGAAGCAGAGCACCGGGGTGGCGGCCAGCAGCGCCACCCCGGCCGGTGACAGGTGCAGGTGCGCGGCCAGTTCGGGGAACAGCGGCGGCAGGCTGGTGATGGCGGTCCGCAGGTTGAACGTGAGCAGGATGATGCCCGCCAGGAACACAGCCACGGGCAGCCGCCTGCGGATGGTGCTGGCCGTGGACTGGGCGGGAGAGGTCACCGAATCGGGCATTTCGGGTCACGCTACCGCCCGCCCGCAGCTCACGCGCACCTGGCCCGGGCCGGCCGGGACGCCCCGGCCGCGCCGCGCCGGCCGCCGCACCCGGTCAGCTCCGGGCCCGCAGCGACCGCAGCACATACTGCATGATGCCGCCGTGCCGGAAGTACTCCGCCTCGCCGGGGGTGTCGATCCTGACCACCGCGCGGAACTCACGCCCGTCCGCGCGGACGGTGACCTCGCGCGGCGGCGAGCCGGAGCTGATCGCCTCGATGCCCGTGATGTCGAACACCTCACGGCCGGTCAGCCCCCGTGAGGCGGCCGACTCCCCCGGCCGGTACTGCAGCGGCAGCACGCCCATGCCGATCAGGTTGGAGCGGTGGATCCGCTCGAACGACTCGACCAGCACCGCCCGGACACCCAGCAGCAGCGTGCCCTTGGCCGCCCAGTCCCGCGAGGAACCTGAGCCGTATTCCTTGCCGCCGAGCACGATCAGCGGCGTGCCCTCGGCCAGGTACTGCCGGGAGGCGTCGTAGATGCTCATCTGCTCGCCGCCGGGCAGCTTCACGGTCACCCCGCCCTCGGTGCCGGGGGCAAGCTGGTTGCGCAGCCGGATGTTGGCGAACGTGCCGCGGATCATCACCTCGTGGTTGCCGCGCCGCGATCCGTAGGAGTTGAAGTCGCGCCGCTCCACGCCGTGCTCGGTGAGGTAGCGGCCGGCCGGGCTGTCGGTCTTGATCGCGCCGGCCGGGGAGATGTGGTCGGTGGTGACCGAGTCGCCGAGCATGGCCAGCACCCGGGCGCCGTGGATGTCGGTCACCGGCTCCGGCTTGTCCCCCATCGACTCGAAATACGGCGGGCGGCGCACATAGGTGGAGGTGCCGTCCCAGGTGAACGTGTCACCGGTGGGCACCGGCAGCGACCGCCAGCGGTCATCGCCGTCGAACACATCGGCGTAGTCGCGGGTGAACATCTCCGCCGCGATCGCGTCGCGGACCACGGCGGCGACCTCCGCCGGGGCGGGCCAGATGTCCCGCAGGTACACCGGCGTGCCGTCCGGGCGGCTGCCCAGCGGGTCGTTCTGCATGTCGATGTCCATGGTGCCGACCAGCGCGTAGGCGACCACCAGCGGCGGCGAGGCCAGGTAGTTCATCTTCACATCGGGGTTGATCCGGCCCTCGAAGTTGCGGTTGCCGGACAGCACGGAGACGACCGCCAGGTCGTGGTCGGCCACCGCCTGGCTGATCGCCTCCGGCAGCGGGCCGGAGTTGCCGATGCAGGTGGTGCAGCCGTAGCCGACCAGGTTGAAGCCGAGCTTCTCCAGGTACGGGGTGAGGCCGGCCCGCTCGTAGTAGTCCATGACCACCTTCGAGCCCGGGGCCAGCGTGGTCTTCACCCACGGCTTGCGGGACAGGCCGGCCTCGACCGCCTTCTTGGCCAGCAGCGCGGCGCCGACCATGACCGAGGGGTTGGAGGTGTTGGTGCAGGAGGTGATGGCGGCGATGACCACCGAGCCGTGGTCCACGGAGGTCTTGGTGCCGTCCTCGAGCGTCACGTCGACCGGGGCCGACGGCCGGCCGGCCGCGGGCGCCGGGGCCGGCGGCCTCTCGTGCTCGACCGCGCCGTTCTTCTCCGCGGTGAACGGGTCGGAGGCCGGGAACGTGCCGGCGATCTCCTCGTCCAGGCTGTCGAGCTGCACATATGAGCCGAGGGCCTCGCGGAAAGCGGTCTTGGCGTCGGTCAGCGCCACCCGGTCCTGCGGGCGTTTGGGGCCGGCCAGGGACGGGACCACCGTGGACAGGTCGAGCTCAAGTTCCTCGGAGTAGCGGACCTCCCGGCCCGGCTCGTGCCACAGGCCCTGCTCCTTGGCGTACGCCTCGACCAGCGCGACCCGGTCGGCGGGACGGCCGGTGAACCGCAGGTAGGCCAGGGTCTCGCCGTCGATCGGGAAGATCGCGCAGGTGGAGCCGAACTCCGGGCTCATGTTACCGATGGTGGCCCGGTTGGCGACCGGGACGGCACCGACCCCTTCGCCGTGGAACTCGACGAACTTGCCGACCACGCCGTGGCGGCGCAGCATCTCGGTGATGGTCAGGACCAGGTCGGTGGCGGTGGCACCGTCCGGGAGCGCGCCGGTCAGCCGGAACCCGACCACCTTCGGGATGAGCATGCTGATCGGCTGGCCGAGCATGGCCGCCTCGGCCTCGATCCCGCCTACTCCCCAGCCGAGCACGCCCAGGCCGTTCTGCATGGTGGTGTGCGAGTCGGTGCCGACGCAGGTATCCGGGTAGGCGGCGCCGTCCTCGCTGGTCATCACCACCCGCGCCAGGTGCTCGATGTTCACCTGGTGGACGATGCCGGTGCCAGGCGGCACCACCTTGAACTGGCGGAACGCCTGCTGCCCCCACCGCAGGAACGCGAACCGCTCCCGGTTACGGCCGAACTCAAGGTCGACGTTGCGGTCGAACGCGTCCGGCCGGCCGAACACGTCGGCCACCACCGAATGGTCGATGACCAGCTCGGCCGGGACCAGCGGGTTGATCATGGCCGGGTCGCCGCCGAGCTGCTGCATGGCCTCGCGCATGGTGGCCAGATCGACCACGGCGGGCACGCCGGTCAGGTCCTGCAGGATCACCCGGGCGGGCGTGAAGGCGATCTCGGTGTCCGGCTCGGCCCGCGGGTCCCACCGGGCCAGGGCGGTGACATGATCGCCGGTGACATTCTGCCCGTCCTCGTTCCGCAGCAGGTTCTCCAGCAGGATCTTCAGGCTGAACGGCAGGTCATCGGCGCCCGGCACGGCCGCCAGCCGGTGGATTGTGTAGCTGGTATCACCCACCTGCAGCGTGCCCCGGCTGCCGAAACTGTTCACCGTCATGGTGCAGCCCTCCTGTCACGTCCCCGGCCGGTCGCCCCCGCTGCCGCTGCCATCCTTGCGTAACGGCGGTGCGCGCCGCGGGCCGACCTGGCTGGCCCCGCTCGTAAAGTATCTCGATATCAAGCTATCTACTCTGTCCACGGTAGGCGGAGCCCGGTCCGCCGTCAACCGGCCCCAGGATGGCGCTGAGAGCCGCTCGCACCTGATCACCGGTTACGATGGCGCCGTCACCGAATGTGTGAGAGATGGCGTGATGCCAGGCCCTCAGGACCAGCTCAACGAGCCGCGGAACCCCGACCAGGTACGCCCGTTAGAACGCGACGCCACCCGCGCCGAACTGCGGGAACGCCTGGAGCGATTGCCGCCCAACCACCCCACCTCCCCCCACAACGACGACGGCTCCCGCAAGCCACCCGAGCCCAACCCCGCCTCCCGCGAACTCCCCATCCCCGGCGACCCCGACTACCACCCCGAGGACCTCGCGGCCGACCAGCACTTAGCCACCGAAGACACTCCCCGCATCAACCCTGACGGCTCCTGGGAGTGGCAGGGGTACAGCCTGACCCCAGAAGAATCACGATGCGGAGATCTAGCTGTGGGGAAGTGCCGGGACAGGGAAGGCCGGGACGCAGACGGCAACTATGGAGAGGATGGCCTAACCCCCGCCATGCGGCGCATTGAAGCCCAACTTGAGCACGGCACACTCGCACCCGACACCGAGAAGTTCGCCCTCAAGAGTGCCGACCGCTTCAAGCAGAAGCTTGCCGAGCGGATAAGCCTCATGCCTGGGGAATCTGCTGACACGCTGGCATATCAGATACATGATGGCATCAGATACACATTTATTTATGAATACGAGACCTATACTTCAGGATCTGAAGGGACTGAGGCTGTCCTTGCCGAGAATGGATTCGACCTGGTAACACGCAAGCCCAGTTGGAATAGCCCCGACTATAAGGGTGTGAACAGCCAATGGCGCGACGCGGTGAGCGGGCTTTTATTTGAGGTTCAATTTCATACGCGGGCCAGTTGGGAAGCCAAGCAGGCAACCCACGATTCTTACGCCCGATTGGCCGACCCTCGAATAACACCCAAGGAGAGAGCACATCTGGAACGGTACCAACAGGAGGTTAGTGCATCCGTACCCGTACCTCCGGGCGCCCTCGAGTTTCCCTACTATCACAAGGAAGGCGCTTGAGTCATGGCTAAGCATGTAACCTACTATGCGGTGATCAATAGTGGGCGGACCCGAACGGATCCATCAGGTCTCGTCCGGCGGCGACATATGGATGACGACGGCTTCGTAGACGAATCTTTGCGTCGTGATCTTACTTGGGGACACACTTCTGCGATAGCTGAATGGAAGCGCGATGCTCTCGACTTCGAACTTCTACAGATCAGCGAAGAAGAGGCTGAGGCGTTGATTGAGCGGTTCCGGGAGAAGTGGGCGGAGGGCTGAGCCTTCTCAGCTCATCTCCTGCTCCCTCAACAGCCGCAGTGGCGACAGTACGCTCGGCAACTCACCCTCGTGCACGACCCCTCGCACCCGATCACCGGTTACGATGGCGCCGTCACCGAATGTGTGAGAGATGGCGCCATGGCGGGCCCCCAGGACCAGTTGCACGAGCCGCGGAATCCCGACCAGCCACGCCGCTTGGAAGGCGACCTCACTCGTGCCGAACTGCGGGAACGCCTGGAGCGGCTGCCGCCAAACCACCCGTCCTCCCCCTACAACGACGACGGCTCCCGCAAGCGACCTGAGCCCGACCCCGCCTCCCGCGAGCTCCCCATCCCCGGCGACCCCGACTACCGCCCCGACTCACCAGAAGCTC
>DATDGI010000432.1:0-14116 GCA_036522155.1 Streptosporangiaceae bacterium
GGTGATGCGGGTACGCATCGGTGCCGATCCCTTCTTCGATGGATGCGCTAGCGGAGCAGCCGGTGACGGCTTGAGCGGGCTGGCCGGGCCGGATGACCGGCCCGGCCAGCCCCGTTCGGGTACCGGGCCAGCCGGGATCAGTGGCGCCACCAGACGCCGAACGCGTCACCGGCGCCGAGGCCGAGGCCGTCGTTCCACAAGGTGGCGGGCTCGACCTGGATGGTTCCGCCCGGCGGCGCGGTGCCGTTGCTGGTCAGCACGGCCGGGTTCAGCGTCCACTTGCCGCCGGTCCCGCTGAAGGTGCCCTTGGTCCCGCCGACCGTCGTCCACCCGCCCTTCTGGAACTGGGTGATCCGCAGGTCCACCGTGCTGGCCGGGCCGGGCGCCAGCTCCGGGGTCGAGGCGCTGTAGTCCACCAGCGCGTCGGCGTGGTTGAACACCGCGTTGAAGGTGCCCGAGGAGGGCAGCTGGAACGAGGTCACCGAGCCGACCGGCGGGGTGATGGTGAAGTGCGCCGCGCCGCCCTCGGGGTAGTAGACCTGGAACTGCACCCCGTCCCCGGGGCTGACGCCGCTGAGCCCGATGGCCGTGGCCGACACGCTGGCGCCGTTGTTGAGCAGGGTCCACCCGACACCGACCCAGATGAGCGGCGCGCCGCCGCCCGCGCACGGGCCCGATCCCGGCACCCCGAACTGAATGCGGAAGTTGGCGCAGGTCATGAAGCCCGCCGCGGCCATCGCGTCGGCGCTGGTCAGCCCGACATACAGGGTCGGCGCCGCCTCGGACGTGGCGAGGCTGGTCGCCGGGTTGATCACGTTGGTCTGCGGCAGCCTGATGATGGCCTGCGCGTACCGGAAGTTCCGGTGGCTGCCCACATAACCGGCGCAGCCGCCGGCGCCGAACGTGACCGGCGCGGCGTTGCTGGTGAACCCCGCGTCGCCGGAGCACGGCGCGGTGTAAACCGGCGTGCCGCCCGAGAAGGGCTGGTGCCCCCGGTGGGCCGTCGTGGCCGCGGCCGCGGACCCGGCCGCGGCCAGGCCCATCGTGGCCACGGTCGCACCCGCCGCCGTGGCGGCCAGGAGCGCCCTGCCGATGCGTATGTGCATCAATGAAGAATCCTTTCCTGAGGTGGATATTTCTGGCCGGGCGAGGTGCGGCCGGTCACGGCCTTCGGTCGGTGTGCGGCCCGGGCCGGTTGCCCGGCCCGGGCCGCACCTGCTTGCTGTTGTTACTGGTCAGAGGCGAATCAGTGACGCCACCAGACGCCGAAGGCGTCACCGGCGCCGCTGCCCAGCCCGTCGTTCCACAGGTAGGCCGGCTCAACCTGGACGGTGCCGCCAGGCGGCGCGACGCCGTTGCTGGTCAGCACGCCCGGGGTGAGGGTCCACTTGCCGCCGGCCCCGCTGAACGTGCCGCGGACACCGGCGTTCGTCGTCCACCCACCGGCCTGGAACTGCGTGATCCGCAGGTCCACCGTGCTCGGCGCCGCACCCGGAGCCAGCATCGGGAAGCCGGAGAAGTCGGCGGTGTGGCCGCCGCCCGCGGGCGAGTTGCAGTCGATGTTCGGAGTGCCGTTGGTGTCGGTCAGGCAGGTGCGGGAGGCGCTGTAGGCCACCACCGCTTCGGCGTGGTCGAAGACGGCGTTGAAGGTGCCCGAGGAGGGCAGCTGGAACGAGGTCGCCGAGCCGACCGGCGGGGTGATGGTGAAGTGCGCCGCGCCGCCCTCGGGGTAGTAGATCTGGAACTTCACCCCGTCGCCCGGGCTGACGCCGGTCAGGTTGACCACCGAGGAGAGCACGCTGGCGCCGTTGTTGGCGGCGGTCCAGCCCACCCCGACCCAGATGTTCGGGTAGATGAACGGGTTGAGCGCCGTGCCCGCGCCGCTGACCGCGCGGCACGGGTTCCCGACCGGCGGGTTGGTGTCCGCGCCGAAGAAGACGGCGACGAAATTGGCACAGGTCATCAGGCCCGCGGAGGCCATTGAATCGCTGCTTGACAGCCCGACGTACAGAGTGGGGGCCTGGTAGGCGTTGCCGTTGGCGTTGCCGCCGACCGTCCCGGTGAGCGGGATCACGTTGGTCTGCGGGATCCGGATGATCGACTGGGCGTACCGGAAGGTGCGGTTGCTGCCGGCGTAGCCGGCGCAGCCGCCCAGGCCGAACGGGAACGTCGTTGGGGCGTTGCTGCTGAAGCCGATGCTGTTGGAGCACGGTGCGGTGTAGACGGGCGGGCCGCCCGAGAAGGGCTGGTTCACCCGGTGGGCCGTCGTGGCCGCGGCCGCGGATCCGGCCGCGGCCAGGCCCATGGTGGCCACGGTCGCACCAGCCGCCGCAGCGGCCAGGAACGTCCTGGTGATGCGTGCGTGCATCAGGAGTGGATCCTTCCTAATTGAATGCCATGCGGGGTGCGGCCGGTCACGGCCTTCGGGTTCGGCACTGCCCGGGCCGGTGACCCGGCCCGGGCAGTGCGTAGTTGGTGTTGTTGCTGGTCAGGCAGCGATCAGTGACGCCACCAGACGCCGAACGCGTCGCTGCCGCCGCTGCCCAGGCCGTCGTTCCACAGGTAGGCGGGCTCGACCTGGATGGTTCCGCCAGGCGGCGCCACCCCGTTGTTGGTGGTGTCGGCGGCGTTCAGCGTCCAGACGCCCCTGAACGTGCCGCGGGTGCCGGTGTTCGTGGTCCACCCGCCGTTGTCGAACTGCGTGATCCGCAGGTCGATGGTGCTCACCGCGGGGCCCGGGGCCAGCAGCGGGAAGCCGCGGTAGTCGGTGCCCGCGACCGCCACGCAGCCTGCCGTGAGGCAGATCCGGGAGGCGCTGTAGTCCACCACCGCGTCGGCGTGGTTGAACACCGCGTTGAAGGTGCCCGACGAGGGCAGCTGGAACGAGGTCGCCGAGCCGACCGGCGGGGTGATGGTGAAGTGCGCCGCGCCGCCCTCGGGGTAGTAGATCTGGAACTTCACCCCGTCGCCCGGGCTGACGCCGGACAGGTTGACGATGGACGACAGCACGGTGGCGCCGTTGTTGGCGGCAGTCCAGCCCACACCCACCCAGATGTTCGGAACCGTGCCAGCGGCGATGCTGCCCGTGCATGGCCCTGAGGCGCCGAACAGCGCGACGAAGTCCGGGCAGGTCATCAGGCCCGCCGCGGCCATGGCGTCGCTGCTGGTCATGCCGACGTACAGGCTCGGCGCCTGCAGTGCGCTGCCGTTGGCGTTGCCGGCCACCGCGCCGGTCAGCGGGATCACGTTGGTCTGCGGGATCCGGATGATCGACTGCACATACCGGAAGGTGCGGTTGCTGCCCGCGTAGCCCGCGCAGCCACCCCCGCCGAACGGGAACGTCGTTGGGGCGTTGCTGGTGAAGCCCTCAGCACCTGAGCAGGGGGCGGTGGTGATCACCGGGGCAGAGGGCTGGAAGGTGATGTGGTGCGCCAAGGCGGCCGCACCCGCCGGGCCCGCGGCTGCGAAGCCCAGCGTGGTAATCGTGGCACCCGCCGCCGCAGCGGTGACGAGTGCCCTCGTGATGCGTGTGCGCATCGGTATGGATCCTTCCTTTCAAGTGCCCGGCCCGACGGAACGGCCAATAGATGGCTTGGGGCGGTGATGGATGAGGCCGGTCCGGACTGTCTCCGTGGTGGTCCGCTGTGCGGTAAGCCCCCGCCCCCGTAAGTCCAAAGGAACCTTACCACGAGTAGTGTTCACATCACTGTAAGCGACAATAACCGCGTTACGCAGGGCTGGAACCCCGTCCGCGTAAGGGAAAAATGAGCGCCACGGGTGCCGTCACACCGTTTCCGGCGGCGCCCAAAACAGGATCAACCGCCCTCGCGGCGGCGCCGCCGGGGGTCAGTGCGGGCGGGGCACGGCCGGGACCGCGCGGCCCTTCCACTCCCCGCCCCGGCCCGCGTGGTGACGCCAGCTGGAGTCCACCGTCATCGCGGCGTAGAGCAGGGCGATGACCGGCAGGCCCGCAGCGCGCAGCACGGACAGCCGGTACAGCCGGAGCACCGGGCCGAAGCTGGCCGCCATCAGCGCCCACCCCACCAGGCCCGCCGCCGCGCACCACCACGCCACCGCACCGCCGCCGGCCAGCCCGGCGGCCAGGCCGCCGATGGCGGCGGCCGGCGGCAGGAGGTACAGCCAGCACAGGCCGGCCACGGTCCCGGCCAGCAGGGCGGGCGAGTACCGCAGCTGGGTGTAGGCGCTGCGGGCGATCATCTGCCACAGGTCACCCAGGCCGGGGTAGGCCCGGCGGCTGCGTACCCGGGTCGTGAAGCCGAGCCAGCACCGCGCCCGCCCCGGGCCGCGCTTGAGCAGCCGGGCCAGGGCCACGTCGTCGATCCGGGCGCTGGCGATGCGGCCGAGGCCGCCGGCCGCGGCCAGCGCGTCCCGCCGCACCAGCATGCAGCCGCCCGCGGCCGCCGCCGTGGCCGAGCCGGGCTGGCCGACCCGCCGGAACGGGTACAGCTGGGCGAAGAAGTAGACGAACGCCGGCACGATCCACCGCTCCCAGCCGGTCTCCGCCCGCAGCAGCGCCATCTGCGAGAGCAGCGCGCGGTCGTCGGTGACGGCGGCGCGCACCAGGCCGGCCAGCGTCCCCGGCTCGAACGCGATGTCAGCGTCGGTGAAGAGCAGGTAGCCGCAGTCCCCGGCGGCCGCCACCCCCTGGGCCATGGCCCACACCTTGCCGGCCCAGCCGGGCGGCAGCGGGCGGCCGGTCACCACTCGCAGCGTGGCCTGGCCGGTGGCCTGCCCGCCCAGTGCCTGCGTGCCCAGCGCCACCGCGACCACGCCGGTGCCGTCGCTGCTGCTGTCGTCGACCAGCACGACCGAGAACGGTCCCGGGTAGTCCTGGGCCAGCAGCGTGGGCAGCGTCTCCGGCAGGATCGCCGCCTCGTCCCGGGCCGGCACCACCGCGACCACGCTGGGCCAGGCTCGCGCACCGGGACCGGGCGCGCCGGCCAGGCCGGGCAGGCGCACGTCCGTCCGCCAGAACCCGCCGTGCCCCGCCACCAGGTACACCCAGGCCACCGCGGCCAGCACGGACGCGGCCGCCAGCACTATCACCGGAGAGCTGGTCCCGTGGATCAGGTGACGTCGATGGCTGGCGGCTCGGGCGGCTCGGGCGAGGCGCCCGAGCCGCCGGCGGCGGCGCGGTCCGGCCCGGACGCCAGGTTGCGCTTGACCGACTCCAGGATGGTCAGGCCCTGCCCGACCAGCCCGGCGGCGAGCTCGGACAGGCCCTCGGCGCCGTTCAGCACGTTGACGTTGGCCCCGGCCAGGCCGCCCGCCGCCTCCTTGACGATCTGCGGGAGCTGGTCGATCAGCATCCGGTCCAGCGCGACCCGGTTGTTCGACGCGGCCGCCTCGGCCAGGATCCGCATCCGCTCCGCGTCGGCCTTGGCGATGACGCGCACCCGCTCCGCCTCCGCCTCGGCCGGCTTGACCACCTCGGTGACCAGCTGCCGCTCGCGCAGCTCGGCCTGCTGCCGGGCCAGCTCGGCCTGGGCGGCGATGACCTCCAGCTGGGCCTGCGCCTGCGTGAGCGGTCCCATCTGCGCGGCCTTGGCCTGCGCCTGGTCGACCTCGGCCTTGTACTGGGCCTGCACGACCGCCGTCTGCCGGGCGTATTCGGCCTGCTTGCGCTGGGCTTCCTGCTGCGCCTCGGCGGCCTGCTGGGTGGCCTGTGCCTGGGCGATCTGCGCCTGCCGCTGGATGGCGGCGTTGTGCGGGGCGGCCATCGCGTCGATGTAGCCGGAGTTCAGGTCGTCGATGGACTGGATCTGCAGCGAGTCCACGGTCAGGCCGATCTTGGCCATCTCCGCCTTGGACCCGTCCAGCACCTCGGTCGCCAGCTTCTGCCGTTCGGTGACGATCTCCTCGACCGTCATCGACCCGATGATCGAGCGCAGGTGGCCGGCGAAGATGCGGCCGGTGAGGGTGGACATCTGGTCCTGGTCGGACAGGAACCGCTGGCCCGCGTTGACGATGCTCTCGTCGTCGTTGCCGACCTTGAACGCGATGACAGACCGGACGTTCAGCGAGATGCCCTGCCGGGTCACGCAGGTCTCGGCGACCTCGGCCTCGGCCATCGCCAGCGTGAGGTAGCGGGCCTTGCGGAAGAACGGGAGCACGAACGCGCCACGGCCGACCACGACCCGGAACGGCGCACCGCCCTTCCCGAACCTGCCGCCAGAGATCAGCATGGCCTGGTCGGGGGCGGGAACACGGTAACCAAACATTGTCAGGCTCCTCAGACAGCCAACTCAGGAAAGGGATCAAGCGGGTCGGTCCATTCGCTGACATCCACCGTCCGGGTGCCGCGGGACTCGATGACCAGCACGGTCGCGCCCTTCGGGATCGGGTCGATGGACCAGGCGAGATAGGCCTCGGTGCCGCCACGGACCTTCAGCAGCACCTCACCCGGGCCAGCCTGCCCACGGGTGGCGACGAGCAGTACGCCAATGGCCCCAATCAGGGATTGATCCCCAGGCACCCGTCCGCACTCCCTCGCGCCACCCCGAAATCTGGCTCACACCCTATCCCGGCCGCCAGTGCCCACTGACCGCCATGGATGGCCCGCTTAGGTCTATCTAGGGTGAGATTGCCCGGGTATGGGGCCCGGGGCCATCACGACCATCGGGAGGATCATCAGCATGAACCGAATCCGCCGGTCTTTAGCTGCGGCGACGGCGCTGGCCGTCGCGTCCGGGATCGCCCTGCTGCCGGCGCTGACGTCGGCCACCCCGGCCGCCGCGGCCGTTTCCTGCAACGGCACCAGCCTCGTCCTGGGTGTCAACGTGTCCACCCATGTCATCGGCCACGTGCGGGTCCCCACCGTGGGCAATGGCAGCGGGAACTGGGTGTGCGAACTCGGCCTCGGCAACGACAGCGTGGCCGTGGCCCGGCTGCAGATCGCCCTGGACGACTGCAACCTGCACGCCAGGCTCACGGTCGACAGCGACTACGGGCCGCTGACCCAGGCGGCCGTGGTGGCGGTGCAGAAGCACTACGGCGTGGCCCAGGACGGGATCTACGGGCCGGTCACCGGTTTCGCCATGACCTGGCCATACCAGGGCGGTGGCTGCGGGAGCATCATCTTCAACGAGAGCTGAGCGGCCCGGATGCGGAATAGCGGGGCCAGCGATCCGGTTACATTGATCGCTGGTGTGCTTGTGTCCCCCGGGCCGCATTCACAACTGCCGCCGCGGACTACCGTCCGGCTGGAGCCGCGGTGTGCTATTCGCCGAGGAGGCGACCGCGCACCAGCCTGACGAAGCCCCCGAGAGTCCCCTCCGGGGGCTTCGTCATTCCCCGGCCGGCCACGCGAACCCGGTCGCCTCCGCGATGTCGGCGGGTCGCGGCAGGGCCGCCTGGGCACCGCGGCGGGTAGTCGCCGCCGCTCCGGCGGCGCACGCGGCCCGCACCGCGCTGACCGGCTCCGCCCCGGTGGCCACGGCCACCGCCAGCGCCGCCACGAACGCGTCACCCGCCCCGACGCTGTCCACGCTGGCCACCGGGAATCCGGGCACCGTTACCGTCCCGCTGGTGCCGCCGACGGCCGCACCAGCGGCGCCCAGCGTGATGACCACCTGCCGGGCACCGAGCCCGGCCAGATCGGCCACCGCGGCCGCCACCCCGCCCGGGCCGGCCGCATCTCCCCCGGCACCGGCGTGCGGCCCGGCGGGCCCGGGCACCGGATGGCCCAGCACCACCGCCGCTTCCTGCTCGTTGACGACCAGCCAGTCCACCCCGGTGGCCAGCAGGGCGGCTGCCCCGGCGGGCGCGGGTGCCAGGTTCAGCACACACCGCACCCCGGCCGATCGCGCCCGGTCCAGCACCGCTGCGATCACGGTGACCGGGATCTCCGCCGACAGGACCAGCACGTCACAGGGGGCGGCGAAGGCCGCCGCCGCTTCGGCGTCGCCGGCCATGGCGTTGGCGCCCGCCGCCACCGCGATCGCGTTCTCGCCCGCCTCGTCCACGGTGATCAGGGCCAGCCCCGAGGTGACCCCGGGAACCGCCCGCACCCCGGTGGCGTCCACCGCTTCGGCGGCCAGTCCCGCGCGCAGCCGGTCGCCGAACTCGTCGTCGCCGCAGCAGCCGACCATCCGCACCTGCGCGCCCAGCCGGGCCGCGGCCACCGCCTGGTTGGCACCCTTGCCGCCGCCGCCGATATCGGCCCCGGCGGCCGACATCACCGTCTCCCCGGGCCGGGGCAGGTGCGGGACCAGCAGCGAGATATCGGTATTGAGGCTGCCCAGAACGGTCACCCGGGGACGCTGCCGCATGAGGCCCAACCGCCTTTCCGCCACCCGGCCGCTGATCCGTGGCCGATGCCCTGACCGGGCAGAACGCACCCTACTCCGGGAAATCGTGGCACTGAGGCCAGCCCGAGCGGGTTATCCGATATCGGGTATCGTTCAGAAATCACTGCCCTGCTATCCCATACCTCCGTGCGGACCCTGATCCTGGGGATAGATCAATCCGGACGGATAGTGCAGCATGACCGAAATTCCCAGGAAATCCTCGCCCCGCCGCCCGGCGAAACTCTGCTCGGCTGTCATCTTCGTGATCTGGTGACCACCCCGGCGGTGGCGGAGCCGCCGCTGTCCGGGTTGCTGGAAGCGGCTCACGCGGGCCGCGAGGCGACTGCCGTGATCACCGTCCGCACCCGCCGGTTCGATCCGGTGGACGCGGTGGTCACGATCCAGCCCATGCGGGGCAACGATCAGAGCATCAGCGCGCTCGTGATCATGCGCATGCCGCCGCCCAGCGACGAGCAGTTCCTGGACCCGGCGCTGATGCGGCACGCGCTGCTGGACGACACCTTCCGGCAGATCGGGGCCACCCTCGACCTCGACCAGATGGCCCGTGGCCTGATCAACATCGTGGTGCCGCACTTCTGCAACTCGGCCGGCCTGCTGGTGCTGGAAAGCCTGATCGCGGCGGATGAGACCCCTGCCTTCCAGGTGGACGGGTCACACCTGCTGCGCCGGGTGGCCGTCGCCACCGACGACGCCGACCCGCGGTGGGACGCCGCCTTCCCCACCGGCGAGGTACTGCGCTACCCGCCGGGGACGCCCTACACCGAGTGCATGGACACCGGCAAGCCGGTGCGGACGGTCAACCTCGGTGGCGACGACGTGCTGGAGATGGCCGAATCCTGGCTCCGGCGGCCGGTCGGCAGCCTGCTGTCGGGCACGTCCATGCTGCTGCTGCCGCTCAACGCCCGCGACACCACCCTGGGCTTCATCGTGTGCGCCCGCCGGGCGGGGTTCCGGCCGTTCGACGCCTACGACACCGAGATCGGCATGGAGTTCGCCTCCCGGGCGGCGATCTTCCTGGACAACGCCCGCCGTTACAGCCGGGAGCGGGCCACCGCCCTCACCCTTCAGCGCAGCCTGCTGCCGACCGGGCTGTCCTCGCCGTCCTCGGTCGAGGTGCGGCACCGCTACCTGCCCGGCAGCCAGCTGATCGAGGTCGGCGGCGACTGGTACGAGTCCATCACCCTGCCCGGTGCCCGGGTCGCGCTGGTGGTCGGGGACGTGGCCGGGCACGGGGTGCGGGCCGCGGTCACCATGGGGCGGCTGCGGACCGCCATCCAGACGCTGGCGATGCTGGAACTCCCGCCCGCGGAATCCCTCCAGCAGCTCAACGAGCTGATGAAGACCATAGGTGCGCGCGAGCCGCACTTCGCCACCTGCGCCTACGCGGTCTACGACGCGGTGCAGGGCACCTGCGAAGTGGCCTCGGCCGGGCACCTGCCGCCGCTGCTGGTGCCGCCCAGGGGCGGCGCCCAGTACCTCGACGTCGCGCCGGCGCCCCCGCTCGGGGTCGGCGAGGGGCTCGTGCACAGCCGGACCTTCGAGATCACTGACGGCAGCCTGCTGGTCCTGTACACCGACGGGCTGGTGGAAAGCCGCGGCCGGGACATCGACGACGGCCTGCACCGGCTCCAGTCGGTGTTCACGCCCGGGGCGGAGCAGCGGCCGGTCGAGGAGCTGTGCAAGGCCATCCTGGCCGGCGCCTACGCCGACCAGCAGCGCGACGACATCGCGATCCTGATCGCCCGGCTCGGCCGGATCGACGGCCGCCAGCTCGCAACCTGGATACTGCCCGGCGAGCTCCAGTCGGCCGGGCAGGCGCGGGCGCTGGTCACCGAGCCGCTGAAGAAGTGGGACCTGACCGGCCTGCTGGCCAACACCCAGCTGCTGGTGTCCGAGCTGGTGACCAACGCGATCCGGTACACCCAGGGCCCGGTCACCCTCCGCCTGATCCTGGAGCGGACGCTGACCTGTGAGATCACCGACACCTCGGCCGCGCTGCCGAGGATCAGGTTCGCCGCCGGGGACGACGAGTCCGGCCGCGGCCTGCAGATCGTCAGCCAGCTGTCGCAGCGCTGGGGCGCCCGCCGGACCCCGTCCGGCAAGGTGGTCTGGTGTGAGCAGCAGCTGCCCCGGGGTTACAGCGCGCCGCTTCCGCCCGCCTGAGAGGCCGGCTCCCGGCTGTCCTGCACGATCGACAGCCGGCCGTGCCGCATCAGGCCGGTCCGCTGCGCCCGGGCCGCCACCGCGCTGTCGTGGGTCACCAGGATCAGGGTGAGGCCATGGTCGTGCCAGAGCTTTTCCAGCAGGCCGATGATCTCGTCCCGGGTGGTCTCGTCCAGGTTGCCGGTCGGCTCGTCGGCCAGCAGCACCGACGGTGACTTGACCAGGGCCCGGGCGATCGCCACCCGCTGCTGCTGGCCGCCGGACAGCTCGTACGGCAGGTGGCTGGCCCGGTCGGCCAGGCCCATATCGGCCAGCGCCTGGGCCGCCCGCACCCGCCGTTCAGCGGCGCCGGTGCCGAGCGGAACCAGGGCGGCTTCCACGTTCTCCTGGGCGCTGAGGGTGGGGATCAGGTTGAACGTCTGGAAGATGAAGCCAATCGAACGGGCCCGCACCCGGTTGACCTGGCGCTCGCGCAGCACGGCGAGGTCCTGGCCGTCGAAGTCCACCACGCCCGCGGTCGGCCGGTCCAGGCCGCCCAGCATCTGCAGCAGGGTCGTCTTGCCGTGGCCGGTCGGGCCCTGGATGGCGAGCCACTCCCCGTCGCCGATGACGACATCCACGCCGTCCAGGGCGGTGACCGTGGCCCGGCCCTTCTGGTACGTCTTGGTCACACCGGACAGTTCGTACACCCTTCCTCCTTCACTCCACCCGGGCCAGGGCGGCGGCGGGCGGGAGCCGGGCGGCCCGCCAGCCGCCGAGCGCGCCCGCGATCAGGCCGCCGGAGATGGCGAGCAGCACGGCGAGCAGCACCGCGCCCACCGTCACCGTCGCGCTGAGATGAACCGTCACCGCACCGGCGGCGTCCCCGAACAGGCGGCGGAACCCGCCGCCGGGACCGCCGGCAGAGCCAGGACCGCCGCCGAAGCCCCCGGGCCCTCCGCTGAAGGCCCGGGCACCGCCCGGCGTGGCCGAGCCGGTGGCCTGGCCGGGGGTGGCGGTCAGCGGGGATGCCAGCGCGGTCACCAGGGCGGCGCCGGCGAAGCCGAGCCCGATCCCGGCCAGCCCGCCCGCGATGCCGATGACCACCGACTCACCCAGCACCTGGCCGGTGATCCGGCCGCCCCGCCAGCCGAGGGCCTTGAGGGTGCCGAACTCCCGTACCCGCCGGGTCACGGCGGACATGCTCAGCAGGCTCGCCAGCAGGAACGCGGCGGCCAGGACCGCGACCGCCAGCCACTTGCCCAGGTTGCGCGCCAGGCTGGCCGCGCTGGCCAGCGACCCGGTCACCTCGCTGGCCAGGTCACTGGCGGTGGTCACGGTCGCGCCCGGCACCACGGCATGGATCTGCCGGGACACGCTGCTGATGCCGGCGGCGCTGCCGGCGGCCACGTAGACCGTGTTCACCTGGTTCTTCATCCCGGCCAGGGCCTGCGCCCGGCCGAGCGGGATGTACACGTCGGCCGGGTTGCCGCCCTGCGGCTGGCTGACGATCCCGATCACCTTGAAGCTGGTCCCGGCGACGTCGATGGTGGAGCCGGTGCCGAGCTTGTTCTGGGTGGCGTAGCCGGAGTCGAGCACGGCCACGTCCGAGGACGCGTCCGCGGTGGTGAAGGTCCGGCCGGAGGTGAGCTTGCCGGAACTCAGCGGTCCGACCTCACCGGCCGACAGCTGGGTGCCGTTCACCGTGAACGTGTTCGTCTTGAAGCTGGCCGGACCGGCGAATCCGCCGCCGAACCCGCCGCCCCCGCCGGCCGGGGCGGAAGGGATAGTGCCGGAGACGGTCAGGTCGGTCAGCGCCAGCCCACCGGCCGCTGCGGCGACCCCGTGCAGCCGGGAGATCGCCGTTACCGACGCCGAGCTGAGCGGGCCGAGCGCGCGGTTGACCAGCGTGCTCCGGCTGAACTTGGTGCCGGCCTTGGGCCGCTGCGCGGAGGTGGACCCCCGCCCCCCAACGCGGAACCCGAACGGCCCGCCGGAGTTCGCCGGCGGTGCCTTGGTCACGGTGATGTCGGTGCCGACGCCGTACAGCGCGTGCAGCACCGTGTCCTGCGCCTGGGCGACCCCGGTGGACGCGGCCATCACGGTGATGACCAGCCCGATCCCGACCGCCAGCCCGAGCGCGATGAAAACCGCCTGCCGGATCCGCCGCCTCAGCTCGCGCCGCAGGTAGGTGAAGAACATGGGTTCCCTCCGTCCAGCCCCGTGCTGCCACGACAGATGCTGGCGGCGCGGCCTGGAGGAACCCTGAGCCTCTCCTGCGGAATCACTGATCTCGTTCCACATTCACGCCGGAGGACGGCCGCGCCTCGCGGCCGTTTCAAGGTGCATCAGGTACGTTTCGGCGGTTCTCGCCTGCGGGAGCGTCCCTGTGCGCTGGCGCGTAGCTCACGGTAGGAGGCGGCGAATGCAGACCACCAGCCCTGAGGGTCGGCCGAGCCGATCGCCTGGGCAAGCTGGCGTGCGGAGTCGGTGCGCAGGGCCGCGGCCGAGGTCTCGCGCCAGGGGTCGGTGTTGTGCCCTTGGGCCCGGTATTCGGCGGCCTGGAGCAGCGTTTCGATCTTGTCCGCGTCGCGGGCGACCCGTGATTCGAGGGTCTGGCCGGCCTCGTACTCGGCTACAACGTCCTGGAACACCTTCGCCACGCCGTCAGGCATCGCCGAGGTCTGGTGGGCTGAGACGGCTTCTGGCACGGCGGTGGTGACGTAGGCCCGGCCGGCCGAGGGGACATCGCCGATCCTGGTCTCGTGCGCATCGTGCAGCAGGCACAGCGCAGCGGTGCGCCCCACGTCAGCGCCTTCCAGCACGGCCAGTGCCATGCCCACGACACCGACCCGGAAAGAGTGCTCCGCGACAGATTCCGGCTGCGGGATGCCGAGCAGGAGCCAGCCGGCGCGGGTGGTGTGCTTGAGGTGGCCCATCTCGAACAAGAAAGACGCCACCCCCGCCAGCGGCGGGTCGGTTCCGTCGGGAGCGGGCAGGCTCGCCTGGTCCCGGACGTAGACGCCGCTGCCGCTCCGGCTACGGACGAACCCTTCCTCCCGAAGCGTGCGGATCGCGGTCTGAACGGTCATCCGTGAGACGCCGAAGAATCTGGCCAGCTCATGGCCGGTGGGGAGTTGGGAGCCAGGTTCGAGTTCGCCGGTGAGGATCGCCGCCCGGATCGAAGCGGCGATCTGGACGTTCGGTTGCCGCTTGTCGGCCGGGTCGATGGGCTGCATACCGGAACATGCTAGCTGCCTAGGCAGATTTCGCCTGCCCCGCCATCAGCGTCCAGGCCAGCACCCCGGAAGGGCTATGCTCCGCCATCGAGCAGGTCATCTGCCCCGACTTCGACACCGTCTGAGGTCATGGAACGCGGCTACTTGCGGGTGTAGAGGACGAGCCAGATGCCGGTGACATCCCAGCGATGGACCTGATGGAAGCCCAATCCGGAGAGCACCGGCACGTTGCCCCGGTCGGCGCCGGTTTCCACCCCCCACAGGCGGGTGACGGTGGCCAGCCGGCTCCGTACCGCCGCGGTGGGCGCGTCGGTGGCCAGCAGATGCCCGGCGCTGATCGCGGTCCGGCCCAGCCCGGCGTCCCGCAGATCCCGGTAGCCGGCCGGGTAGGCGGCCTCGAACTCA
>DATDGI010000433.1:0-9488 GCA_036522155.1 Streptosporangiaceae bacterium
GGTCCGCGGGCAGCCCGGGCGCCGCCCGGGCGGGCCGCCATCGTCACCCCGGGCCCGGCCCGCCGCACCGGGGCCGCGAACCGCCGCGCCCGGGCTCCGGGGCACGCGGCCCGGGCCGGGCGCCGTGGAGGTGCGTCCCTCCCGCACGCCGTTCGTCTTCCTCATCGTCGGGCTGCTCGGCGGCGGGCTGCTCTGCCTGCTGCTGATCAACACGATCCTGGATACCGGCGCCTACCGGATCACCACCTTGCAGCAGCAGAACATCACGCTGGCCCAGCAGACGCAGGCGCTGCAGGCCCAGATCGCCCACGAGGAGTCGCCCTCGGTGCTGGCGGCCCGGGCCACGCAGCTCGGCATGACCGAGCCCGGCCTGCTGCACTTCCTCGACCTGAAGAAGCGCCGGATCGAGAACGAGCCCCGGCGCATGGCCGGTATCCCGCCCATACCCGGATACACGCCGTGACGCCACCGACGGGCGGCGGGCGGGACGGCCGGCAGCGGCCCGGCGGCAGGGTACGCCCGCCGGCCGGACCCGGGTCCCGGCGGCCGGGAGCCGGCCGCATCCGGGAGGCAGGCCAGGGGGGAGGGCCGCCGCCGGACGGCAACGGGGCGACCGGCCGGGACCGCGTCCCGCCCCGCGGTGCCCGCCCCGAAGGCTCCCGGTCGGCCGCCAGTTCCGGCCGGGCCCGGCCCGGCGGTGGCCGCCCGGGGAGAAGCAGCCCGGCCGGTGCGCGGCCCGGTCCCCGCCGCGGTGGCGGCGGCCGGCGTGGGCCGACCCGGGGCGGCGGTGTCCCGCGCGGCAGCAGCCCCCTCCGGCGGCTGCGGGTCTGCCTGCTGTGTTTCGGCTTCGTGCTGTCGCTGATCGCGGGCCGGCTGATCCAGCTCCAGGGCCTGGACGGGACCACGTACCGGCAGCTGGCCGAGAACAACCGGCTGCACACCATCCCGGTGCCGGCCGAGCGCGGCACCATCACCGCCGCGGACGGCACCATCCTGGCGATGACGGTGCAGACCGACACGGTCACCGCGGACCCGACCCAGATCACCGGGACCACCCCGGCCAAGACGGCGGCCCTGCGCGGGCAGGTCGCCACCGTGCTGGCCGGGCCGCTGGCCATGCCGTCCGGCACCATCCTGCACCTGCTCGACCATCCCAGCTCCGTCCACTACGTGCTGCTCGCGCGCGGGGTGTCCACCGCCGCGGCCCGCCGCATGACCGCCTCGCTGACCAAGCTCAACGCGGTCGGCGTCTACTTCAACCCGGGCTACACCCGCGTCTACCCCGGCGGTGACCTGGCCGCCAACCTGGTCGGCTTCACCAACACCAGCAGCGCGGGTGACCTGGCCGGGCAGGCCGGCATCGAGGAGTCGTTCAACCAGCTGCTGGCCGGCCGGGACGGTGAGGAAGAGGTGGAAACCGGCACCGACGGCCAGCCGATCCCGGTCGCCAGCGACTGGGTGCGGCCGATGGTGCCCGGCGGCGACGTCCGGCTGACCATCCTGTCCGGCCTCCAGTGGGCGGCGCAGCAGGCCTGCCAGCAGCAGGTCCGGGCAGTCCGGGCGGATACCTGCACGGTGGTGGTGATGCGCCCGCGCACCGGCCAGATTCTCGCCCTCGCCCAGTACCCCGGCTACCAGCCGTCGGATGTGACCAGCCTGGCCGCGACCCAGGACCTGCCGGTGTCCACGGTCTTCCCGCCCGGCAGCACGGCCAAGGTGATCACCGCCGCCGCGGCCCTGGAGCACGGCGGGCAGACGCCGATGAGCCCGTACACCGTGCCGGAACAGATCATGGTGGACGGGTTCAGCTTCCGTGACGCCGAGGCGCACCCGACCGAGCGGCTCACCCTGGCCGGGATCGTCGCCCACTCCAGCAACGTCGGCATGGTCCAGGTCGTCCAGCACGTCAGCCCCTGGGTCCAGTACCGGTACTACCGGGCCTTCGGGGTCGGGGTGCCGACCGGGCTGCCGCTGCCCGGCACCAGCGACGGGCTCCTGGCCCCGCCGTCGAAGTGGTGGGGCGACCAGCGGTACACCCTCGCCTTCGGCCAGGGGGTGGCGGCGACCGCGGTGCAGATGGCCGGGGTGTACGCGACCATCGCCAACGGCGGGGTCCGGGTGCCCCCGTCGATTGTCGCCGGCACTACCGGGCCGGACGGCCGGTACGTCCCGGCCTCCCAGCCGCGTGGCCAGCGGGTGCTCAAGGCCAGCACCGCGCACCAGCTGATCTCGATCCTGCAGCAGGTGCCGATGCTGGACGCGACCCTGGCGCTGCAGCCGTGGGGGGAGATCCCCGGCTACTCGGTCGCCTCCAAGACCGGCACGGCCCAGGTGTGGGATCAGCAGCAGCACTGCCTGTGCCAGTACGGGTCCAGCTACATCGGGATGGCCCCGGCCAGCGATCCGCAACTGGTGGTCGCGGTCAACATCCAGAACCCGCGTAAGGGCGACTACTTCGGCAACTACGTGGCCGGGCCGGTCTTCTACCGGGTCATGAAGTTCGCGCTGCAGGCGCTCAAGATCCCACCGGATCACGGCCGGCGGCCCAACGTCCGGCTCACCGCGCCGTGATCGGCGGTAGCCTCTGCGCGTGCCTGCGGATCTGCGTCCACATGGCAGCCGGGGACGCCCGCTGTCCGGGCTGGCCACCCTGCTCGGCATGGTCACGACCGGGCCGTCCGCCCAGCCGGCCGGGGCCGACCCCTTCGCCGGCCCCGACGGGCCGCTGCTGGTGACCGGGGTGACCCACGACTCGCGCCGGGTGGAGCCGGGTGACCTGTACGCCGCGCTGCCGGGGGGCCAGTTCCACGGCGCACAGTTCTGCGGCCAGGCGGCCCGGGCGGGCGCGGTCGCGGTGCTCACCGATCCGGCCGGCCGGGACCGCGCGCAGGCGTGCGGCCTGCCGGTGTTCGTGGTCGCCGATCCCCGGGCCCGGCTGGGCGAGGTCGCGGACTGGGTCTACCGGCACCCGTCCGGTGACCTGCTGCTCATCGGGGTCACCGGCACCAGTGGCAAGACGACCACCAGCTACCTGCTGGAAGCCGGGCTGCGGCGGGCGGGTCACCTGACCGGGCTGGCGGGCGGGGTGGAAACCCGGGCCGGGAACATCACCATCGAGAGCAAGCTGACCACCCCGGAGGCCACCGACCTGCAGGCGCTGTTCGCGGTCATGGCCGAGCACGGCGTCACGGCGGCGGCGATGGAGGTGTCCAGCCACGCACTGGCGCTCGGCCGGGTGGCCGGCACCAGCTACGACGTGGCCGTGTTCACCAACCTGTCGCAGGACCACCTGGACTTCCACGCCGATCTGGACGACTACTTCGCCGCCAAGGCGGCCCTGTTCACCCCGGCCTACTCCCGGCTGGCGGTGGTGAACATCGACGACCCCTACGGCCGGCGGCTGGCCCGGGCCGCGGCGGTGCCGGTCACCACGTTCTCCGCGGACGGCGATCCGGCCGCCGACTGGCAGGCCGCCGACATCCGCGGCGGGGCCGACGGCAGCGCGTTCCGCATCATCGGCCCGGGCGGGGTGGAGGCCGACGC
Source organism: Streptosporangiaceae bacterium (assembly GCA_036522155.1). Taxonomy (GTDB): domain Bacteria; phylum Actinomycetota; class Actinomycetes; order Streptosporangiales; family Streptosporangiaceae; genus UBA9676. Next base: position 3,544 of record DATDGI010000433.1, read on the forward strand.
GTCGGTCGCCCTGCCCGGCCGGTACAACGTCGCTAACGCGCTCGGCGCGGTGGTTGCCCTGGTGGAAGCCGGTGTCCACCTGGCGACGGCGGTCGCCGGGGTGGCCGCCTGCCCGGGCGTGCCGGGCCGGATGGAGCGAGTGGACGCAGGCCAGGATTTCACCGTGCTGGTCGACTATTCTCACAAACCGGGCGCGGTGGAGGCGGTGCTCCAGGCGCTCCGGCCGGTCACCGGCGGACGGCTGTCCATCGTGCTCGGCTGCGGTGGCGACCGCGACCGGGCCAAGCGCCCGCTGATGGGTGCGGCCGCCGCCCAACTGGCCGACACCGCGATACTCACCAGCGACAACCCCCGCTCGGAGGATCCACTGGCGATACTGGCGGACATGCTGGCCGGGGTGCTCACCGTGCCGGAGCAGGAGCGGGCCCGCCTGATCATCGAGCCCGACCGGGCCGCTGCCATCGGCCTGGCCGTGGCCATGGCGGGCAAGGGCGACGTGGTCGTGGTCGCGGGCAAGGGCCATGAGCGCGGGCAGTACGTCGGTGACTCGGTGCTGCCGTTCGACGACCGGCAGGCGGCCGCCGCGGCCATCACCGCCCAGCTCGACCTGCGCGGCCAGCGCGACCAGCGGGACCTGCCTGGTCTTGAGGCGGACGGCCCGCTGCTGCCGTGGGAGACCGGGCCATGATCCCGCTCTCGCTGGCGGCCATCGCGCAGATCACCGGCGCCCAGCCGCACCTGGTGGCCGACCCGGGCGTGCCGGCCAGCAGCGTCGTCATCGACTCCCGCGCGGCCGGGCCCGGCGCGCTGTTCGCCGCCCTGCCCGGGCAGCGGGTGGACGGGCTCGACTTCGCGGCCGCCGCGGTCGCGGCCGGCGCGGTCGCGGTGCTGGCCACCCGCCGGGCCACGGTGCCGACCCTGGTCGTGCCGGACGTGCCGGCCGCGCTGGCCACACTGGCCAGCGCGGTGGTCGCCGCCCGGCCTGGGCTGACCATCGCCGGCATCACCGGCTCGGCGGGCAAGACCACCACCAAGGATCTGGCTGCCCAGCTGGTCGAGCAGCTCGGGCCGACCGTGTCCCCGTACGGGTCGTTCAACAACGAGATCGGCCACCCGCTGACCATCCTGCGGGTGGAGGCCGGCACCCAGTACCTGCTGCTCGAGCTGTCGGCGCGCGGATCCGGCCATATCACCCGGCAGTGCGAGATCGCGCCGCCATCGCTGGGGGTCGTGCTCTGCGTCGGCCACGCGCACACCGGTGAGTTCGGCGGCCTGGCGGAGGTGGCGCGGGCGAAGGCCGAACTCCCGGCCGCGCTGCCCGCCGGCGGGGTGGCGCTGCTCAACGCCGATGACCCCCGGGTGCTGGCCATGGCCGGCCAGACCGCCGCCCGGGTGGTCACCTTCGGCCTCGCGCCGCAGGCCACGGTGCGGGCGGACGCGGTCTCGCTCGACGAGCAGGGACGGCCGGGCTTCACGCTGATCACGCCGGATGGCTCGGCGCCGGTGCGGCTGCGGCTGGCCGGGGCGCACAACGTGACGAACGCGCTGGCCGCGGCGGCGCTGGCGGGCGAACTCGGGCTGGGCCTGCCGGTGGTGGCGGCCGGGCTGTCCGCCGCCACCGCCCGCAGCCGGTGGCGGATGGAGGTCACCGAGCGGCCGGACGGGGTGACCGTGATCAACGACGCCTACAACGCCAGCCCGGAGGCGATGGCGGCGGCGATCGGAACGCTGGCCAGCATGGCCCGGGGCCGGCGGGCCTTCGCTGTTCTCGGCGCCATGTACGAGCTGGGCGGTGAGTCACGCGGCTGGCACGAGGAGGCAGGCGCGCTGGCGGCCCGCGCGGGCGTGGCCGGCCTTATCGTGGTCGGGGAGGACGCGCGGCCGATGCTGACCGGGGCCAAGAACGAAAGCTCCTGGCAGGGCGAGCTGCTGGCGGTGCCGGACACCGCCGGCGCGGTGGCCGCGCTGTCCGAACGGCTGGCGCCGGGCGACGTGGTGCTGGTCAAGGCGTCCCGGGCGGCCGGGCTGGAACGGGTCGCACTCGCCCTGACCGGGGAGGCCGGGCCGTGAAGACCATCCTTGTCGCGGGCGGGATCTCGCTGCTGCTCGCCCTGTTCGGCACCCCCCTGGCGATCAGGGTCTTCACCCGGCGCGGCTACGGCCAGGCCATCCGGGAGGACGGCCCGGCCGGGCACGTCACCAAGCGCGGCACCCCGACCATGGGCGGCACGGTGATCGTCATCGCCTCGCTGACCGGGTACTTCGTCGGCAACCTGGCCACCGGGCAGGCGCCCTCGATCTCCGGCCTGCTGGTGATGATGCTGATGGCCGGGCTGGGCGTGGTCGGGTTCATCGACGACTTCATCAAGATCTACAAACAGCGCAGCCTGGGCCTGCGCAGCAGCGCCAAGCTGGCCGGCCAGGCGGTGGTCGGCGCGGTGTTCGCGGCGCTGGTGATCATGCCCAGGTTCGCCGACGGATACGACCTCACGCCCGCCGACGCCCACCTGTCCCTGCTGCGCGACTACGGCCCCGCCCTCGGCCTCGCTCCCTGGGTGCTGTGGATCGTCATCCTCATCTCCGGCACGTCCAACGCGGTGAACCTCACCGACGGGCTGGACGGGCTGGCCACCGGCTCCGCCATCCTGGTGCTGGCCGCCTACGTGCTGATCGGGAACTGGCAGCTGCGCAACGACTGCACCAGCTTCCTGGCGCCGAGCTGCTACCAGGTCCGCGACCCGCTCGATCTGGCGGTGGTAGCGGCCGCCGTGCTCGGCGCGTGTTTCGGCTTCCTGTGGTGGAATGCCCCGCCGGCCCGGATTTTCATGGGCGACACCGGGTCGCTCGCGCTCGGCGGGGTGCTGGCCGGGCTGGCCGTGTGCACCAAGACCGCGATGCTGCTGGCGGTCCTGGGCGGCCTGTTCGTGGTGATCGCCCTGTCGGTGATCATCCAGGTGGGCTCGTTCAAGCTGACCGGCCGCCGGGTGTTCCGCATGGCGCCGCTACAGCATCACTTCGAGCTGCTCGGCTGGGCGGAAACGACCATCGTGATCAGGTTCTGGCTGATCTGCGGGCTGTTCGTCGCTCTCGGCCTCGGCATCTTCTACGTGGAGTGGATGCCCAAGTAGCGCGGCCGGGATCTGCCCGCGCGACACGCGCCCGATGTCCTCCGGATGGCGCTGGTCAGCCCGGACACTGGGGGAATGGACCAAGCCGGCACGCTGGACCCACCGGCGGCGGAGACACGCAGCCAGCCCGCGGGCCTGCTCGCCGCGCTGAACCGGCCACTGACGTCCTACTACCTGATCCTGGGCATCACCACCCTGCTGCTGGGACTCGGGCTGGTAATGGTGCTGTCCACCTCGTCGGTGGCCCAGCTGGCCCAGGGTGCCTCGCCCTACTCCGATTTCGAGCATCAGCTGCTTGGCGTGCTGATCGGGCTGCCCTGCATGTGGCTGGCGGCCCGGGCCTCGCCCACGGTGTTCCGCGCCGCCGCCTACCCGCTCATGTTCGTGGCCGTGATCGGCCTGCTGCTGGTTCCGGTGATCGGGACCGGGGGCGGCGGGGCCACCCGCGAGTTCTACGTCGGCCCGTTCCCGTTCCAGCCGTCCGAGGTGGCCAAGCTGGCGTTCCTGCTGTGGGGCGCGGACCTGCTCGCCCGCAAGGAGAAGCTCGGGCAGCTGGCCGACTGGCGGTACCTGCTGATCCCGCTGCTGCCCGGGGCCGGCTTGCTGTGCATGCTGATCATGCTCGGCGACGATCTGGGCACCACGTTCGTGATGCTGGTCATCTTCCTGGCCCTGCTGTGGGTGATCGGCACCCCGGCCCGGCTGTACGCCGGCATCCTGGCCATGATCGGGCTGGTGCTGCTGATCCTGATCGTGGTCGCCGGGTACCGGTCCCAGCGGCTGACCATGTTCCTCCACCCGCAGGCCAACCCGATGGGCCTGGATCAGCAGCCCATCCAGGGCCAATGGGCGGTCGGGTCGGGCGGCTGGTTCGGGGTGGGGCTGGGCGCGAGCAGGCAGAAGTGGGGGTACGTGCCCAACGACACCACCGACTACATCTTCGCCATCCTGGGCGAGGAACTGGGCCTGGTCGGCACCTTGTGCGTGTCCCTGCTGTACGGCGGGCTGGCCTTCGCCGGGCTGCGGATCGCCCGCCGGGCCAAGGACACCTTCGTGCGGCTGGCCGCGACCGGCGCCACCGCCTGGATCGTGGTCCAGGCCCTGGTCAACATCAGCGTGGTGCTCAGGCTGCTGCCCCCCACCGGGGTCCCGCTCCCGCTGATCTCCTCCGGCCTGTCGTCACTGCTGGTCACGATGGTGACACTGGGCATGCTCATGTCGTTTGCCCGGCGTGAGCCCGGCGCGGTGGAGGCGCTTGCCGCTGCTCGCCCCGGGCGGGGGCGGCGCGTCCTAAGCTGGCTTGGCCTGGACCGCCGGCGCGAGTGAGCCGGCGGCTCGCGGACGAGGAGGCTGGCGATGAGCGTCGTTCTCGCGGGAGGGGGCACCGCTGGTCACATCGAGCCCGCCCTGGCGCTGGCCGACGCGCTGCGCCGGGCCCACCCGGCCATGCGCATCACCTGCCTGGGCACCGAGCGGGGACAGGAAACCAGGCTGGTCCCGATGCGCGGTTATGAGCTGGCGCTGATCCCGCCGGTCCCGATTCCCCGCTCGCTCACCCCCGAACTGCTGTCGGTGCCCGGCCGGCTGGCCACGGCGGTCCGCGCGGTCACCGAAATACTGGACCGTACCGGCGCGCAGGTACTGGTGGGGTTCGGCGGCTACGTCGCCGGGCCCGCCTACCTGGCCGCCCGGCGTCGTCACGTGCCGATCGTGGTGCATGACGCGAACGTGAAGCCGGGCCTGGCCAACCGGCTGGGGGCGCTGTTCACCCGCTACGTCTACACCGCCCATCCGGGCACGAAACTGTCCCACGCCTCGCCTATCGGCATCCCGATCCGGCGGGAGATCGGCGGGCTGGACCGGCTGGCGGTGGCGGACAAGGCCCGCGCCCATTTCGGGCTCCGCCAGGATCTGCCGGTGCTGCTGGTCACCGGCGGGTCGCAGGGGGCCAGGACGATCAACCTGGCCGTGCTGGACGCGGCGGACTGGATCCGCATGGCCGGCATCCAGGTGCTGCACATCCTCGGCCCGCGCAGCGGACTGGAGGTGCGGATGCCGGAATCCGGCCCGCCGTACATCACCCTGCCGTACGTGGACCGGATGGACCTGGCCTACGCGGCCGCGGATTTCGCGCTGTGCCGCAGTGGCGCGCTCACCTGCGCCGAGCTCACCGCGGTCGGGCTGCCCGCGGCGTATGTGCCGCTCCCGCACGGCAACGGCGAGCAGCGGCTGAACGCGCTGCCCATCGAGCGGGCCGGCGGCGGGCTGATCGTCGCCGACGCGGCGCTGACCCCGGAATGGATCCGCGACGTGCTGGTGCCGATCCTGCTTGACCCGGATCTGGTGGCGGCCATGTCCCAGTCGGCGGCAGACATGGGCGCCCGTGAGAGTGACGAATGGCTGGCGGCCGAGGTCCTCGCCGCGATGGGGGCCTGACGTGGGGCTGGTGACGCCGGTCGCGCCGGTACCACTGGCCGGCCTGGGCCGGGTGCACTTCACCGGCATTGGCGGAGCCGGAATGTCCGGGATCGCCCGCATCATGCTCGCCCGGGGGGTGGCGGTCTCGGGCAGCGACGCGGTGGGCGGCGGCCAGCTCGACTCGCTCGCCGCGCTGGGTGCGGACGTACACGTCGGGCACGCCGCGGCCCACCTGGCCGGGGCCGACACGCTGGTCGTCTCCTCGGCGATCCGGCCGGACAACCCGGAGCTGGCCGCTGCCCGCTCGCTCGGGCTGCGCATACTGCCGAGGGCGGCGGCGCTCGCCTCGGTGATGCTGGGGCGGCGCGGGGTGGCGGTGGCCGGCACGCACGGCAAGAC
>DATDGI010000434.1:0-4190 GCA_036522155.1 Streptosporangiaceae bacterium
GCGGGCCGCCAGGACGGCGGCCACGGCGACCACGAGCGCGGCGGTCTCCTCGTCGCTCGGCTGGCCCCGCACCACCCGCAGCAGGGGCTGAGGCTCGCTCATAAGTGCTCGGAGTCCTTGGCGAACTCGCGCCGGACCCGCTCCCAGAACGCGTCGCGCAGCCACTCCCGCGCCTCCTGGTAGGGGCGCAGCGACTGCCCGAGTTCCTTTTCCGCGTCGACCAGCAGTTCCTTGTCGATGACCGGCGGCAGGACCGGCCCCGGCAGCAGGTCGCGGATGTTGTCCTCGCCGCGGGTGAGGATCCACTTCTGCGCGACGTGCTCGCCGGCCTCCTCGACCCGGTCCCGGTCCGGGCCGAGCCGGGCGGCGACCGGGATGGCGTGCGCGGCGCTGCGCTGGCCGCCCCGGACCGGCGCGGGCCGCTCGCCGAACAGCTGCGCGGGGGAGGGGACGCCCGGCGCGGCCTGCGGCGGCGCCGCCGGCTCCGGGGTGGCCCGGGAGAAATAGGGCTCAAGGAAGGCCCGGTCCAGCACCTCGACCGTGTCCGATTCCCAGACCAGGCGCTCGGCCTGGTTCGTGCCGTACGGCGGCTCCACGCCCCACAGGTGCACCCGGACGCCGTAGGCCTGCGCGGCCTCCACCGCGGGCACCATGTCCTCGTCCCCGGCCACCAGAACCGCGTCGGTGATCGCCCGGTGCCGGGCCAGCGCCTCCATGTCGGCCCGGATCTGGGCGTCCACGCCCTTTTGCTGGCCGCGCGCATTCAGGTTGCCCAGCCGCAGCTTCACCCACGCCATCTGGGCGATGACCCGCTGGTCGATGGTCGGCACCCGGTCACGGGCGGCGTCGTACCAGTACACCCGGAGCAGTTCGCCGCGGACCTGGCTGTCGGCCTGCCGGGTGAGCGACTGGATGAGCTTGTCGGTGTCGACCCGGTACTCGCGCCGGGAGGCGCTGCTGAACAGCAGCTCGCCCGCGGCGGCGTAGATGTACCCGACATCGACCATGATCGCGTAGCGCGCGAGGGTGGGGAGCGGGGGCGGGATGTCCGTCATCGTCATGACTCTAAGCCACCGATCGGCTACAGAGGTATGTTCCCATGTTTCCTGGGGGGCAGTGACTGTCGTTTGGTGCGCAGCGCGCGCAGCGCGCGGATCACCTGCGAACGGGTCTCGGCGGGGCGGATGACAGCGTCCACGTAGCCCCGTTCGGCCGCGATGTAGGGGTTGGCAAGGGTGTCTTCGTACTCGGTCGCGCGCTCGGCACGGAGCTGGTCGGGATCATCCGCGGCGGCGAGCTCGCGCCGGTACAGGATGTTCACCGCACCCTGCGCGCCCATGACCGCGATCTGCGCGGTCGGCCAGGCCAGGTTGATGTCGCCGCCCAGGTGCTTGGACCCCATGACGTCGTAGGCGCCGCCGTAGGCCTTGCGGGTGATCACGGTCACCTTGGGCACGGTGGCTTCGGCGTAGGCGTAGATGAGCTTGGCGCCGCGGCGGATGATCCCGCCCCACTCCTGGCCGGTGCCGGGCAGGAAGCCGGGCACGTCGACGAACGTCAGCACCGGGATGCTGAACGCATCGCACGTGCGGACGAACCGGGCCGCCTTCTCGGATGCGTCGATGTCGAGGACACCGGCCAGGTGCATCGGCTGGTTGGCGACCACCCCGACGCTCGCGCCGTCGATCCGGCCGAAGCCGACGATGATGTTCGGCGCAAAGCCCGCGTGGACCGCGCAGAACTCCCCGTCGTCAAGCACGGTGGTGATCGCCTGGTGCATGTCGTACGGCTGGTTCGGGGAATCGGGGACGAGGGTGTCCAGGGCAGCGTCGGTGGCGCTGATCTCGTCGGTGCCCGGCGCGGCGGCCGCGGCCACGGGCGCGTCGTCAAGGTTGTTCGACGGCAGGTACGACAGCAGTTCGCGGGCGAAGTCCAGGCAGTCGTCCTCGTCCTTGGCCTGGTAGTGGGCGACGCCGGAGCGGGTGTTGTGCGCGTACGCGCCACCGAGGTCCTCGAACGAGACCTCCTCGCCGGTCACCGTCCTGATCACGTCCGGCCCGGTGATGAACATGTGCGAGGTCCCCTCGACCATGAGCGTGAAGTCGGTGAGCGCGGGCGAGTACACCGCGCCGCCCGCGCACGGGCCCATGATCAGCGAGATCTGCGGGATCACCCCGGACGCGAGGACGTTGCGGTAGAAGATCTCGCCGAACAGCCCGAGCGCGACCACGCCCTCCTGGATGCGGGCGCCGCCACCGTCGTTGATGCCGATCAGCGGGCAGCCGGTCTTCAGCGCGTGATCCATCAGCTTGACGATCTTCTCTCCGTAGACCTCGCCCAGCGACCCGCCGAACACGGTGAAGTCCTGGCTGTACACGCAGACTGGCCGGCCGTCGATGGTGCCGAAGCCGGTCACCACCCCGTCCCCATACGGCCGGTTCGCGGCCACCCCGAAATCGGTGGCGCGGTGCCGGGCCAGCTCGTCCAGTTCGGTGAACGAGCCGGGATCGAGCAGCCGGGCGATCCGCTCCCGGGCGGTCATCTTGCCCTTCGCGTGCTGCCCTTCCACCGCGCGCGCCGACCCGGCGTGGATGGCCTCGTCCCGGCGCAGTTCCAGATCGGCGATCTTGCCCGTGGTGGTATGCGGGTCGGGGGCCGGGACGGCCGGCGTGGTGGGCGCCTCGCTGCTCATGCGCCTCAGGGTAGCCGCGGCCCCGGGCCCGCCGGGCCGCCGGGCCAGCGCGTCAGGCGACCCGCCAGATCCGCCACAGCGCGGTGGGATCGGTCAGCGGGTCGCCGTGCACCAGCGAGAAGTCGGCCGGGCCGCCCTCGCTGATGACCCCGGCGCCCGGCTCCCCGAGCAGCTCACCGCCCCGCCAGGTGACGCAGGCCAGCGCCTCCCACGGCGCCAGGCCCGCCTCGACCAGGCACTCCACCTCCCACGGCAGCTGGTTCGCGCGGGCCGAGCCGCCGCCGAAATCGGTGCCGCCGACGATCGCCACCCCCGCGGCGTGGGCGAGCCGGGCACTGTGCATGGCCCGTTCCAGCCGCTCGGCGATCTGGGCGCGGTTGCCGGGCTCGGCGAACCGGGGGATGGCCGTGGTCGTCCCGAACGTCAGCCACGACTTCATGACCGTCATCGTGGTCACCAGCGCGCAGCCCACCTCCGCTATGGCCCGGGCGACGTCGGCGTCCAGCTCGAAGCCGTGCTCGATGGAGTCGACCCCGGCCGCGGCGCAGACCCGGGAGCCAGATAGCCGGGACGAGTGCGCGGTTACCCGCGCGCCCCGCCCGTGCACGGCCCGGACGACGCGGGCCACCTCGTCCGCGGTCCACGGCGCGGTGCCGGGATCGGGGCCGTCCAGGTAGAGCTTGACCAGGTCGGCGCCATCGTCGAGCTGCCCAAGGGCGGCGCGCAGCAGGGCGTCGCCGTCGGCCACCTCCACCGTCAGCCCGGCCGGCAGCAGCCCGGGCACGGTCAGCCAGGTGCCCGCCGCCCGCACGTACGGCCGGTCCCGGCGGCCGCGCCACCGGTCCCTGATGCCGATGCTCAGCGCTCGCTCGCGGCCGTCCACGGTCCGGCGGGGGGAGCCGACGTCGCGGGCCCAGCGGACGCCGGACCGGTGCTGGAGCTCGCCGTTCGCCTCGGCCACGGCGAGCAGGGTGGCGGTCGGGTCGTGGCCGCGGTCGATCCAGTGCGAGCCCCCGGGCAGGGTGAGATGGCTGTGGCCGTCGACCATGCCCGGCACGATGGTGGTGCCGCCCGCGTCCACGACCTCATAGTCCGGCGGGCACTCACCCTCGTCGCCGGACGGCCGGAGCCAGCTGATACGTCCGTCCTGGACCAGCGCGCTGACCCCGAGCCGCAGCTGCGGCGAGCGGCCGTCGGCCAGTGCCGCATCCCGGTATATGACGCTTTCCACAGCGGCACCCTATGCCGGACCGTCCGGGAGCGGCCGCTACCGGACGGGGGCGGCCTGCGGGCTGGTGGCGGGGCGGGGCTCGGTGGCCGCGGCCGGGCTGGCTGGCGCGCGCCGGGCGAAGGCCAGGCCCGCCGCCAGGCAGGTCACCGGCATCCCGATGAGGACGTACCGCTCGGAGAAGTCGGCCGTCAGCACCGGCATGAGCAGCAGCGCGACCGCGGCCAGCCACGGGAACAGGCCGGACCCGCCCCAGCCCGCCAGCCGCCG
>DATDGI010000435.1:0-2791 GCA_036522155.1 Streptosporangiaceae bacterium
CCGTGATCACGGCCGCGGCCGGCGCGGCCGCCACCACCGCGGGCGAGAGCGCGGTGGCCGCGCTGAACAGCAGCAGCACGGCGGTGACCAGACGGTGCACGACCGGCTGCAGGCCTCCGGCCAGCGGGACCCGGGCCGGCATGCCGGTGTTCCGCACCGCAGCCCGCACCTCGGTGACCACGCACAGGACCAGTTGCAGCCAGGCGAGCCAGACCACCAGCGAGAGGATCTTGAGCATCGCCTCGATGCCGAGCCGCTGGGTGAGCATCGACGCCGGCGGCAGCGAATGCGGGATCGGTGACCCGAGCACGGTGACCAGCGCGGCGGGCACGCCGGCCAGCAGGGCCAGCAGCAGCAGGCTGGCGGCCAGGCCGGCCAGTACATCGGAGGCAGAACGGCGGGGCGGTGCCATCAGCAGGCCACCCCCTGGGTGATGCCGTACTCGGCACAGGCGGTCTCGTGCGCCCTCATCGTGAAGCTGCCGAAGAACGTGCTGATGAGCGGGGTGGTAGTGACGGAGACATACACGGTGACCTGCCGGGGGGTGGGGTAGGTGCAGGGCTGGGTCATGCTGGCCTGGAGCCGGCTGGCCTGCGCGTACGCCCGGACCAGGCTGAGCGCGTCCGCGCAGGCCCGGGCCTGGTCGATGACCACTGTGCCGTTGCGCAGGTCGGTCACGTTGATGGCGTTGGCCGCCGCCCGGGCGGCCTGCTCGGCCAGGTCGGCCGCGCGTTCCTGCGCGTTGACCGCGTTGCCGAGGTCAACGAGCAGGCTGGCCAGGGCCAGCGCCACGATGCCGAAGAACACCGTGAACACGGTGACCGAGCCGCGCTCGCGGCGGCGGGACGGGCGACGGGTCCCGCTAGCCATAGGTCCGCGCCGCGTACTGGTCCAGCGGGGCGACCGCCGACCCGGTCAGGTGCAGCGCGCCGTAGCTGAGGAAGCTCAGGTCCAGCGTGCAGGTCAGCCGGACGGTCACGGCCAGGCTGCCGGGTGCGAAACCCTGCACCACCGGGGCCGCGCACCAGCCGTGCACGTCCGCCTGGACCGCCTGGCTGGCCGCGGCCTGGGCGGCGGCCGGTGAGCGGGCAATGGAGGCGGCCCGGGCCGCGTCCCGGGCCGCCCCGTCGACCTGCCCGTGGGCCTCCACCACCCGCCCGGCCAGCATCAGGAACAGCAGCAGGGCCAGCAGCAGCGGCGCGAGCAGCACGAACTCGACCGTCATCGAGCCACGCTCACGGCCCCTCAGCACTGCTGGCCCCCGTTCAGGTCGGGCCGGAAGCACTCGACCGGGCCGCCCGCCGTCTCGTGGATGGTCAGGGTCAGCCCGAACATGATCGACGCGACCTGGCCGGTGACCGTGACCTGCACCCGGCTCAGCCCGGCCGGGGCCGCCACCGCGGTCACGTTCCCGCCCAGCACCTTGGTACCGAGCCCGGCGTAGTAGCTCTCGGCGCTGTGCTCGGCGATGGCCCGCCAGCCGGGCACGGTGTTCGCGTCCTGCCGGGCCACCCGGGCGCCGATCTGGGCCGCCGCCAGCGCCACCTGCCGGCCCTGGCTGTACAGCGCGTACTGGATGATCATCCAGATCAGGGCCAGCAGCACGGTGCCCAGGATGGCCAGCTCGACCGCGCTGGCCCCGCGGTCGGCCTGCCGGACCCGTAACCGCCTTCTCATCAGGGGATCTTGCCGTTGTTCGAGTTGATCTGGTTGGCACGGGTGGTGACGATGTTGTAGATGATGATCAGCACCGTGGCCGCCAGGCCGACCAGGATGGCGGTGATAATGGCCAGCTCGATGGCGGACGCGCCGGCGTCGCGGCGCCGCCAGGCCCGCCCCAGGCGGGCGGACCTGAGGCCAAGCACGGCCCGCAGGTAGCCGAACGCCAGCCGGATAGCGAATCCCATGTCGGTACTCCTTCAGAACCCGAGCATCACCCGGACCGCCGGATAGATAAGGAAGATCAGGAAGGCGCCGGCCAGCAGCATCTGCGCCACCAGCATCGACTGGGACCGCTCCCCCGCCTGCCCCTGCAATTCCGCCAGTTCCCGGCGGCGCAGGCTGGCCGCCCGGGTGGCCAGCGACTCCCGCACCTTGGCCCCGTCCTCGGCGACCAGGCTGAGCGCGGCGGCGAGATCGCGCAGTTCGTCGATCCGCACCTCCTCGCCCAGCGCCCCCAGGGCCTGCCACGGCGTCTGCCCCATGATCCGGGCGCTGGTCAGCGCGTCCCGGATCCGCCACATGGCCCAGCCACTGCCGATCTCACTGGCCGCCAGCAGCGCCTCGGGCACCCCGCGGCCGCCGGCCAGGTTCATCGCCACCAGGTCGAGGAAGGCGCCGATCGCATGCCGGAAGTCCCGGCGCCGCTTGTCCACCTGCTGCTTCAGCTCCAGGTCGGGCAGGAAGAAGAAGATCACGCCCAGCAGCAGGCCGGCCCAGACGGGCACCGCGAACGGCAGCCGCACCCCGCCCAGGGTGAGCATGGTGAGCAGGACCGGCCCCAGCAGCAGCCCGCATACGCCCAGCAGTAGCTTGCTGGCCAGGTAACCCTCGAACGACTTGCCGACCAGCGACAGGTTGGCCCGCAGCGACGGGAACTCCCAGCCCTGCTCGGCACAGAAGCGGGCCAGCCCGGCACCCAGCTTCCGGTTGAGCCGGTGGTCGCTGTCCACGGCCGGCCCGCCGCGGCCGGGAACGGCGTCGAACGCGGCCAGCTGCCTGGCCAGGCTGGCGCGGCCCGGCACCAGCGCCAGCACCAGCAGGAAGATCCCCAGGCCAGCGACCGCGCCGG
>DATDGI010000436.1:0-33600 GCA_036522155.1 Streptosporangiaceae bacterium
GCAGGGGACTGATCGCGCGCTGGCGCGGCCGGGTGCGTTAGCTCTTGCTGGGCAGCCAGCGGCTGATGGACCGGGCCGGGTTGCGGCCGGCCGTGGTCTGCGTGGTGTCGCTGGCCGCGGCCGATCCGGCGCCGACGGTGACCGGTTCAGGCTCGGGCTCGGGCTCGGGCTCGGTCACGGTCTCCGCGGTGCCGCGGGCCAGCCGGGCGTCGCGGACCCCGATCACCGTCAGCCGGCCGAGGGCCAGGGCGGCGATGAACACGATCACCACCCCGAGGCCGAGGAAGAAGCCGAGCCGCTCCAGGATGCTGACGTCGGTGCCGCCCACCGGCGAGCCGGGGTTCACGGTGCCCGGCGCCGCCCACAGCGGGCTGAGCAGGGCGCCCAGCGCGAACCAGGCGCCGGCCACGGCCGCCAGTTCGGCGGCGAGCATGGCCACCGGCCGCGAGGCGGTGGACATCAGGATGATCCCGGCCAGCGCGACCACCGCACCGGGCGCGATCTCCAGCCAGACCCGGGCGGACGTTACTGTCCACGCCGTGTCAGGTGTGTACGCGTAGTGGAAGTAGGGGCCGAGCAGGGGGACCAGCGCGCCCCAGATGCCGAGCAGCAACAGCAGCAGGCCGCTCACTGCGCCACGCGTGCGGGGGACTCGCAGCGTGCCATTCATGACCATCACTCTCCAGGAGGTTGGTATCCAGCCCCGGGCCTCTACCCGGCCGGGCCGGGGTTATGCCGGGCGGCGGTCGCCGAACCTGGCACTGCTCCAGGCGTCGGCCTCGGCCGGCGGCTGGCCGGTGGCGATCCAGTGGCAGATCACCTGCGCGGTGATCGGGGCCATCAGGATCCCGGTCCGGAAGTGCCCCGAGGTGAGCCAGGCATTGGCCAGGCCCGGCACCCGGTCGATCACCGGCCGCCCGTCCGGGTGCCGCGGGCGGAAGCAGCACCACTGGTAGTCCGCCTTCAGCCCGCGCACGGCGGGCAGGGTCGAATACAGCGCCGCCAGGATGGAGTCGATCACTTCGGGCCGGACCTGGGGGGTCTCGTCGCCGGTGTCGAAGGTGCCGCCGACCAGCAGCCGCCCGTCCTCCAGCTGGGTGGCCACCGGGGCCACCGTACCCGGCAGCCGCAGCGCCGTCGGCTCGGTGACCAGCAGGTGGCCCTTGACCTGGCTCGCGGGCAGGTCAAGCCGGAGCCCGTCAAGCAGCGGCGGCAGCCCGGTGGCGAAGACCACCGCGCCCGGCTGGATGCTGCCGGACGTGGTGCCGACCGAGACGATCCGGTCCCCGCTGATCGTGACCGAGACCGCCGCGATGCCGGTCGCCACCGCGGGCAGGCCAGCCGCCAGCCGCGCCAGGGACCGCAGCGGGTTGACCCGGGCCTGATGGCGAATCAGCGCGCCGGCCATGGGCCGGGCCAGCCCCGGGACCAGGCTGGCCACATCGCCGGGTTCCAGCCACTCCACCGACGGCTGCAGGTGCGGTGCGAAACCGCCCGGATCGGGCGCCAGCCCGATCCAGTCCAGCTCGACCAGGCCGACCCCGCCGGGCACGCTCTGGTCGAGCTGGCTCCACCGGTCCAGGCTGGCCCGGGCCAGGTCGACGAACGGCTGCGGGTCGCTCCACTCGTGCGGCTCCGGGGTGAGCAGCCCGGCCGCGCCGCCGGTGGCGCCGGCGCCCAGCCGGCCCGCCTCGATGAGCAGCACCGAGCCCAGGCCGGCCTCGTGGCAGGCCGCCGCGGTGGCCACGCCCGCGATGCCGCCGCCGACCACCAGGATGTCCGGCCGGGCAAGCGGGAGGGCACCGGCCCCGCGGCCGAGTTCGGCGTGCTCGGCCGGGGTAAGCTGATCACGCCAGATGGCAGTCTCCGCAACCATGACCCCATTCTCCGTGACCCGGTCACCTGCCAGCACCACAATGGGCAGCATCAGGCCGGGAAGATCGTAGCTGCGCCGCTGGTTACCCAGGCTGTGCCCAACCCGCACGCCGGACAGGAGGTGGCGCTCGTTGCTCGCTGACAGCTATGGCCGGATCGCCACCGACCTGCGCGTCTCCCTGACCGACCGGTGCAACCTGCGCTGCGCGTACTGCATGCCGGCGGAGGGCCTGGACTGGCTGCCCAGGCCGGAGCTGCTGACCGATGACGAGGTCATCCGGCTGATCCGGACCGGGGTCGAGCGGCTGGGGATCACCGAAGTCCGGTTCACCGGCGGGGAGCCGCTGCTGCGGCGCGGGCTGCCGGGCCTGGTCGCGCGCACCGCCGCGCTGCGGCCGCGGCCGGAGATCTCGCTCACCACCAACGCGATCGGGCTGACCCGGCTGGCGGGCCCGTTGCGGGAGGCGGGACTGGACCGGATCAACGTCTCGCTCGACACCTTGCGCCCGGAGGTGTTCCGGTCGCTGTCCAAAC
Organism: Streptosporangiaceae bacterium; assembly: GCA_036522155.1. Taxonomy (GTDB): domain Bacteria; phylum Actinomycetota; class Actinomycetes; order Streptosporangiales; family Streptosporangiaceae; genus UBA9676. The sequence continues at coordinate 2,410 of DATDGI010000436.1, forward strand.
GGGACCGGATGGCCGACGTGCTCGCCGGGCTGGCCGCGGCCGCGGCGGCCGGGCTGGCGCCGGTGAAGGTGAACACGGTGCTGATGCGCGGCCTGAACGAGGACGAGGCCGTGCCGCTGCTGGCTTTCTGCCTGGAGCACGGGTACCAGTTGCGGTTCATCGAGCAGATGCCGCTGGACGCGCAGCACGGCTGGCGGCGGTCTGACATGGTGACCGCGGACGAGATCCTGGCCGCGCTGTCGGTGGCGTTCAGCCTGACCCCCGAGGGTGAAGAGGCGCGGGGCTCGGCGCCGGCCGAGACCTTCCTGGTCAACGGGGGGCCGGCCAAGGTGGGCGTGATCGGCTCGGTGACCAGGCCGTTCTGCGGCTCCTGCGACCGGGTGCGGCTGACCGCCGACGGGCAGGTGCGCAACTGCCTGTTCGCCAGGACCGAGAGCAACCTGCGTGACCCGCTGCGGTCCGGCGCCAGCGACGGCGAACTCGCGGCGCTGTGGCGGGCCGCCGTGGCCGCCAAACTGCCTGGGCACGGCATCAACGACCCCGGCTTCCTCCAGCCCGCCCGGCCCATGTCCGCCATCGGCGGCTGATCAGCACTGTCCGCCATTGGCGGCTGACCGGCACTGTCCGCCATCGGCGGCTGACCACTCTGTTCCATCTACCTGGGGACTTGCCGTCTCGACTGTTTCGATATATCGTCGACCTGTCAAAGATGTTCACAGAAGGAGGTGCGGACATGCACGGCAACGACGCATGGGACGCATTCGATGAGGGCGGCGAGCGGCGGCATGGGCCGCGCGGCCGGGCCCGGCGGATGGGCGGGCCAGGCGGCCCTCCCCGGCGCGGAGGCTGGGGGCCCGGCTGGGGCCCGCCCGGGCCCGGGCCGTGGTTCGGCGAGGCGAAGTTCCGGCACGGGCCGCGGGTCAAGCGCGGCGACGTCCGGGCGGCGGCACTGGCGCTGCTGGCCGAGGAGCCGCGCAACGGCTACCAGATCATCCAGGAGATAGCCGAGCGCAGCGGTGATGTGTGGCGGCCGAGCCCCGGTTCGGTCTATCCCGCGCTGCAGCAACTGGAGGACGAGGGCCTGATCCAGACCGAGACCCCCGAGGGAGGCCGCCGCCGGTACGCGCTGACCAGCGAGGGACGGGCGTACGTGGCGGACCACCCGGACGAGGTCCAGGCCCCGTGGGAGATGGTCGCGCGCAGCGTCGGCACCGACGCGATCGAGCTGCGCCATCTGATCGCCCAGGTGGCCTCGGCCGCCGTTCAGGTCATGCAGATGGGCACGGACGCGCAGGCGGCCCAGGCGCAGCAGATCCTGACCGACACCCGGCGCAGCCTGTACCGGATTCTGGCGGCGGACGAGACCGGGGACATGCCCTAGGCTCGAAAGTGAATCCAGGGAGGCGGTGCGGTAGTGGCAGACGCAACCAGGCTGGCGATGGGCACGGATGCGGCCGGGGCCGGGGGCAACGGCCAGCATCCGCCGGTGGCGATCGACGTGGCCGGCCTGACCAAGCACTACGGCGAGATCCAGGCCGTGCGGGGCATCGACTTCACGGTGCCGGTGGGGGAGACGTTCGGTTTTCTCGGCCCCAATGGTGCCGGGAAGTCCACCACCATCAAGATCCTGTGCACGCTGGCGCGGCCCACCGCGGGCTCGGCCACCGTCGCCGGCCATGACGTGACCAGGGAGCGGGACGCGGTCCGCCGCAACATCGGCCTGGTGTTCCAGGACACCACGCTGGACAACTACCTGACCGGCGCGCAGAACCTGCGCTTCCACGCCGACCTGTACGGCGTGCCCGCCGCGGCGGTGGCGCCCCGGATGCAGCAGGTCATGGAGATGGTGGGGCTGTGGGACCGGCGGGACAGCCTGGTCATGACCTACTCCGGGGGGATGCAGCGCAGGCTGGAGATCGCGCGCGGCCTGCTGCACGCGCCGCGGGTGCTGTTCCTGGACGAGCCGACGGTCGGGCTGGACCCGCAGACGCGCGTCTCGATCTGGGAGTACATCAACGAGCTCAAGCGCCGCGAGGACATAACGATCTTCCTCACCACGCACTACATGGACGAGGCCGAGCACTGCGACCGGATCGCCATCATCGATCACGGCAAGATCGTGGCCATCGACACCCCGGAGGCGCTGAAAGCGAGCGTCGGCAAGGACCGGGTGCAGATCCAGACCGCCGATGACCAGGCCGCGATCGCCGAGCTCAGCCGCGAGTTCGGGATCGAGGCGGGCGTGCACGAGGGCGCGGTCACCTTCTCGGTGGCGGCCGGTGAGCAGTTCGTGCCCCGGCTGTTCGCCACCCTGTCGGTCCCGATCCGGACGGTGAGCGTGTCCCGGCCGTCCCTCGACGATGTTTTCATGTCCTATACCGGCAAGACCATCCGCGATGCGGAGGCGTCAGGCATGGACGCGATGCGTCAGATGGCGGCCCGCTGGCGGGGAAGGCGGTGAGGTGATGGCCACCACCCGGACCACCCCGGCCGGGCAGATCAGCACCGGCGCGGAGGAAGCGGCCCTGGTCGGCCAGATCCGGGTCGCCGTGCCCGAGCACAGCCTGCGGTCCGACCTGCGCGCGGTCAGCATCGTCTGGCAGCGCGAGCTGATCAGGTTCCGCCGGGACCGGCTGCGGGCGATCACCGCGCTGATCCAGCCGCTGCTCTTCCTGCTCGTGCTCGGGACCGGCCTGTCGTCGCTGGCCAAGGGGAGCATGCCGCCCGGCGTCAGCTTCAAGGCCTTCATCTACCCGGGCGTGCTGGCCATGTCGGTGATGTTCACCGCGATCTTCTCGGCCGCTTCCATCGTCTGGGACCGGGAATTCGGGTTCCTGCGCGAGATGCTGGTGGCGCCGGTCAGCCGGTCGGCCATCGTGATCGGCAAGTGCCTGGGCGGCGCCACGATCGCCACCTTCCAGGGCATCGTCATGCTGGCCCTGGCCGGGCTGGCGGACGTGCCGTACAACCCAGTGCTGATCCTCACGCTGATCGGTGAGCTGCTGCTGCTGGCGTTCACGCTGACCGCGTTCGGGGTGATGATGGCGGCCAGGATCACCCAGTTCCAGGCGTTCATGGCGCTCACCCAAATGCTGGTGATGCCGCTGTTCTTCCTGTCCGGCGCGCTCTACCCGCTGACCGGGCTGCCGGCCTGGCTGAGCGTCCTGACCCGCATCGACCCGCTGACCTACGTGGTCGGCCCGATGCGGCACGCGGTGTTCACCCACCTGAACCTCGGCCCGCTGGCGCAGCACCTGCTGTCGCCGGGCATCACCTGGGGCGGCTGGGTAGTGCCGATCGGCCTGTCCCTGGGCATGGTGGCGGTCATGGGCCTGGCCATGATGGGCGTGGCCATTGTCACTTTCAGTAAGCCCGAGTAGTGCCCCAGAAGGATAGTTAAGAACTGGTTAATGCTGGTGCCTGGAGGTAAAAGGTTCGGCCACGCCGAACGCGCTTCCTAAGCTCCCTAGAAATGGCAACCCACCCGCATCCCAACCCCCCAGGGACACTAGCGGGAGGCAACCACCGGTTGCGCTTCACACTTCACGAAATACCGGCCACGACCACTCAGGGAGACGGCCGCCGGACGGACCAGCCACCCCGCCTGGAGCGCGCCCTAGGGCGCGCGAACAGCCCAGGCCAGCTGGGCTCCCATGGCCGAGATCCCCTGTGTAGCAGCCACTTCTTGCTAGCGCCGAGAACCGTGGTGAGCAGGGCGCAGCCTAGTGGGGGTTCCGGGGGGTCCTCCCCCCGGAACGGCACTGCGAGCCGATGGCGAGTCGGCCAAAAGCCGACGAGCATAGAGCGACGCCGGGTGGCTACGGGGGCAAACCACCCGGCGTCGCATTCATCGGCGTTCCGACGGGGGCCCGGAACGCCGGCAGGCGCTCCGACGGGGGACCAGAGCACCGCTATGCAGCTTACACCGAAACCCCCCCTCTTGCGTCAAGACTGGATTGCGAGAGCCGCGCGCCGGGAAGTCGTTTCCTTAACTGTCGGCACAGTAGTGTCCGTGGCCTCCCGAGAAGTCCGGTCCGGGTGAGTTCAGCCGTCAGCCGCCGGGCCGTTACCCGATGAGCCGGAGCCTGCCGCATCCGGGCCGGAGCCTGGCTCATCGGGAGGGCGGTAGCGCTCGGGCAGGTTCGGCTCGTAGGCGCGGAAACCACGGGTACTCGTCGGCTCGCGGCCGCCATTGGCGAATACGACAGCGAAATACGGGATCGCGACCGCGCCGATGGCCGGGATCGCGGTCAGCCAGCCGCCGCCGTTCACGTACACCAGCACCGCGACGAGGAAGCAGAGCACCCGGATGCCCATCATCAGCAGGTAGCGGCGCTCCCGGTAGGCGATATCGGCCGACCGTGGCCGCTGCGCCTCGGTGACCAGATGCGCGCCGGGGCGCCGGGTCCGGCGGATGGCCATCACGCCTTCACGTTATGCCAGGCCCGGGATGTCGGCCAGGGTGGCCGCCCCGGCCAGTGCCATGGCATGGCCGAGATCGCTGGTCAGGCCGTCCAGCAGGGCCTGCACGCCGTCGCGGCCACCGGCGGCCAGCGCCCAGAGCACCGGGCGGCCCAGGAACACCGCCGAGGCCCCGCCGGCCAGCGCGGCCAGCACGTCCTCCCCGGTGCGCACGCCGCCGTCCACCCCCACCAGCGGCGCCGGCCCGGTGGCCGCCAGCGCCGCGGCCACCTCGGGCAGCGCGAGAGCGGTCGGCCGGGCATGGTCCAGCTGCCGGCCGCCGTGGTTGGACACGATCACCCCCGCCGCCCCGGCGGCCAGGCAGGCCAGCGCGTCGTCGGCCCGGAGCACCCCCTTCACCAGGACGGGCCGGTTGCCCGCCAGGCCGGCCAGCCAGCCGATGTCGGCGAAGGTGAGGTCGGCGGCCTGTTCCGCGGCTGCCGGGTCGGCCAGCGGCCCGGTGTTGACGAAGAACTGCTCCGGCGGGATGAACAGGTCGTCGCGGTCCTGCCGCTTGCGCCCGAGTACCGGTGCGTCGGCGGTGAGGACCAGCGCCGCCGCGCCGGCCGCGACGGCCCGGCGGACCAGGCCGGCGGTGAGCTCGCGGTCGCGCATGATGTACACCTGGAACCACCAGCTGCCCCCGGCCCCGGCGACGGCGGCGCCGATGTCCTCGATCCGGCGGCTGCTCCGGGTGGACAGCACGAACAGCGCGCCGGCCCGGGCCGTTCCCGTCGCGGTGGCCAGCTCGCCCTCGGGATGGGCCAGGCCGTGGAAGGCGGTGGGGGCGACCGCGACCGGGGTGCGCAGCGCTGCGCCGCCCAGTGAGAGGCTGGTATCGACGCGCGAGACATCCCGCAGCACCCGGGGCCGCAGCCAGCAGCGCCGCCAGGCCCTCTGGTTGGCCCGCAGCGCGGCCTCGCGGCCGGAGCCGCCCGCGTAGAAGTCGTAGACCCCGGCCGCGAGCACCGCCTTGGCCTGCTGCTCCAGCTCGGCGACGTCGGGCACCATAGCGATAACCATGCCATGATCATCAGCACGAACGGAGGCACCATGACCGACCGCACGTACCGGGTGACGGAGATCGTCGGCACCTCGGCGGAGGGGGTCGAGCCGGCCATCCGCAACGGCCTGAGCCGAGCCGCGCAGACCCTGCGGCACCTGGACTGGTTCGAGGTAACCCAGATCCGCGGCCAGATCGAGGACGGCCGGGTGGCCCACTACCAGGTGGGCCTGAAGGTCGGCTTCCGGCTGGAGGACGCCTAGGCCCTGGCCTAGCTGGCCTGGCTGACCGACGACATGTTGAAAGCGTCCACCCGCAGCGGCGGCATCGCCGTCCGGCTGAAGTAGTCGCCCCACTCGCGGGACAGGGCCGGCCCGGTGGCACCGGCCTCGGTCGCCCTGGCCAGCATGCCGACCGGGCTCTCGTTGAACCGGAAGTTGTTGACCGCCGCGGTGACCTCACCGTTCTCGACCAGGTAGATCCCGTCCCTGGTGAGCCCGGTGAGGAGCAGCGTCTGCGGGTCCACCTCGCGGATGTACCACAGGCAGGTCAGCAGCAGCCCGCGCCCGGTCTGGGCGACCATGTCGTCCAGGGTGGCGGTGCCGCCCGCGTCCAGGATGAGGTTCCCGATCGCGGGGGTCACCCCGAGCCCGGACAGCGCGGCGGTGTGCCGGGTCTGGATCAGGGCGGCCAGGTTCCCGCCGGAGATCCACTCGGTCGGCCTCAGCGCGAGGCCGTTGTCAAAGACCGACGACTGGCGGCCGGACGCGTGCGCGACCACGAACGGGGCACAGCCGAGCCCGGCCGCGGCCGGATCGCCGCGCAGGGTCAGCGGCAGGCCGGCCAGGCGGTCTCCGACCCTCGTCCCGCCACCGGGCTTGCTGAACACCGTCCGGCCGTCGAGGGCGTCCTTGGCACCGGCCGACCAGTACAGGTAGACGAGGAGGTCGGCGACCGCGGCCGGCGGCAGCAGGGTCTCGTAGCGCCCGGCCGGCAGCTCCACCCGGCGCGCGGCCCAGTCCAGCCGCCGGGACAGGTCGGCGTGCAGGGTGGTCACGTCGACGTCGGTGAAGTCGCGGGTGCCCTGCCCGGTCCAGGCCGACCTGGTCAGGTCGGCCGACTTGGCGTTGATCTCGACCGTGCCGACCGGCTGGGAGTACCGCAGCCGCAGCCCGCTTGAGGTGCCCAGGAACGTGCTGGTCACCGAATGCTCAGCGAACCCGTACAGCTTCTGGCCGGCGGACGCGGCGGCGTCAAACACGCCACCGAGCGCGGCCGAGAAGGCGCCGAAGACACCGATCTCCGTCCCGGCCGCCGGTTCGTCCCAGGCCGGACCGGGCGCCGTGGACGGGGCCAGCAGCGCCTGCGCATCCTCGGCGGGCGAGCTCTCCGTGGCCGCCTGCTCCGCCGCCCGGACCACGTCCCCGATCTGGCCGGGCCGCACCCCGGCCCGGGACACCACCCCGGCCCGGGTGCCGCCGGCCGACCGGCTGATCGCGATGACGGTCAGCTGCCGGGAGCGGGAGATCCCGTTCGTGGTGAGCGTGTTCCCGGCCCAGCGCAGGTTCGCCTCCGACGTCTCATCCGCGATCACCACGCACTCGTCGCAGCTGGCGGCGGCCAGCGCCCGCTCCACGGTGTCCTGGGGCGCCAAGGTTTCCTGGGGCGTGGTCATGACCCCTCCGCCACGGTGTTGAGTATCCGCACCCCCCGCATCAGCACCGCCGGGCAGCCGTGGCTGACCGGCGCGACCTGGCCGGGCTGGCCCTTACCGCAGTTGAATGCCCCGCCGAGCACATAGGTCTGCGGGCCGCCGACGGCCTCCATCGAGTTCCAGAAGTCGGTGGTGGTCGCCTGGTAGGCGACGTCGCGGAGCTGGCCGGCCAGCCGGCCGTGCGAGATCTGGTAGAAGCGCTGGCCGGTGAACTGGAAGTTGTACCGCTGCATGTCGATCGACCAGCTCTTGTCCCCGAGCACATAGATGCCGTCGTCCACACCGGCGATCAGCTCGGCGGTGGACGGCCCGCCCGCGGCGGGGTGCAGGGAGACGTTGGCCATCCGCTGGATCGGCATGTGGGCGGGGGAGTCGGCGAACGCGCAGCCGTTGGACCGGCCGAACCCCTGCATCCGGGCCATCCGCCGGTCCAGCTGGTAGCCGGTGAGGACACCGCCGGTGATGAGATCCCAGGACTGGGTGGCGACGCCTTCGTCGTCGTAGCCGACGGTGGCCAGCCCGTGCTCGGCGGTGCGGTCGCCGGTGACGTGCATGAGCGGCGAGCCGTAGCGCAGGCTGCCGAGCTTGTCCACGGTGGCGAACGAGGTCCCGGCGTAGGCCGCCTCGTAGCCGAGCGCCCGGTCGAGCTCGGTGGCGTGGCCGATCGACTCGTGGATCGTCAGCCACAGATTGCTCGGGTCCACCACCAGGTCGTAGCGGCCGGCCTGGACGCTGGGGGCGGCCAGCTTCTCAGCCAGCAGCCCGGGCAGCTCGGCCAGCTCGGCCGGGAAGTCCCACGCCCCGGGCTGGCCGGCCGCCCACGGGCTGCCGCCCAGGTATTCCAGGCCGCGCCCGGCCGGCGGGGCGAGTGTGCGCATGGTCTCGAACCGGCCGCCGGGCTCCACGGCGAGCGCGGTCACCACCGGGTTCAGCCGGACCCGCTGCTGGAGCGCGGTGGTGACGCCGTCGGCGTAGAACTTGCACTCCCGGACCTGGTAGAGCGAGGCATCCACGTGGTTGATCCGCTGGTCGGCCAGCAGGCGCGAGCTCCACTCGCCGAGCAGCGCCACCTTGTCCGCCACCCCCACGTCGAACGGGTCCACCTGGTAGGCGGAGACCCAGCTGACCTCGCCGTAACCGGGCTCGCCGGCCAGCTCGATCCGCTCCGTGCTGATGGCGGCCGCGACCCTGGCGACCTGCACCGCCTCCTCGGCGGCCCGCACCGCCGAGGCCACCGTGAGGTCGACCGACGCGGCGAATCCCCAGGTGCCGTCGAGCACGACCCGCACGGCCAGCCCCAGGTCGTCGGCGTCGTACATGGTCTCCAGATGGCCGTCCGAGAGCCCGATCCGCTGGGCCCTGATCCGCTCGGCCCGGAAGTCGGCGTGCTGGGCGCCAAGCTCGGCCGCGCGCTGGCGGGCGGCGCCGGCGAGATCGGCCAGCGGGTAGGCGGTGAACTCGGGATCGATACCAGGCACGCATGGCAACCTATCCCACCCATCCAGGTACGCTGCCGCCCATGACCCGATCAACCCTCGTGACCGGCGGCAACCGCGGCATCGGGCTGGCCATCGCCCGCAGGCTCGCCGCCGACGGCCATGCCGTCACCGTCACGTCGCGGACCGGGGACAAGGTCCCGGACCTGGCCACCGTGGCCTGTGACGTACGGGACGCGGCCGCCGTGGACGCGGCCTTCACCCAGGCCGAGGCCGAGCAGGGGCCGGTGGAGGTGGTGGTCGCCAACGCCGGCATCACCCGCGACCAGCTGCTGGCCCTGATGAGCGAGGACGATTTCACCTCGGTGATCGACACCAACCTGGCCGGCGCCTACCGGGTGGCCCGGCGCGCGGTCCGCGGCATGATGCGGCTGCGCCGGGGGCGGCTCATCTTCATCTCTTCCGTCGTTGGCCTGCTTGGCTCGGGCGGTCAGGCCAACTACGCCGCATCCAAGGCCGGGCTGATCGGGCTGGCCCGCTCGCTGGCCAGGGAGCTGGGGTCGCGGAACATCACCAGCAACGTGGTCGCACCGGGTTTCGTGGACACCGACATGACCGCCGTGCTGCCGGACGAGCGCAAGGCCGCGATCCTGGCCCAGGTTCCGCTCGGCCGGCTGGCCACGGCGGACGAGGTGGCGGCCACGGTCGCGTTCCTGGCCTCCGACGACGCCGCCTACATCACCGGCGCGGTCATCCCGGTCGACGGCGGCCTCGGCATGGGCCATTAGCGCGGGCCACGAGCGAAGGAGCACGGCATGGGCATTCTGGCGGGCAAGTCGATCCTGGTGACCGGGGTGCTCACCGATTCCTCGATCGCCTTCCACGTGGCGAAGATCGCCCAGCAGGAGGGCGCGTCGGTGGTGCTCACCGGGTTCGGCCGGATGAGCCTGGTGGAGCGGATCGCGCAGCGGCTGCCCGACCCGCCGCCGGTGCTGGAACTCGACGTCACCAACACCGGTCAGCTCGACTCGCTGGCGAACCGGATCTCCGCTCATGCCGGCCGGCTGGACGGGGTGGTGCATGGCGTGGCCTTCGCCCCCCAGTCCGCGCTCGGTGGCAACTTCCTCAACACGGCCTGGGAGGACGTAGCCACCGCGGTGCAGGTGTCGGCCTACTCGCTGAAGGCGCTGGCCGTGGCGGCGCTGCCGCTGATGACCGGCGGCGGCGCCATCGTCGGCCTGGACTTCGACGCCTCGGTGGCCTGGCCCGCCTACGACTGGATGGGCGTGGCCAAGGCGGGCCTGGAGTCGTGCGCCCGCTATCTGGCCCGGGACCTCGGGCCGCGCGGCATCCGGGTCAACCTGGTGGCGGCCGGCCCGCTGCGCACCATGGCGGCCAAAAGCATTCCCGGTTTCGCCGAATTCGAGGGGCTGTGGCCGAAGCGGGCGCCCCTGGGCTGGGACATCAACAACCCAGAGCCGGCCGCCCGGGCGTGTGTTGCGCTGCTTTCTGACTGGTTCCCGGCCACCACCGGCGAGATCGTGCACGCCGACGGTGGCGTCCACGCGGTGGGCGGCTGAGCCACGCCCGATGGATTAGCGGCACGGGAAAAGGGCAGTGATCCCAGCGGTGAAAGGGCCGTTCTTTCGGAGATCGTCCGGGATATCGATAACAACTTGTGATGGTTTCGCCTCGTGATCTCAACGTCGCTGATTCTACTCTGCGCCTGAGATCACCCTTGCCCCAGCCGGACGGAGAGGCCTTGGTGCGATAGGCACCTGCCCCCGGTGGGTGCGTTACTGACAGAAAGGCGGCGAGTGATGACTCGACCATGCACGGCCAGAAGCCAGCCTGGTGAGGGGTGGGGGGAGCAGCGATGAGGGGAATCGCCCGTAAGGGATTCGGCCTGGCGGCGCTCGTGGCGGCCGCCTCCGTCCTCGCCGCCTGCGGCGGCACCAGCACCACCCCATCGACGAGCGCGCTGTTCGGCGTGTACGGGAAGATCCCGGCCGCGGCGTCAGGGCCGCAGCACACCGGCAACATCACCGTGTCCGAGCCGCCGAGCTCCACCCCGACTGCGATCATCCCGCTGCAGCCGACGGCGAACTACTCGGTGTTCACCCTCACGCTCTTCGACTACGAGATGTGGCGGCCGCTGTACTGGACCGTGGTCGGCACCGCGCCGCAGTACAACCCGACGTACAGCCTGGCCGACTACCCGGTGGTGAGCAACGGCGGCAAGACCTTCACCATCACGATGAAGAGCTACAAATGGTCCGATGGCCAGCCGGTCACGTCCAAGGACGTCGCGTTCTGGTACTACCTGCTGAAGGCCGCGGTCAAGGAGAGCCCGGCCAACTGGGGCGGGTACACCCCGAACGTCGGCCTGCCCGACCAGGTCGCGAGCGTGACCACGCCGAACGCCTCGACGATCGTGTTCACGATGAAGTCGGCGGTCAACCCGTCCTGGCTGGCCCTCGACCAGCTCGGGTCGGTACAGCCGATGCCCTCGCACGCCTGGGCCCGCGCCAGCGCCGGCGGCCCGCTGCTTGACTTCACCGTCGCGGCCAACGCCACGAAGATCTACAACTACCTGATCTCGCAGAACAAGACCGAGGCCACCTGGGCGAGCAACCCGCTGTGGAAGACGGTGGACGGGCCGTATGTGCTGCAGTCGTTCAACTCGACCAACGCCGCTTACACCATGGTCCCGAACACCCACTACAGCGGACCGCACGCCACCAAGATGTCCGACTACAGCGGGGTCCCGTTCACCTCGGACAACGCCGAGTACAACGGGGTCAAGGCGTCCAACGTGCAGATTGGCTACGTGCCGACCGCTGACCTGCCGCAGATCGGCAGCATCAAGGCGCTCGGCTACAACGTCTACGGTTACCCGGACTTCGGCTGGCTGTACATGGATTACAACTTCAAGGACACCACCGGCGACTTCAACAACATCATCAAGCAGCTCTACATCCGGCAGGCGCTCGCTCACCTGCAGGATCAGGCCGGAGTGATCCACGCGTTCTTCGGCGGGGCGGCCGCCCCGGCGTTCGGCCCGGTGCCGACCCTCCCGAAGAGCCCGTACGCGCCACCGAACGCACTGATCAACCCGTATCCCTACAGCGTTCCCGACGCGATCGCGCTGCTGAAGGCGCACGGCTGGAACGTGGTCCCGGGCGGCACCACCACCTGCGCGCATGCCGGCACGGCGGCGGGCGAGTGCGGGGCGGGGATCCCGGCCGGCACCAAGCTGGCGTGGAACCTGATCTACACCACCACCCCGGCGAACATCGCCCAGCAGGTGACCGCCTACGCCTCCGAGGCCAAGAAGGCGGGCATCGAGCTGACCCTGAAGTCGAGCAACTTCAACTACATCATCGCCAACTACGACGACCCGGCGGCGCCGAAGAACGACAACGCCTGGGCGATGGAGGACTTCGGTGGCTTCACCGATTCCACCTACCCGACCACGCTCGGCGTGTTCAACTGCACCGGCAGCGTCAACGAGGGCGGGTACTGCGACCCGACCGCGGACAGCCTCATCCACGCCTCGGTGTTCGGCACCAATCCCAACGCGGTGAAGAGCGAGGCCGAGTACCTGACCACGCAGGCGCCCGCGCTCTTCCAGCCGAACGTGTCCACCGCGCTGGAGTCCGGGAACGTGCTGGTGTGGAAGACGACGCTGTCCGGCCCGCCGACCGCGTTCTCGTCCATCACCCAGTACTGGATCAACCCGGAACTGATGTACTTCACGAAGTGAGGTGAAGTGAGGTCCTGGGCGCGTGCCCGCGAGGGCACGCGCCCAGGGCTAGGCAGCCCCGCCTCCCCGGTGCTACAAGGGAGGCGGGGGCACATCGTGCCGGAATGGGCCAAGAAGGGCGGGTGCTGGCGCTGACCGCATACCTGATCCGCCGGACGGGCACGTCGATCCTGATCGTGATCGGGGTGTCGGTGTTCGTGTTCTTCCTGCTGCACACGATCTATCCGTCACCGGCGATCGATGTGCTCGGCCCCAGGGCCAACCGGGTCACGATCGCGGCCTGGAACCGGCAGCACGGCTTCGACGAGCCCTGGCTCACGCAGTACTGGAACTACGTCTGGAACCTGCTGAACCTCAACCTGGGCTTCTCTTACAAGCTCAACCAGAGCGTGGCCGCGCTGTTCAACGAGCGGTGGGCGCGCAGCCTTTACCTGTCGGGCATCTCGCTGGTGCTCTCCCTGGTCATCGCCGTGCCGCTGGGCATCTACCAGGCGGTGCGGCGCAACAGCGCCGGCGACAACGTGTTCACGTCGCTGGCGTTCGTCACCTACTCGATGCCGGTCTTCTTCCTCGGCCTGATCCTGATCCAGGTATTCGCGTTCACCATCCCGATCTTCAGCTTCGAGGCCAGCCAGTCCAACTCGATATGGGCGGTGATGGGCGACTGGCACGCGATGACCCTGCCGATCCTCACGCTGACGCTGATCAGCGTGGCTGCGTTCTCCCGGTACATGCGGTCCTCCGCCATCGACGTGCTGGCGCAGGACTACATCAAGGTGGCCAAGGCCAAGGGGCTGCCAGAAAGGCTGGTGCTGCTGCGCCACCTGCTGCGCAACGCGATCCTGCCGATCGTGACGCTGATCGGGCTGTCGATCCCGATCTTGCTGGCGGGCAACCTGATCACCGAGTCCCTGTTCAACTACCCCGGCCTCGGGCTGCTGTTCTTCAACAGCCTGAGCAGCGCTGACTACTACATCCTGATGGCGTACACCCTGATCGGGGCGGTGCTCACGGTGGGCGGCAACTACGTCGCCGACATCGCGCTCACCGTCGCCGATCCCCGGATCCGGCTCGGCTGACCCGACCGCCAGAGTTTGGGAGGCACCAGTGGCAGCCAACCTCACCCCGCAACTCCCGCCGCTCGACATTTCGCGCGCGCCAGAAGGCCGCGCGCCAGAAGGCGGAGAGGTTGGCCCGGTCCAGAGCGGCTGGCGGCTGGCGGCCCAGGAGTTCGCCCGCAACCGGCTGGCCCTCATCGGCGTCGGTGTGGTCGTCTTCTTCGTGGTCTTCTGTTTCGCCGGGCCGCTCTTCTACCACGGCAATATCCTGAACACCGCCTATACCGGGACGCTGCCGCCCGGTCCTGGCCACCCGCTCGGCACCAACGACCAGGGCTTCGACGAACTGGCGCTGCTGATGAACGGCGGCCGGGCCGCGCTGGAGGTTGGGTTCCTCGCCGCCGCCTTCGCGATCATCATCGGCGCGGTCGTGGGTGCGGTCTCTGGGCTGGCCGGGGGCGTCGTCGACTCGCTGATGATGCGGGTGGTGGACGTCTTCCTGTCCATCCCGATCCTGTTCGTGGTCCTGATTATCGCGGTCCGGTATGGCTCCACGGTGCTCAGCCTGAGCATCCTGATCGGCGTCTTCTCCTGGCTGGTCCCGGCCCGGCTGGTGCGGGGGGAGGTGCTCACCCTGAAGGTGCGGGACTTCGTGTCGGCCGCCCGCACGGCCGGATCCACCCGGGTGCGGCTGATCAACCGGCACCTGATCCCGAACGCGCTGAGCGTGATCATCGTCAACGTCACCTTCCAGGTGGCGGACGCGATCCTGCTCGTCGCGGCGCTCGGGTTCCTCGGTTACGGGCTGCACTACCCGACCCAGGACTGGGGTGACATGCTGGCCAGCGGCATCAGCTACATGCAGGCCGGGTACTGGTGGCTGATCTATCCGGTCGGAGCCTGCATCGTGCTGGTGGTGATGGCCTGCAACCTGATCGGGGACGCGCTGCGGGACTCACTCGACGTCCGGCTGCGGCGCCGCTGACGAGCCCGGAACCCACTGAGCCAAGGAGCACTCCGCGCATGGCCCCAGTCCTGGAGATCAAGGATCTCTCGACTCACATCCAGCTCACCAGGTCGGTGGTGCAGGCGGTCGGCAACGTCGACCTGTACATCGACCCGGGCGAAACGCTCGGCCTCGTGGGTGAATCCGGCTGCGGGAAGTCCATGACCGGCCTGTCCATCATGGGGCTGCTGCCGCCCGGCGGCGCGATCGTGGGCGGGTCCGTCAAGCTGGACGGCCGGGAACTGGTCGACCTGCCCGTGGCGGAGCTGCGCAAGATCCGCGGCAACGACATCGCGATGATCTTTCAGGACCCGCTGACCTCGCTCGACCCGACCAAGACCGTCGGCTACCAGGTGGCCGAGCCGGTCCGGCTGCACCGAGGCGCCAGCAAGGAGGAGGCACTGCACCGGGCGACCGAGGTGCTCGGCCTGGTCGGGCTGCCACGCCCGAAGGAACGGCTCAAGGACTTCCCGCACCAGCTGTCCGGCGGGCTCCGGCAGCGGGTGATGATCGCCATGGCGCTGGCCTGCGAGCCCAAGCTGCTGATCGCGGACGAGCCAACCACAGCGCTGGACGTGACCATCCAGGCGCAGATTCTCGCGCTGCTTGACGACCTGAGAGAGCGGCTCGGCATGGCCATGCTGCTCATCACCCACGACATGGGCGTGATCGCCGGTCACGCCGACCGGGTCAACGTGATGTACGCGGGCCGGATGGTGGAGACGGGCGGCACCGACCAGGTGTTCGGGCACATGCGCCACCCCTATACGCAGGCGCTGCTCGCTTCGATACCACGGCTGAGCCAGGCCTCCTCCCAGCGGCTGCTCAGTATCTCGGGGCTGCCGCCCGAACTGTCGGCGCCGCCGCCTGGCTGCCGTTTCGCCCCCCGGTGCACCCGGGCCACCGACCGCTGCCGTACCGACGAGCCGTCGCTGGCCGGCGAAGGATTTGACCACTTGTTCGCCTGCTGGCACCCGGTGGACGGCGCGCTCCCGGCGGACGGGGACGCCGGGCGCACGCCGGTGCTGGCCACCGCCGACCGGGCGGCCGGGCCGGGGTCCTCGCAGGAGCCGTTGCTCGAGATCAGCGGGCTGGTCAAGGAGTTCCCCATCACCGCCGGGATCCTGCAGCACAAGGTCGGCAGCGTCAAAGCGGTGTCCGGCGTCACGTTCTCGGTCGCCGAGGGGGAGACGCTGGGGCTGGTGGGCGAGTCTGGCTGCGGCAAGACCACGATCGGCCGGATGGTGGTGGCGCTGGAAAAGCCCGACGCCGGAGCGGTCAAGCTGTCCGGGCACGCGGTGTCCGAGCTCCGGGGCGGTGAGCTCCGCCGCCAGCGCAGGAACCTGCAGCTGATGTTCCAGGACCCCTACTCCTCCCTCGACCCCCGGATGCGGGTCGGGGCGATCATCCGCGAGCCGCTGGCCATCCAGCACATCGGCACCCGCAAGGAGCAGGACGCACGGGTGTCCGAGCTGCTCGGCGAGGTCGGGCTGCCCCGCAACGCGGTGGAGCGCTATCCGCACGAGTTCTCCGGCGGGCAGCGGCAGCGGATCGGCCTGGCCCGGGCGCTCACCCTCAACCCGCAGGTCATCGTGGCCGACGAGCCGGTCAGCGCGCTGGATGTGTCCATCCGGGCGCAGGTGCTGAACCTGATGAAGCGGCTCCAGGCCGACCACGGGCTCACCTACATCGTCATCTCCCACGACCTGGCCGTGGTGAAGTACATGGCCGACCGGATCGGTGTCATGTACCTGGGCAAGCTGGTCGAGCTGGGGTCGGGTGAGGATATCTACGCCCGTGCCGCCCACCCCTACACCGCCGGGCTGATCGCGGCCATCCCGGTGCCCGAGCCGGAGGTGGCCAGGGCGCGCACCAAGGCGGGGGTGTCCGGGGAACTGCCCAGCGCCATCAACCCGCCGTCGGGCTGCCGGTTCCGCACCCGCTGCCCGTATGCACAGGACCGGTGCGCCAAGGAGGAGCCGCAACTGCGCGGATTCGGCCCCGGCCACATCGCCGCCTGCCACTTCCCGCTGCTGCGCAGCGGGCCGGAGGCGGCCACCCCCGCCGGGGCCAGCGCGGGCGCCGCCGACGCGTTCTGACACCTGCCCGCCGCACCCCGTAGAGTCATGCCGTGACGTTGGTTCTGCTGGTGCGGCACGGCCTGACCGGGGCAACCGGGAGCGTCCTGGCGGGCCGGACGCCAGGCATCCCGCTGGACGACCGCGGCCGTGACCAGGCCACCGCGCTGGCGGCCCGGCTGGCCGGTGTGCCGCTGGATGCCATCGTCACCAGCCCGGTGCAGCGGTGCCGGGAGACGGCGGACGCCATCGCCGCGGCCAGGAACGGCCATCCCGCGGCCGTCCAGGAAGATGAGCAGCTCGCCGAGGTCCGGTACGGCGACTGGACCGGGAAACCGCTGCGGCGGCTGGCCCGGGATCCGCTGTGGCGGGTGGTGCAGGCCCACCCCAGCGCGGTCCGGTTCCCCGGCGCGGACGGCGAGTCCCTGCTGGACGTCCAGCACCGGGCGGTACGGGCCATCCGGTCCTGGAATGCCAGGCTCGGCCCGGACGCCGTCTACCTGATCTGCTCGCACGCCGATGTGATCAAATCAGTGATAGCCGACTGCCTGGGCATGCATCTGGACTTGTTCCAGCGGCTCAGCGTCGATCCCTGCTCGCTGAGCGTGATCCGCTATACACCGCTGCGCCCGTTCCTGCTGCGGATGAATGACACCGGCGGATCGGTCAAGGGCCTGACCAGGCCAGCCCGGGCGGGGCGGGACAGCGCTGCGGTCATCGGTGGCGGGGCGGGAGGATAGGTCCATGCCGGTCTACACATACGATCCGCCGGACAGGTTCGTCGCCGGGGCGGTCGGCCAGCCCGGTGAGCGCACGTTCTATCTGCAGGCGAGCGCGGCCGGCCGGGTCACCAGCGTCGCCCTGGAGAAGTTCCAGGTCAGCTTGCTCGCCGAGCGGCTCGACGAACTGCTCGACGAAGTGCTGCGGCGCACCGGCGGACGGGTCGCGGTGCCCGCCACGGCGCCGGCCGACCTGGCTGACGACGGGCCGCTTGACCTGCCCCTGATGGAGGAGTTCCGGGTCGGCGCCATCGCGCTCGCCTGGGACGGCGAGGACGAGCGGGTGGTCATCGAGGCGCAGGAGGAGTCCGAAACCCCGGTCGAGCCGCTGGCTGAGGAGGTGCCCGAGGGCGGCCCGGCGGTGCTGCGGGTCCGGATCACCCCGGCCGAGGCCCGCGCCTTCTCACAGCGCGCCCTGCAGGTGGTCGCGCAGGGCCGGCCCGCGTGCCCGCTGTGCGGGCTGCCGCTGGACGCCGAGGGCCACGTCTGCCCGCGGCAGAACGGCCACCGGGCGATCGATGCCTGACAGCCCAACCGGCCGCCGCACCCAGCGGCCGCCTCGCTCCAGCCGGCCCCCGCGCCCGCCCGCCCCGGACGGGGCCGGGCCAGCCACCGAAGGGCTGGGTCACGCGGCCGCGCTCGACCTGCTCCGCCACGGCACGCTGACGGTGGAGGGGCGGCTGGTGGAAGCCTCCAACGCGACCCTCTACTGCAGCGTCAGTTACGAGGGGCGGCAGGCGGCATGCGTCTACAAGCCGGTCGCGGGGGAGCGCCCGCTCTGGGACTTCCCGCCGGGCACCCTGGCCGCCAGGGAGGTGGCCGCCTATGTGGTGTCCCGCGCGGCCGGCTGGGACATCGTCCCGCCCACCCTGATGCGGGACGGCCCGTTCGGCCCGGGCATGTGCCAGCTGTGGATCGAGGCCGACCCCAGCGCGGATCTGATCGCGCTGGCGCGCAGCTGCGACCATCCCCAGCTGCGTGACATGGCCGTCTTCGACGCGGTGGTCAACAACGCCGACCGGAAGATCGGCCACCTGCTGCCGCTGCCCGACGGCCATCTCTACGGCTGTGACCACGGCGTCTGCTTCGGCGAGGAGTACAAGCTGCGGACCGTGCTCTGGCAGTGGCGCGGCCGCCGGCTGCCCGGTCGGTGCATGCACGCCCTGTCCCGGCTGCAGGCCAAGATGGCGCAGGGTGAGCTGGCGGCCGAGCTGACCGCACTGCTGTCACCGCGGGAGGTGCGGGCCACCTCGGACCGGGTCGACCTGCTGATCCAGCACAGGGTGCACCCGTACCCGCCGGAGAACTGGCCCGCCGTGCCCTGGCCGCCGGTGTAGGCCTCAGCTGGGATCGCGCCGGCGGCGCAGGTAGCGCTCGAACTCGCGGGCGATGGCGTCGCCGCTGGCTTCTGGCAGGTCGGTGGCGTCCTTGGCCTCTTCCAGGGTCCGCACGTACTCGGCCACCTCGCTGTCCTGCTCGGCGAGCTCGTCCACGCCCCGCTCCCAGGCGCGCGCCTCGGCCGGCAGATCCGCGAGCGGGAGCGCCACGTCGAGAATGTCCTCCACCCCGCGCAGCAGGGCCAGCGTCGCCTTGGGGCACGGTGGCTGGGCCACATAGTGCGGGACCGACGCCCACAGCGACACGGCCGGCAGGCCCGCGTCCGCACAGGCGTGCTGGAGCACCCCCAGGATCCCGGTCGGGCCCTTGTAGTCGACCGGCTCGGCGCGCAGGTCGGCGGCCAGGGCCGGGTCGGACGCGGCGGCGGTCACCGGCACCGGGCGGGTGTGCGGGGAGTCGGCCAGCAGTGCCCCGAGCAGCACCACCATCTGGGCCTTGACCGTGGTGAAGGCGGTGACCAGCTCGGCACAGAAGGCCCGCCAGCGCATGTTGGGCTCGATGCCATGGACCAGGATCACCTCCCGGTCGGCGGCGTCCTGCTTGGCCACGAGCAGCCGGGTGGTGGGCCAGATCAGCCGCTCGGTCCGGCCTTCGGCCACCTCGGTCACCGGCCGGGTCACCTGGAAGTCGTAGTAGTCCTCCGGGTCGATGGCGCCGACCGGCGCGGCCTGCCAGGCCAGGTTCAGGTGGTTGATGACACCGCTGGCTGCCTCGCCCGCGTCGTTCCAGCCCTCGAAGGCGGCGATGATCACCGGTGACTTGAGCTTGCCGATGCCGTCCAGCTCGATCACCCATCACCTCCCTCACCGCGGCCTGGCCGCCCGCGGCCATGCTCCCAGGTTACGGCGCACTGAAGATCGCCGGGTACCCTGGCCGGCCGGGCGCCATTCCCGGCCCTGGCCAGCACGCCGCGGCCCCCTAGAATAGGGGCTCTATGACGACGACTGACCGCCCGCCCCGGCCGGCAGCCGCCCCCTTGCTGGCCGCTCTGGCCCAGCGGGTAGTCGTGGCGGACGGCGCGATGGGCACCATGCTCCAGGCCAGTCCGGCCACGCTCAGCGACTTCGATGGTCACGAAGGCTGCAACGAGATCCTCAACCTCACCCGGCCGGATATCGTCCGGTCGATCCACGACGCCTATCTTGACGCAGGCGTGGACTGCGTGACTACCAATACCTTTGGGGCAAACCTCGCCAACCTGGGCGAATACCGGCTGGAAGCGCGGATCGAAGAGCTGTCGGCGGCCGGGGCGGCCATCGCCAGGGCGGCCGCCGACGCCGCCAGCGCGAACGGCCGCCCACGGTGGGTGCTCGGCTCGGTCGGCCCGGGCACCAAGCTGCCGACCCTCGGCCACGTGCGGTTCGCCGAGCTGCGCGATGCCTACCAGCGCAACGTGGTCGGGCTGCTGCGCGGCGGGGTGGACGCGGTCATCGTGGAGACCTGCCAGGACCTGCTGCAGGCGAAAGCGGCGATCATCGGCGCCCGGCGGGCGCTCACCGCGGCCGGGCGGGACATCCCGGTGATCGCCCAGGTGACGATCGAGACCACCGGGGCCATGCTGCTCGGCACCGAGATCGGGGCCGCGCTCACCGCGCTGGAGCCGCTGGGGATCAGCCTGATCGGGCTCAACTGCGCGACCGGCCCGTCCGAGATGAGCGAGCACCTGCGCTACCTGGCCGGTCACGCCACCGCCGGTGTCTCCTGCATGCCCAACGCCGGGCTGCCGGTACTCACCGCCGACGGCGCGCACTACCCGCTCACGCCCGGCCAGCTCGCCGACGCGCACGAGACGTTCACCGCCGAGTTCGGGCTGGCGCTGGCCGGCGGCTGCTGCGGCACCACCCCCGAGCACCTGGCGGCGGTGGTCGACCGGCTACGCGGCAGGCCGCTCACCCGGCGGCAGCCGCGGCCCGACCCGGGGGTCGCCTCGCTGTACCAGCATGTGGCCTTCCGCCAGGACACCTCGTTCCTGGCCATCGGGGAGCGCACCAACGCCAACGGCTCCAAGGCGTTCCGGGAGGCGCTGCTGGCCGGCCGGTACGACGACTGCGTGGAGATCGCGCGCCAGCAGACCAGGGACGGCGCGCACCTGCTTGACGTGTGCGTGGACTACGTCGGCCGGGACGGGACGGCCGACATGACCGAGGTCGCGGGCCGGCTCGCCACCGCGGCCACCCTGCCCCTGGTCATCGACTCCACCGAGCCGGCCGTGGTCCAGGCGGGCCTGGAGATGCTCGGCGGCCGGGCGGTCGTCAACTCGGTCAACTACGAGGACGGGGACGGCCCCGGCTCCCGGCTGGCCAGGGTCATGCCGCTGGTGGCCGAGCACGGGGCGGCCGTGATCGCGCTCACCATCGACGAGCAGGGCCAGGCGCGGACCCGCGACCGGAAGGTGGCCGTCGCCACCCGGCTGATCGAGGATCTGACCGGCCGGTGGGGGATGCGGCGGGCCGACATCATCGTGGACTGCCTCACGTTCCCGATCGCCACCGGCCAGGAGGAGACCCGGCGCGACGCGCTGGAGACGATCGAGGCGATCCGGGCGGTCAAGCAGCGTTACCCGGACGTGCAGACCACGCTCGGGGTCTCGAACGTCTCGTTCGGCCTCAACCCGGCCGCGCGGGCCGTGCTGAACTCGGTCTTCCTCGACGAGTGCGTGCGGGCCGGGCTCGACTCGGCGATCGTCCACGCCTCCCGGATCATGCCGATCGCGCGGGTCCCCGGCGACCAGCTGCAGACGGCGCTGGATCTCATCTATGACCGCCGCCGGGAGGGGTACGACCCGCTGGCCACCCTGCTGGCGCTGTTCGAAGGGGTCGACACCGCCGCGGTCAGGGCCAGCCGGGCCGCGGAACTGGCCGGGCTGCCACTGTGGGAGCGGCTGAAGCGGCGGATCATCGACGGCGAGCGGGCCGGGCTTGAAGCCGACCTGGACGAGGCCCTCGGCCAGCGCCCGGCCCTGGAGATCGTGAACGACGTCCTGCTTGACGGCATGAGGACGGTCGGGGACCTGTTCGGCTCCGGCCAGATGCAGCTGCCGTTCGTGCTGCAATCCGCCGAGGTGATGAAGGCGGCCGTCGGCTACCTGGAACCGCACATGGAGCGGTCCGGCGAGATCGGCAAGGGCTGCATCGTGCTGGCCACGGTCAAGGGCGACGTCCACGACATCGGCAAGAACCTGGTGGACATCATCTTGTCCAACAACGGCTACGACGTCGTGAACATCGGCATCAAGCAGCCACTCTCGGCCATCGTGGACGCGGCCACCGAGCATGCCGCTGACGCGATCGGCATGTCCGGGCTGCTGGTCAAGTCGACCGTGGTGATGAAGGACAACCTGGCCGAGCTGAACTCACGCGGCCTGGCCCACCGCTGGCCGGTGCTCCTCGGCGGCGCCGCGCTCACCCGTGCCTACGTCGAGCAGGACCTGGCCTCGCTGTTCGACGGTGAGGTCCGCTACGCGCGGGACGCGTTCGAGGGGCTGCGGCTGATGGATGCGGTGATGGCGGTCAAACGCGGTGACCCGGGGGCCGGGCTGCCCGCACCGCGCGAGCGGCGGGTGGCGGCCGGGGCCCGGCTGCGGGTGACCGAGCCGGCCGACATGCCGGCCCGCTCCGGCGTCGCCACCGACAACGAGCTGCCGGTGCCCCCGTTCACCGGGGACCGGGTGGTGAAGGGCATCGCGCTGGCCGACTACGCCGCCTTCCTCGACGAGCGGGCCACCTTCATGGGCCAGTGGGGGCTCAAGCCCGCCCGGGGCGGCAACGGGCCGTCCTACGAAGAGCTGGTCGAGACCGAGGGCAGGCCGCGGCTGCGGATGTGGCTGGACCGGATCCAGACCGAGAGCATGCTGGAAGCCGGGGTGGTCTACGGGTACTACCTGGCGGTCAGCGAGGGCGACGACCTGGTGGTGCTGGACGGGGCCGGGCAGGAGCGGGAGCGGTTCACCTTCCCGCGCCAGCGGCATGACCGGCACCTGTGCCTGGCTGACTTCTTCCGGCCTGCCGCCTCCGGCGAGACCGACGTGATCGCCTTCCAGCTGGTCACCGTGGGCCGCAAGATCAGCCAGGCGACCGCGGAGCTGTTCGCCAAGGACGCCTACCGGGACTACCTGGAGCTGCACGGGCTATCCGTTCAGCTGACCGAGGCCCTGGCCGAGTACTGGCACGCGCGGGTGCGCGGCGAGCTCGGCCTGGCCGGGTTCGACCCACCGGAACTGGACGGGATCCTCAAGGTCGGCTACCGCGGCTGCCGGTACTCGTTCGGCTACCCGGCCTGCCCCGAGCTTGAGGACCGGGCCAAGCTGGTGCGGCTGCTGCGGCCGGAGCGGATCGGGGTGAGCCTGTCGGAGGAGTTCCAGCTCGCGCCGGAACAGTCCACCGACGCGCTGATCGCCCATCACCCCGAGGCGAAGTACTTCAGCGCGTGACCGGCAGCCCGGACGGCGGTGCCCTGGGCTGCGTCCTGTTCGACATGGACGGGCTGCTGGTGGACACCGAGCCGGTCTGGTTCGAGGCCGAACGCGCGGTCATGGCCCGGCTCGGCGGCTCCTGGGCCGACGCCGACCAGCGCGAGCTGGTCGGCGGCTCGCTGGCCTACACGGTCAGCTACATGCAGGGCCGGGCGCAGCGGCCGGTCCCGCCCGGGCAGATCGCCAGCTGGCTGCTCGGCGCCATGACCGAGCTGCTGACCGAACGCGGGGCCACGCTGATGCCAGGTGCGGCCGAGCTGCTGGCCGGCCTGGACGCGGCCGGGATACCGCGCGGGCTGGTGACCTCGACGCAGCGCCAGATCATGACGGCCGTGCTGGCCAGCACCGGGCTGGCGTTCGCCGTCACCGTCTGCGGCGAGGACGTCCGGGCGGGCAAGCCTGGCCCCGAGCCCTACCTGCGGGCCGCCGCGCTGCTGGGCGAGCCGCCGGGCCGGTGCGTCGCCCTGGAGGACTCGCCGAACGGGGTCGCCTCGGCACTGGCGGCCGGCTGCCCGGTGATCGCGGTCCCCAGCCTGCACCCGATCCCGGCGCGCCCCGGCTGCCTCGTGGCGGGCTCATTGCGCGAGGTCACGCTGCCGCTGCTGCGGGGGCACGCGGAGGCGGCCGCCCGATACAGAACGTAACGTGATTTGTGCGGCGACCCGAAGGATTTACCACGCCGGGCCCATCTGACCGGTGGAGTGTGCGGGCGCCGCCGTCCTCTTGCGAAAGAATCTTGATTCGGTCACAAATGGGCCACAACGCTGTTCATGGTCTGGCGCTGGGCATGATAGCTGAGACACCGTACCCACAGGGAATACTCACCTGACATGCCTGCGTGGGCGCCCGCGCAGGAAGGAGACCGTTTATGACCTCCAAAGCCAGACGGTCGGTGCTACTGGCTATGGCGTTGCTTGCTGCCGTCGGGCTCGCCTCCTGTGCCAAGTCCACCACCAGCACGACGACGTCCTCGTCGACACCGGTCTATGGCGGGACCCTGCGCATCATCGCGAACGCAGGACCCGACCACCTCGATACCGTGCCCGCCTACTACACGGGCGACTACATCGTCGAGCGCGCCTACGCGCGGCAGCTGCTGTCGTACTCGACAACCGCCGCGCCGAACACCCAGTCCCCGCTGTGGACACAGGAGACAACCCCGCAGCCGGACATCGCGACCGCTGTGCCGAGCACGGCCAACGGCGGGATCACGGACGGCGGCCTGCTGTACACGTTCCACATCCGCTCCGGAGTGGACTGGAACACGTCACCGGCGCGGCAGGTGGTCGCGGACGACTTCGTCCGTGAGTTCAAGGCGTTCTGCAACCCGGTCGCCCCGGTCGGGAACCAGCTGTACTTCCGCAGCGCGATCTCCGGGTTCAGCACCTACTGTGACGCCGAGACGGCGTTCTTCTCCGGCAAGAAGGCCCCGTCGCCGACGGCCGCGAACATTGCCGCCTACCAGAACTCGCACACCATCACGGGCATGACCGCGCCGAACGCGATGACGCTGCAGGTCAAGCTGGTCGAACCGGCCAGCGACTTCAACTTCATCATGGCCATGCCGTTCACCTCGGCCCGCCCGGTCGAGTACGACGGCTATGTGCCGGACAGCGCGCAGTTCCGGCAGCACACCATCTCCGACGGGCCGTTCCAGATCACCGCGTACGTGCCCGGCAAGTCGCTCACGCTGAGCCGGAACCCGGCCTGGAAGCAGAGTTCCGACCCGCTCCGGCACCAGTACGTGAAGTCGATCGTGATGACCATGGGTACCAGCGCACAGCAGACCGCCCTGTCCGAGATGCAGGCCAATACCGGCGATATCGTGGACGACCTCGTGCCACCGGTGCCGCCGACCTCCATCCCGGGCCTGGTGGCGAACAAGGACTCCAGGTTCCACATCTGGCCGGGCAGCTCCACCAACCCGTACATCGTGTTCAACCTGCGCAGCCCGGACGCCAGCGGCGCGATGGGCAAGCTGGCTGTGCGGCAGGCCATCGAGTACGGCGTGGACAAGGCTTCCCTGCAGAAGGTGCTCGGCGGCCCGCTGTTCAACCAGATCATCAACACCGCGTCTCCGCCCGGCAGCCTGGGCTGGGCGAACTACAACCTCTACCCGTCGGCGAACAGCCAGGGTGACGCGGCCAAGTGCAAGGCCATGCTCAAGTCGGCCGGCTACCCCAGCGGGGTGACGCTGATCGACACCTACGTCGCCGACACCATCAACACCGACATCTTCCAGTCGATCCAGGGCGGGCTGTCGGCGTGTGGCATCACCCTCAAGGGCAAGCCGGAACCGCCGTCGAGCTACTTCGTGTCGCTCGGCAACTCGCCGCAGAACAACAAGGCGAACCAGTGGGACATGGGCCAGCCTGGCTGGTTCCCCGACTGGTTCGGGAACAACGGCCGCACCACCCTGCAGCCGCTGTTCGGGACCAACTGCGTGGTGAACACCAACAACTACGGCTGCTTCTCCAGCACGGCCGTGGACGGCCTGATCAAGTCGGCGCTGGCTGCCACCTCGCAGTCGACCGCAGCGGCTGACTGGCACCAGGCGGACATGACCGTCATGAAGAACGCCGTGATCGTGCCGCTGGACAGTGCGCTCAACCCCAACTACGCGAGTACGCGGGTGCACAACGCGGGTTCCAGCAGCGTGATCTTCTCGCCGACCATCGGCGGGACGGACATCACCAACGTCTGGCTCAACCCGAACACGCCTTAATCAGGTGAAGAGAGAGGTCCTGCTGGACATGCGACGCATGTCCAGCAGGACCCTTTCTGCGTATGCTCAGCGTAACTGGGGCACAACCAGCCCATCCGGCCTCCGGCCCGGGTGCCACCTGGTGACTGGCGGGCTCAGCTGGGCGCCGGGGGGGTGAGCGGTGGCCATGATTCGGAGGAACTAGTGAGCCTGCTCGACGTAACTGACCTCCGGGTCAGCTTCCCCACCGCGGACGGCGTCGTCAAGGCGGTGCGCGGGGTGTCATTCAGCGTCGACGCCGGCCGGACGCTGGGCATCGTGGGCGAATCCGGCAGCGGCAAGACTGTCCTCACCCAGACCCTGCTCGGGCTGGCTCCGGGCGGGCAGGTGACCGGCAAGGCCATGTTCGACGGCACCGACCTGCTCAGCCTGGCCCCGGACGAACTGCGCCGGATCCGCGGCGCGCAGATCTCGGTGATCTTCCAGGACCCGCTGACCAGCCTGCATCCGATGTACCGGGTGGGCTGGCAGATCGCCGAGATGATCAGGGCCCACGACAGGAAGGTCAGCAAGTCGCGGGCGGCCGAGCAGGCGGTCGAGCTGCTGGGCCGGGTCGGCATCCCGAACCCCCGGCAGCGGGCGAGCGACTACCCGCACCAGTTCTCCGGCGGCATGCGGCAGCGGGCCATGATCGCGATGGCGCTGTCGCTGTCGCCCAAGCTGATCATCGCTGACGAGCCGACCACCGCGCTGGACGCGACCGTGCAGGCGCAGATCCTGGACCTGCTGATCCGGCTGCAGGAGGAATCGGACACCGCACTGATCATGATCACGCACGACCTCGGGGTGGTGGCCGACATCGCCGACGACGTCCTGGTCATGTACGGCGGCCGGGCGGCGGAGACCGCTTCCAAGCACGACGCGTTCTACCAGCCGCACCATCCCTACACGATGGGGCTGCTGGAGTCGATCCCGAACAGCTCGGCCGCGGCCGAGCGGCTCAAGCCGATCACCGGGCAGCCGCCGAGCCTGATCAACCTGCCGAGCGGCTGCTCCTTCCACCCGCGGTGCGCCTATGTGATGGACCGCTGCCTGACCGAGGAGCCCCAGCTGGTGCCGGTCGGCGCGGCCGGCCAGCACCGCTCCGCCTGCTGGCTGCCCGCGAGCTCGGCCGGCCTGGACGAGAGGGCGGCCAGCATCCGGCGCCACGCGGTGGCCGAGGGCCGCACCCAGGTCGCCGCCAAGGTGGCCGAGGAGATCGCCCAAAGCCCCGAGGGCGAAGGGAGCGTGGTCGTATGACCGGGCTGCCGCCCGGCGCGCCGGGCGCCACCGCCAGCCAGATGCCCGCCGACCCGGACGTGGGCGCGGATGTCCTGCTGCAGGTCGACAACCTGGTCAAGTACTTCCCGATCAAGTCCGGCGGGATCATGAGCAGGCATGTCGGGGACGTGAAGGCCGTCGATGGGGTGTCGCTCTCGCTCCGCCGGGGGCAGACCCTCGGCCTGGTCGGCGAGACCGGCTGCGGTAAGTCGACCCTGGCCCGCTGCATCGCCGGCCTGCTGCCGATCACCTCAGGGAAGGTCACCTTCGAGGACAAGGACATCACCAACCTGTCCCGCCGGGCCATGCAGCCCTTCCGCCGTGAGATCCAGATGATCTTCCAGGATCCCTATGGCTCGCTGAACCCCCGGCTGCGGGTCGGCTCGATCATCGGGGAGCCGTTCATCATCCACCGGACGGCCACCGGCAGCGAGCGCAAGCGCGCGGTCCAGGAGCTGATGCAGCGGGTCGGGCTCAACCCCGAGCACTACAACCGGTTCCCGGCCGAGTTCTCCGGCGGCCAGCGGCAGCGGATCGGGGTGGCCCGGGCGCTCGCGCTCCGCCCGAAGCTGATCATCTGCGACGAGCCGGTCTCCGCGCTCGACGTGTCGATCCAGGCGCAGATCCTGAACCTGCTCGCCGACCTGCAGGACGACTTCGGGCTGACCTACCTGTTCATCGCGCACGACCTGGAAGTGGTCCGGCACGTGAGCAACGAGGTCATGGTCATGTACCTCGGCAAGGCGGCGGAACTCGGCCCCAAGGACGACGTCTACGAGCGTTCCCACCACCCCTACACCAGGGCGCTGCTGTCCGCGGCCCCCGCCGCCGACCCCGAATCCGCGGCCGCCCGGCAGCGGATCATCCTCAGCGGGGAAGTCCCGTCCCCGATCAACCCGCCGGCCGGCTGCCGGTTCCACCCCCGCTGCCCGCGGGCCCAGGACATTTGCGGCCAGGAGATCCCGCCGCTGGAGGTCAAGGCGGGTGACCCGCCCGCCCACCTCACCGCCTGCCACTTCCCGGTCCCCGCCGGGGAGGATCTCGTCGGCGCCGTCCGGGCCCAGGGAAGGAGACCCCGATGAGCATCACCGAAGTCGAGTTCCAGGCCGCAGCCGCCGAGTCCGCGCCGGAGCAGGCGATCGAGGGACGGAGCCAGTGGCAGCTGACCTGGCGCCGGCTGCGGCACGACAAGATGGCCATCGCCTCGGTGATCACCATCGTGGTGATCGCCGGGCTGGCCATCCTGGCGCCCGCGTTCGCCGCGCTGACCGGCCACGCCGCCGTCCAGCAGTACCCGAACACCGGGCTGTCCCCGGCCGGGCTGCCGGTCGCGCCGGGCAAGTCCGGCTTCTTGCTGGGCACCGACGAGCTGGGCCGGGATGTTTTTGTCAGGATCCTGTACGGGGCCCGGATCTCACTGTTCGTCGGCCTGAGCACGACCCTGATGGCGACCGTGGCGGGGGTGGCGCTCGGCCTGATCAGCGGCTACTTCGGCGGCTGGGTGGACGGCGTGCTGGCCAGATGCATCGACGCGGTGCTCGCGTTCCCGTTCGTGGTGCTGGCGCTGGCGCTGGCGGCCCGGTTCGGGCCGAGCCTGCCGATCGTGATCGGGGTCATCACGTTCTTCTCCTGGGCGGGTGTGTCCCGGATCGTCCGTGGCCAGACGCTGTCGCTGAAGGAGAAGGAGTATATCGAGGCGGCCCGGTCACTCGGGGCGGGGCCGTGGCGCATCATGTTCGTGCACATCATGCCCAACCTGCTGGGGCCGGTGCTGGTGCTGGCGACGCTGCTTATCCCGAACGCGATCGTGTTCGAGGCCACCCTGTCCTACCTCGGGCTCGGCATCCAGCCACCGACCGCGAGCTGGGGCAACATCCTGGCGGGGGCGCAGAGCTACTACCAGGTCGCCTGGTGGTACCTGGTCTTCCCGGCGGCGGCCCTGCTGATCACCACGCTGGCCTTCAACCTGCTCGGTGACGGGGTCAGGGATGCGCTCGACCCGCGCACCGAGCGGATCTTCGCGGGCCAGAGGCGCAAGAAGCGCCGGGGCAAGGCCGCATCCGCGGCCGCCGCAGCCGGGACCGCGGAGGGCTGAGCCGCCATGTCGACTATCTACTTCGTGATCCGCCGGATCCTCACCGGGATCGTCGTCCTCTGGTTCGTCACCACCGTCTCGTTCCTGCTGTTCTTCCTCCGGCCGGCCAACATCGTGGCCCGGCAAATCGGCGGCCGGTCGGCGACGTCGGCGACACTTGCGCTGATCAACAAGCGGCTCGGGCTGACCGAGCCGATCACCGTACAGTACTGGCACTTCCTGGTCGCGCTGGTCGGGCACTTCAACTTCGGTTACTCCTACTACAACGGCGAGAGCGTCAACACGGTGCTCGCCCAGGACCTGCCCCGGACCGCCTCCGTGGTGGTCGGCGGCGTGGTCCTCTGGCTGGTCGCCGGGCTCGGCGTGGGCATCCTGTCGGCCACCAGGGCCCGCAGCCTGTTCGACCGGGTCTCCACCCTCGGCGTGCTGGCCGGCATCTCCCTGCCGACCTTCGTGCTCGGCCTGCTGCTGCTCCGGTACGTGTTCCAGCCGCTGAACGAGCAGGGCTACACCTGGATCTCGGTCAACTATGTGGGGCTCAGCTCGGGGGTGATCCCGTGGATGGGGCACATGATCCTGCCCTGGATCACCCTGGCCACCGTGCAGGCGGCCGTCTACACCCGGCTGTCCCGCGGCTCGCTGCTCGACACCATGGGTGAGGACTACATCCGCACCGCCCGGGCCAAGGGCCTGTCCGAGCGCCGCGTCATCTACAAGCACGGGCTCCGGTCGGCGCTCACCCCGGTCATCTCCCAGCTCGGGGTGGACATCGGCGCCCTGCTCGGCGGGGTGATCGTGGTCGAGAATGTGTTCAACATCGGCGGCCTGGGCCAGGACGCGGTGACCGCCATCTCGCAGGGCAACCAGCCGGTGATCCTGGCGTTCGTGGTCATCGCGTCGGCGTTCGTGGTGCTGGCCAACCTCATCGTGGACGTCGTCTACGCCGTTCTCGACCCACGCGTGCGCATCGCCTAGTCTCGCAAGCAAGGGAAGGGTCGCAGCGGGAACCAGCCCGGGCAGTGCCTGCCGGGAAGGGAGATGGCCGTGTCAACTTATAGCCAGATCGCCTGGTTGCCACTGACCGGCGGGCTGACCCTGATCGGGCTGGTGGCGAGCTGGTTCGCCTGGCGCCGGCGGGGCATCGCGGCCGGGCTGCGCGGGGTGGCCTGGTCGCTGCTGCCGATCGCCGCCTACCTGACCGGGGTGATCGAGCTGCTGTGGCGGTTCGGCACCGCCATCACCAGTTTCGCGACCTCGTTCGTATTCTCGCCGAAGGTGTGGTCGGGGGTCATAGTGGCCATCGTCGCGGTGGTCCTGTTCGTGGTCTCCGGGCAGCTGCGCGGCCGGGCCAGGAAGCGGTCCGGCGGGGCCGCGGAACCGTCGGCAGGCACCGTGGCCAAGCCGGCCAAGGCGATCGGGCCGGCCAAGGCGAAGGCGGCCAGCCTGGACGACGACGAGTTCGGTGATGTGGCCGACATCCTGCGCAAGCACGGGATCCGTTAGGGTCGGGTGCGCCAGGAGGTGCCATGACGCTTTCCCTGCCCATCGACGCTGATGCCAACGACCTGCTGTCCCGCAGCCCGCTCGCGCTGCTGATCGCCATGCTGCTCGACCAGCAGGTGACGATAGAGAAGGCGTTCACCTCACCGCGCGACCTGGTCCGCCGCCTGGGGCACGAGCCCACGGCCGCCGAGCTCGCCGGGTTCGACCCGGACGCCCTGGCCGCGATCTTCAGTGAGCGCCCGGCCCTGCACCGCTACCCCCGCTCGATGGCGACCCGGGTCCAGCAGCTGAGCCGGCACCTGGTCGACCACTACCAGGGCGAGACGGCCAGCGTCTGGCAGGGCGTGACCTCCGGCGCGGAGCTGCTGGCGCGCATCTCGCAGCTGCCCGGCTTCGGCC
>DATDGI010000437.1:0-22336 GCA_036522155.1 Streptosporangiaceae bacterium
CTCACCCCGGGCGTTGAGGGCGCGGGCACTGATCCGGCGCCCGTGGCCGATCAGCTCCAGGCAGGGGTTGAGGTAGGCCAGATGCCACCGGCTGTACCGGCCGGGGTACTCCATGCCGGAGCTGAGCACACCGCCGCGCACCTGCTCGGCCTGGGCGCAGATGCCGGCCAGCAACTGCTCGTCGAACGGCTCGGCGCGGCGGGTCACCTCGACCCCGCCCGCGGTCATGCTGACGCTGCGGGCCCCGCCCGCCACCGGGTCACCTGCTCCTGCTGCCGACTCCACGGGTGCCCCCTGGGTGAGTGCCCGGACCGGCTGACGCACGAAGCGACCGCCCGATCC
The DNA here is from genome assembly GCA_036522155.1 of Streptosporangiaceae bacterium. Classification (GTDB taxonomy): domain Bacteria; phylum Actinomycetota; class Actinomycetes; order Streptosporangiales; family Streptosporangiaceae; genus UBA9676. The sequence goes on from DATDGI010000437.1 coordinate 343, forward strand.
GGGCGGTCGCTTCTGGATTTGCGCTGCGCGAACCAGTCACCGCCTCACCGGCGGCGCCACCACTGGCGGACTCGGCTGATTCGCATGCCGGGAGCCTACCGGCCAGCGCGCCTCCGCGCCACCACCGTGGCCCCGGTCAGGCCAGGGCGAAGACGGCGGTGACGGTGACCGACACCTGCTGGGTGCCCGGGTGGACCGGGACCGCCCGGCCCGCCGCCGGCGTCGCCAGCCCGTTGAACACCGGGAACTGCTGCACCGGGCTCTGCTCCGACATGGTCACCAGCGCCCCGAGCGGCTGGCCGAGCGCCCGCGCGTACTGGGCGGCCTTGGTCCGGGCGTCGGCCACCGCCCTGGCCCGGGCGGCGGCGAGCAGCGAGCCGTTGTCGCTCAGGTTGAGTGACACACCGTCCACCACGGTGGCGTTGCCGCCGGCCCGGACCGCGTCACTGATCTGGCTGCCCGCAGTGCCCAGGTTCCGCAGCGTGACCTGGATCGACTCGCTGACCCCGTACCCGTCAGGCAGCGGCGAGCTGCCGTAGTTGGGCTGGATCGACAGGCCCGAGGTCTGGATGTCGGCGGCCCGGACCCCGGTCCTGGTCAGCGCGGCGGTGACCCCCCGGACCGCGCGGTTGGCGCGGGCCAGCGCGGTGGACACCGACGCGCCGTTGGTCTGCACGCCCATCGACAGCACCAGCTGGTTCGGGGTGCCGGTCACGTTGCCGGTGCCGGTCACGGTGACCCTCGCCCCGCTGCCGCCGGTAGCCTGCCCGGTGAGCACGGCCTGGCTGCCCGCGGGCGCCGAGGCGGCCGCGGGGGTGCTGCCGTCCAGCCCGGCCCCGGCGGCGAAGGCGCCGACCAGGAGCACGGCCGCGGCCACGCCGATGGCGGCCGCCCGCTGGCTGGGGGTGAATGAGATGGCCATGGTGTGCCTCCTGATCGGTGGATATGACCACCGCTTCGACGCACCGCCGGCCCGCCCGGTTCCGCCCCTTAAGCCGGATCCCGCCCGGCGCCGGGCTTACTCCGCGGCCGTCCCGTCACCCACGTGGGCGAGGATGGCCCGGGTGTTGGCCAGGACTTCCTGCTGCACGCCCGGCATGTCCTTGCTGGCGAAGTTGTTCAGGATGGCCAGCACCCGGTCCTGGCCGTGCAGGATCTTCAGCTGCTGCGTGCCCATCGCGTGCAGCGCGATGAGGGTCTCGTGGTCGGCGATGGCCCGCTTGTCGCTGGCCGCCTGCGCCCGGTTGGCGCTGACCTGCAGCGAGATCATGATGGACAGCTGTGGCAGGTTGAGGATGACCAGCAGCAGCGGCCACGGGGTCTTGTCGAAGCCCACGATGTTGCCGGCGAACAGCCACACCACGATGCCGATGGTGATGATCAGGAACACCCACATGGATCCGCAGATCCGGTTCACCGCGTCGGCGATCTTGTCGAGCCAGCTGTCCCCCCGGACGTGCCGCGAGACCACCAGTTTGGGCACGTGATCCTGCGGCGCCTGACGGATCTGCTCGGCCCGCTCCGCCGCGTGGGCGAGGGCCTTGGCGTTGGACTTGATCGCCGCGTGCAGGGTGGGCGCGGTGGCGGGGTGAGGCGGCTCGGCCGCGGGCGGGTCTGGCCGGGTGACGGTGTCGGTCATATGAGTCCCTCCGTAGATGGTGCGGCCGGCCGGACCGCGCCCAGGCTGGCCGCCGGCCGGTTCCCGACAACCTAGCGTGACCGGGAGGGCAGAAGTACCACGTACCGGTCACGATGCGGACCAGGCCGGCCGGTTGGCCTGCGGGAACCTGTCAGCCCGCGCTCGCCGCCGGGCGCAGCGCGGCCAGGATCGCCTGCTCGACCGGGGATGCCGGCCCGGCCAGCGGGAACTCGCTGTGCAGGGCGACGGCGGGCTGGGCGATCATTCGCGGGAACTGGCCCCGGTGGGGCCAGGAGGCCGCATGCACCAGGAACGGGTGGCACAGGAACACATCCCCGGCCCGGCCGGTGGCCAGCGCGGTCGGGCGGTGCCGGCTGGCCCGGGCGGCCGCCTGGCCGGCCTCGGTCGCATCCAGCCCGGCCTGGCCGGCCGGGGCCAGCAGCGGCGGGACGTCGAGGTGGGAGCCAGGCCGCAGCCGGGTCGGCGCGCCGTCCGGCTCCACGTCGGTGAGCAGGTACAGCGCCAGCAGCCCGCGGGCCCGGGAGCGGACGTTGACCCGCCACCGGCCGCCGTCGGCGTAACTGGCCTCGATGTGCCAGCCCGCGTCGCCCGGGTCGGCCTCGCTGGGGAACCGCACCGGGATGGTGCCGCCCACGCCGACCCGCCGCCACCAGCGGCCGGGGCCGATCAGCTGGTCGCACGCCTCCTGCACCACCGGCCGGGTGCCCGCCTCGGCGAACGGGCCGCCTTCGGGGCATCCGATCCGCACCACCGGCGCGGCCCAGGTCGCCGGGTCGTCCCGCAGCACGCCGCGCTGGCCCAGTTCGGACCAGACCACGTCCTGGCAGGCTCGCGCCAGCGCGGCGGGCACCGCTCCGCGCAGTGCCAGGTAGCCGTCGGCCAGGAAGCTCTCGATCTGTTCCTGGCTGAGCACCCGGCCAGGATCGCAGGGCCACCCCTTCGCCGCCAGCCAATAACCGGCCCCGCCCTCCCTGGGCCGGCTCAGACGGCCATGCCACCGTCCACCGACAGTGTGGCGCCGGTAATGAAGGAACTGTCCGCACACGCCAGGAACAGCACGGTGCGGGCGATCTCGTCGGCGCTGGCATGCCGGCCGAGCGGGATCCTGGCCTCGAAGATGCGCGCCGCCACGTCCGGCGGCGCCCCGGTCACGGTCACCTCGATGTCGCGCTGGAACTGGGTGTCGGTCGGCCCCGGGTGCACCGAGTTCACCCGGATGCCGCGGGCTGCCCCCTCCTTCGCGGCCGTCCGCATCAGCCCGACCTGGGCGTGCTTGGCGGTGGCGTAGCCGCTGATGCCCGCGTCCGAGGTGAGCCCGACCACGCTGGAGTTGATGATCACGCTCCCGCCGTCGCGCAGCTCCGGCAGGCCGTGCTTGAGCAGATGGAAGGTGCCGAGCACGTGGACGTCGAGCACCTGCCGGAAGACCTCGGTCGGGTAGTCGGTGATGGGCGCGATGGCGCCGCTGATCCCGGCGTTGCTGAACAGCACGTCCAGGCCCCCGAACCGGTCCACCGCCTGCCGCACCGCCGCCCTGACCTGGCTCTCCTCGGTCACGTCGGTGAGGCTCCAGCCGGCTGCCCCCGGGCCGAGATCGGCCACCGCCTTGGCCAGCAGTTCGGCCTGCAGCCCGGCCAGGTGAACCCGCGCCCCCTCGGCCACGAACAGCCGGGCGGTGGCCAGGCCGATGCCGCTTTCGCCGCCGGTGATGAGTGCGACCTTGTTGTCGAGCCGGGCCATGGGGGGTCCTCCTTCTGCCCGGGGTCAGCCGGGGCCGGATGCGGGCACGCGAACGCTGACCACGGCGGACCGGCCGCTCCGGAGCTGGGCCAGCGCCCGGCGCAAGGTGGCGGGCAGCCGAGCGGCCTGCGACACCGAGGCGGCATACGCCCCGCCCGCCGCGGCCGCCACCCCCGGCAGGTCGGCGGCGGGGGCGAACCCGGTGCCGCCGCCCACCGCGGCCACGGCGCCGTCCGGGTGAAGCGCCAGCGCCGACAGCACCGGCGCGGACCAGCCCTGGTTGTCGAAGATCACCGTCAGCGACGGGGCGCCGCACCGCCGGGCCAGCCACTGGGCCGAGGCGGGCACCCCGAACAGGTAGGAGCCGTCCCCGACCAGGCTCACCACGGTCCGGTCCGGGGCGGCCAGCTTGGCGCCGACCGCCGCCCCGCCGGACCAGCCCAGCGAGCTGCCGCCGCTGCCGAGCAGCGAGCCGGGCCGGCTGGGCCGCAGGTGCTCGCAGACCGCCTGGTAGTTCGTGATCGCCTCGGTGAGCACGAGCGCGTCCGGGCCGATCGCGTCCCGCACGCAGGCGATCAGGTAGGCGGGCGTGATCGTGCCGTCCGGGCCGGGCTGCTCACGCGCGGCCCACTCCGCGCGCTGGGCCCGGTGCGTGGCCGCCAGGCGTTCGGTCCGCGCCTGGGTGGCGCTGCGGTCCGGGCCGCCCAGCCGGCGGACCGCATCGGCCACCTGCCGCAGCGCGATGGCCAGATCCGCCCGGGCGTACCGGACCGCCGGGACGTGCCACAGCGTCATCTGCTCCTTGACCGGGTCGGCGTCCAGCACGTAGATCCGGGCGCCGTCGGCCGGCCGGTTGGTGGACGGTATCCAGGGCACGTCGCTGCCCGCGACCAGCACCACGTCCGCGGCGGCCAGCACCGGGTTCTGGCCGGCCGTGTTCCACTGGTAACCCAGGTGGAGCGGATGGTCGGCGGGGAAGTTCATCCGCATCGGCACCGACTCGACCACCCCGGCCGCCACCAGCTCGCACAGGCCGGTCAGCTCGGTCACCGCCGCCGGGTCGCGCCCCAGGTAGGAGGTGACCACCAGCGGGTTCGCCGCGGTCAGCAGCGCGACCGCGATCTCGTCGGCGACCTGCGGGGCCAGTGCCACCGGGGCCACCGGCGACCACCACGGCCGCTGGTCCGCCTCCGGCGGCACCTCCTCCTCCATCACCTCGCGGGACACGGCCAGGTAGACCGGCCCGGGCGGTTCACTGCGGGCGATCTGCAGGGCGCGGTGGACAAGCTGCCGGGCATTGCGGCCGCTGCGGATCTCGTGCGCGTACTTGACGTAGCCGCGGACCAGCCCGGCCTGGTCCGCGGTGTCCTGCAGCCAGTGGATGAACTCGTTGCGGCTGCCCGGCAGTTCCCCCTGCTGCGTCACCGGCGACAGCCCGGCCAGGATCAGCACCGGCACCCGGCCGCGGGCGGCGTTGTGCACCGCGCCGCCGAGGTTCTGGGTGCCGCAGTCAACGTGCACCAGCACGGCCTGCGCCTCCGCGCTGACCTGCGTGTAGCCCTGGGCCGCGCTGAGGGCGACGAACTCGTGCGGGCAGATCACCAGTTCCGGCAGTTCACCAAGGGTGCTGTCGCGCCGGGCCTGCGCGTACGCCTCGACAATCCCGGTGTGGTCGCTGCCCAGGTTGGCGAACAGGTAGCGGACGCCCGCCTCGCGCATCGCGGTCAGCAGCGCCCGGCTCACCGTGCCCGCGCGGTCAGCCACCGGGACCACCGCCCCCGCGGCCCATACCGGGGCCCGGCGGAGGCCCGCCGCGGACCCGGTAACCCACCGGCAGCAGCGACCAGCCGCGGCGGGCGGCCAGCCCCCACAGGCCCGCCGGGGCGGTGAGCACCACCGCGATCGCCACCGCGCCGATCGCCACCAGGTACCAGGCGCCGTACTTGGCGAACTCCTCCTGCACGGCGAAGAAGATGACGGCCCCGATGATCGGCCCCTCCATGGTGCCGAGCCCGCCGATGACCACCATGAACAGCATGTCGGCGCTGTAGTTGATGCTGAACACGCTGGCCGGGTCGGTGTACAGGGTGCTGACGATCAGCATGCCGCCGACCGCACCGAACCCGGCGGCCGCCAGCAGGTAGGCCAGCCAGCGGGTGCGCCCGACCTCCACCCCCATCGCGGCCGCGGCGGCCGGCTCGTCGCGGGTGGCCCGGCTGTCCAGCCCGAACCTGCTCCGCACCAGCAGGTACACCCCGGCCACGATGATGGCCATCAGCGCCAGCGACTCCCAGTAGGTGTCCGCCTGCCGGAGCACCGGTGGCATCGCGGACAGCTGCTGGAGCCCGACCCCGGTGCCGCCACCCAGCCACAGCGCGTTGGTGACGTACAGGAACAGGCACTCGGCCACCACCCAGGTCGCCACCGCGAAGTAGCCGCCGGTCAGCGGCCGGAGCAGGGCGAAGATCGGCACCGCGGCCAGCCCGCAGGCCAGCGCGCCGGCCACGATCCCGGCGAACGGGGTGAGGCCGCCCTTGGCCACCAGGTACACGACGTAGGCGCCGATGCCCAGGTAGGCCTGCTGGCCGAAGGAGATCATGCCCGCGTAACCGGCCAGCAGGTTCCATAGCGCCGCCATCGACACCAGCACGAACAGGGTGACCAGCGCCTGCGTGATGCCGGTGCCGGCCAGGTAGGGCAGAGCCACCAGCAGCACCAGGACCAGCCCGGCGGTGCTGGTGGCCACGGTGGCGGTCCGGCTCCACCGGCTGACCGCCACAGGGCCGGCAGCGGCCGCGGCCATAGCGTCGAGGGCCGGTCTTCCACTGCTGCCTGTGGCGGCCATCATCTCTCCTTGTCAGCCCGCGGCCTGCGGCGTGCCGAACAGCCCGTGTGGCCGCACCGCCAGCACCACCAGGAACAGCAACTGCGACGCCAGGATGGCGTAGGGAACGCTGACCTGTGAGACCAGCACCTGGGTGACACCCAGCAGCATCCCGCCCACCAGCGTTCCCCACAGTGATCCGAGTCCCCCGATGATCACCGCCTCGAACGCGAATATCAATGTCAGCGTCCCCAAGGTGGGATATACCCCGGTTGTGACCGCGTTCAGGGTGCCGGCCAGCGCGGCGGCGCCGATGGCGATGCCGGTCACCGTGGCGAACAGCGGCCGTACCCGGATGCCCTGCAGCCGGGCGATGGCCAGGTCGTCAGAGGTGGCCCGGACCCGCCGGCCCCAGCCGGTCAGCCGGAGCAGGGCACTCAGCCCGCCGATGACCACCAGCGCCAGCAGCAGCTTGAGCATCGCCAGCCAGGGCAGCACCAGGCCGCCCAGGTGGACCGCGGCCACGTCCAGGTTGCCAGCCCCGACGCCCCGGGTGTTGGCCGAGTAGATCTGCTGGAGCAGGTTCTCGATGATGACCGACAGCCCGAATGTGACCAGCAGCGGCGCCAGCGGCCCGGTCCGCAGCGCCCGGTCGAACAGGCCGAGCTGGAGCACCATGCCCAGCCCGAACGCGAGCGGGATCATGACCGGCAGGGCGAGCCACAACGGCACCCCGAGCGCCGCCATGACCGTGGTGACCAGGTAGGTGCCGCACACGGCCAGATCGCCGTGCGCCAGGTTGACCAGCCGCATCACGCCGAACATAAGCGACAGCCCGACCGCGGTCAGCGCGTAGGCGCCGCCCAGGAACAGCCCCTGGAAGACGTCGTTGACCCAGGTCATGCCGGCCCCCCCGGTCCGGCGGGCGGCGCGGCGCCACCCGGCCCGGCGGACGCGTGGTCAGCGGGCCCGGCGGGCGCGCCGAAGTAGGCGGCGATCAGGGCGGCCCGGTCCAGCGACGCGCTCTCGCCCGCCATGACGAGCCGTCCTTCCAGCAGGCAGATGGTGTGCGAGCTGGCCGCAAGCGCCCGGTCGATGTCCTGCTCGACCAGCACGATGGACACCCCGACGGCCTGGATGGCCGGCAATAGCCCGTAGAACGCGTCCACGATGGCGGGGGCCAGGCCCAGTGACACCTCGTCCAGCAGCAGCACCCGCGGGTTGGCCGCCAGCGCCCGGGCGATCGCTACGGCCTGCTGCTCGCCCCCGGACAGCAGCGCGGCCCGGTGTGAGCGGCGCGCCGCCACCATCGGGAACAGCTCGTACAGGGCATCCAGGGTCCACGGGCCAGGATCGGCGCGCCCGCGAACCCCGGCCGGGATGAGGATGTTCTCCTCGGCGGTGAGGCTGGCGAACAACCGCCTGCCCTCGGGCACCAGCACCACGCCCGCCCGGGCCCGCTGGTAGTCCGGCGCGATGGTGATGTCCGTGCCGTCCAGGCTGATGCTGCCCCGCCAGGGCCGCAGCGCCCCGGCGATGGCCATCAGCAGCGTGGTCTTCCCCGCCCCGTTCGCGCCGACCAGGGCGAGGGTCTGGCCCGCTGCCAGGTCCAGGCTGACCCCGAACAGCGCCTGGAAGTCGGCGTACCCGGCGTCCAGATCCCGCACCGCCAGGGCGCTCACCCGACCGCCCCGCCCAGGTAGGCCCGCTGGACCTCGGGGTCGGCGAGCATCTCGCCGGGGGTCCCGTCGAACAGAAGCCGCCCGCCGGCCAGGCACACCACCCGCTCCACCACCTGGGTCAGCGCCCGCATGATGTGCTCCACCCAGACGATCGTGGTCCCGGTGGCATGCACCGCCCGGATGGTCGCGATCAGGGCATCGGTCTCCGGCTCGGACAGGCCGCCGGCGATCTCATCGAGCAGCAGCACCGATGGCTGCGTCGCCAGCGCCCTGGCCAGCTCGAGCCGTTTGCGCTCCAGCAGGGTCAGGTTGTGCGCGGGCACGTTCGCCTTGGCCGCCAGCCCGGTACCGGCCAGCGCCGCGTACGCGGCGGCATGCCCGGCCTGGCCCCGCAGCCGGGCCCCACGGGCCGCGGCCACCAGCGCGTTCTCGAACACGGTCATGGAGCCGAACGGCCGCGGCACCTGGTAGGTGCGGCCTAGTCCCAGCCGCGTCCGGTGCGCCGCCGAGGCGGTGGTGACATCGTGCCCGGCCAGGCGGACGCGTCCACGGCTGGGGCGGCGCCCGCCGGCCACGATGTCGATAAGCGTCGTCTTGCCGGCCCCGTTCGGGCCGACCACGCCCAGGGCCTGGCCCTGCGGCACCGCCAGGCTGACGCCGTTCAGCACCGTCAGGGCACCGAACTGCTGGTGCAGGTCCTCGATGGCCAGCAGCGTCACAGTGGCAGGAGCTTGGCCGTGACGGGCACAGTCGGGTCGGCCGCGTTGTCCACGATGACAAGTTCGTACATGAACTTGGGATCCTTGCTCACCTGCCACTGCGCCATGTAGTCGGGGTGGGTGGCGACGTTCTTCACCGGGCCGCTGGTGAAGTCGTACTTGCCGGTGATCACCTCGCCGGAGGACTGACCGATGGCGCTGGCCACCGCCTGCTTGTCGTGCGGGTCGCCGGCCGCCTTGAGCGCGGCCGCGGCGATCTCGAACACCGCGTAGTTGAACGACATCGGCTGCTGCCACTGCTGACCGGTGGTGGCCTGGAATTCGGCCGCGTACTCGGCGGCGGTCATGCCGGTGAGCGAGGACCTGAACGGCACGGTTGGGGTCCACCAGGCGTCGGTGGACAGGTTCTTGCCGAGCGGGCCGAGCGCGTCAACGACGCTGGGGAACAGCAGGGCCTTGGCGATCGCGGCGATCCTTGGCTTGTACCCGATCTGGTTGCACTGCTTCCAGAACGTCAGCAAGTCCGGCGGCAGCGGGCAGCCGAACACGATCTCGCAGTTCTGCGCCTTGTACTTGTTGATGATCGTGGTGAAGTCGGTGGTTCCGTCCGGGTAGGGCCCCGGGTCGAACACCTTGAAGCCCTCCGGCGGCAGCGCCTTGGTGAACGCGCCGCGGAAGGCCTGGCCGTCCGCGTCGCTCGGCCACAGCCCGCCCACGACGTGGTTGTTCGGGATCAGCTTCCAGCCCGGGCCCTGGGCCGCCAGTTCGTCTTCCAGGCCGATGAAGTACAGGTACGTGTACTTGAACGAGGTGGAGGTGGCCGCGGTCGAGCCGATCTTGCCGCCGCGGCCGAGGAACCAGGACTGCCACGGGACGATCGTGCCCAGGCAGGGCACGTGCGCCGCTTCGCACTGGTCCGAGACCGGGTTCACCGTCTCCGGGGCGGAGGTGGTGAGCATGATGTCGATATTGTCCTGGGTGATCAGCTGCTGGGCCACCTGCGCGGCCCGCGAGTCGCTGGACTGGCTGTCGCCGGTCACGATCTCGACCTTGTACTTCTTCCCGCCGATGGTCAGGCCCTTGCTGAACGCCTGCCGCACCTTGGTCAGCACGAACGGGTTGGCGGTGGCGAAGGCCGCGTCTGGCCCGGTCACCGGGCTGATGAAGCCCATCTTGATGGTGCCGGTGGTGGTGGACGTACCGCCCTTGAGGCCGCTGCCGCAGGCGGCCAGGCCGAGCCCCGCCGCGCCCGCCAGGCCGCCGACGAAGGCGCGGCGGCTCAGTCCGAAGGTGCCGGGGGCGCCGGAGCCGCTCGCCGGGCCCGCGCCGGACCACGCTTGGTCATCGGTGTGACTCACGTCTGTAACCTCCTGTGCGCCGGTGCGTGCTATGCAGCATCGGCGCAGACAGCCATGGGTGCGTTGTCGCACAGTGCCCGGCTGTTGCGCCTCAGCGCACGAGGGCCCTTACCGCCGCCCGGCCAGGTCGCCCCGGCGGCGGTACTGCCCGGGTGGCTCGCCGAAGCTGGCCTTGAAAATCCGGCTGAAGTGGGCGGCGTCCGCGAAGCCCCAGCGCCGGGCGATCGCCTGCACCCCGCGCTGGGCCAGCGCCGGGTCCTCCAGATCCCGGCGGCAGTTGTCCAGCCTGCGTTCCCGCACCCAGCGGGCCACCGACGTGCCCTCGTCATGGAAGAGCTTGTGCAGGTAGCGGACCGAGATGTGGTTCGCGGCGGCGATTGTGACCGGGTCGAGGTCGATGTCGGCCAGGTGAGCGTCGATCCAGGCATGCACGTTCAGCAGCAGTGAGCGCCGGACCGTGCCCGGATCGGTGGGCGCAGCGCCCGCCCGCTCGCCGAACAGGGTGGCCAGCAGGTCCAGCGCATTGTCGGCGAGCCGCCCGTTCACCGGCCGCCGGGAATGCTCCAGGTTGGCCACCAGCTGCCGCAGGAACGGGGCGACCAGCGAGGCCGTGCTCTCGGCGCTGGACACCGGCGTGACCAGGACCTCGTCCACGGCCGCGGGCGGCAGCCGGAGGCGGTCGCACGGGAACATCAGGAACGACATCTCGTGCGCCTCGGGGAACACCATCGTGTACGGGCGGCGGCAGTCGTAGATGGCCAGGTCGCCCGGGCGCAGTAGGGCTTCCCGGCCCACCTGGGTGAGGCGGCAGGAGCCGCGGGTGAGCAAGCCCACCTTGTAGTAGCCCGCGTCCCGCACGGCGATCATGCGCCGGGAGCGGGAGGCCAGATGGGGATCCGCCGCCACCCGCGACACCAGCATCTCGCCGAGGTCCCAGTGGCCCACTTCGCCGCGGAACGGGGCCCGCCCGACCTGGGCACACTCCAGCGGCACGAATGTGGCCGAAATCCAGTGGCGCCACTGGGCGAACCGGTCTGCCTCCGCCACATCGTCCGTGCGCAGGAAATCAGACATCGCCACCTCGTTCCACGCCGCTCAGATCCGCGCGCCGCGGAGGCGCTCACCTACGCCCGCAATGTTCGCTCATAGAACCCTTGTTCGTAAAGCGCACTATCATAACGGTCTCGCGGCGCGCCCGCCGTGGCGCTGGCCAGCCAGGCCGGCCCTGGTCAGACGGCGACGGCGCGATCTGGCGGCCCGAACGGGAACCGGATGCGGAAGCAGGCGCCCCGGTTGAGGCCGCTGCGGACGGTGATGGTCCCCCCATGCGCGTCCACGATCGCCTTGGTGATCGTCAGCCCAAGCCCGGTGCCCTGGATCGCCTTCCCCGCGGCGTTCGTCGCCCGGAAGAACCGCTCGAACACATGCTGCTGGTCGGCCTCGGGGATGCCGAGCCCGGTGTCGGTGACCTGCAGGCTGACGCCGCTCTCATCGGCGGCCAGCCCGACCGTGACCTGCCCGCCGGGCGGGGTCAACTTGATGGCGTTCGAGAGCAGGTTGTCCAGCAGCTGCTCCAGCCGCATCGGGTCGGCCTGCACATGCGGCACCGGGGCGGCGGCCAGCCCGAGGGTGATGCCCCGGGCGCTGGCGACCGGGATGGCGGCATTCACGCCCGCGTGGACCAGCGCGAGCAGGTCGGTGTCGGCCAGCTCCATGGTCAGTTCCCCGGCCTGGACCCGGGACAGGAAGAGCAGGTCGTCCACCAGCCGCAGCAGCCGGTCGGAATTGCGCTGGATGATCGTGGTGAACTCATGCTGCCGGCCAGTGAGCGAGCCCGCCTCGCCGTCCTGGAGCAGTTCCAGGTAACCGGCGATGGAGGTCAGCGGCGTCCGCAGCTCGTGGGACACCAGCGCGACGAACTCGTCCTTCATCCGGTCCAGCTCCCGCAGCTGCTCGTTCTGGCTGGCCAGCCGCTCCTGCTGGGCCTTCGACGCGGCGTACAGCTCGGCGTTGGCGATCGCGATCCCGGCATCGGTGCCGAGCAGCGTGGCCAGCGTCTCGTCCTCCAGGTCGAACCCGCCCTCCTTGCCGGCCAGGAACAGCCCCGCCAGCTGGGACTCCCCGACCGGGACCGGCACCCCGAGCACCCCGCCCAGCGGTGGTTCCCCGCCGGGCAGCAGCCCGGCCAGGGGATGCGGGCCGGTACCGGGGATCCGCACGGGCCCGGGGGCCGACAGCCAGCCCAGCAGATGGGCGGTCAGCTCCGGCGGCCCGGCGGTGGGGTCACCGGCCACCCCGTCAAGACCCGAGGTGGCGAAGCTGGTGAACCGGCCGGCTCCGGCGGGCGCCAGCCCGAATGCGGCGTAGCGGGCGCCGATCAGCTCCCGGCCCGCATCGCAGACGGACTGCAGCAGCTTGTCCAGCAGCAGGCTCTTCAGCTCGCTGGTGACGTCGGCCAGCACCCGCAGCCGCGCGGCCGAGGCTTCCACCTGTGCGTGCGAGGCGGTCAGTTCGGCGAGCAGCTGCTGGTCGTCCCGCCGGATCAGCAGCACCCGGATGAACAGGGTCACCACCGCAACGAGCAGGAAGGCCAGGATCAGCAGCCGGTCCGGCGGCGCGATCACGGCCAGCATGACGATCAGGCCGAGGACGGCCGCCACCCCGGGCAGGGCATGCGGGCCCTTGACCAGCTCGACGACCGGCAGCGCCACGACCCCCGACGGCAGCAGCGCCCGGGCCAGCCCGGCGGCGCCGATCCCGAGCAGGCCCAGGCTCCACAGCACGTCGGACAGGTGGCCCTGCGGGGTACCGGTCTTCAGCGCCGCAGGTGCCCAGACCAGCGCGGCCAGCGCCATCGCGCAATAGCCAGGCACCAGCAGCCAGACGGTCGGCGAGATGCGGCCCAGGCTCAGATGGATCCCGCCCATCTGGATGGCGTTGGCCGCCGCCAGCACGTAGAGCGCGGGAAACAGTCTCAGCAGCACCGCGTGGGTGGTGCTGATGCTGGCCGGCACCAGCGCCACCGCCTGCATCACCGCCAGCAGCAGCAGCACGAACGGGACCGCGTCCAGCAGGAAGACGCCGAAGATGTAGCGGCGCGGGAGCCGCATCGCGAACTGGGCCGAACCGCACACCGCGAAGCCGAGCCAGCAGATGGCGGCCGGGGTGCTCGGTGAGCTGCCGGCCACCACGATCCGGATCAGGCAGCCGGTGATCCAGCAACTGGCGCCGGCCACGTGCAGCAGCCACGCCCACCAGACGTCGGTGCCAGGCGTGACCCGCCGGGCGGCCGCGACGCTGCCGCCCAGTGCCGCCACCCCGGCCAGCAGCCAGCCCAGGTTCACCGCCCACACCTGGGCGGAGCCGCTGGCGCCCACGCCGATGGCATGGGCGGCGAGCGCCAGCACGCCGGCCAGCACCGAGCCGGCGGTCAGCGCCCGGATAGCGGAGGGCATATCGGCCCACCCACGCCGGACGTACCGCCCGCACGCGCTCAACGGCGTAGCCACGGCCCAGACCCTCACCTCTAACCGATTGTCATCAATCGATCACAAAGCGCTAGATCCAGGCTAGCCGCTCACCCGGGCCGGGCGCCGATCCGGCCCGTCAGCCCAGCCGGTAGACGCGGCGGGCGTTGCCGCTGCCGATCATCGCGGCGACCCGGAGGGCGTCCGCCTGGCTCCAGTCGCCGGCCTCCACCCATTGCCGCAGGACGGTGGCTGTGGCCCGGCGCCACAGCCGTGCGCCCAGGTAGTGCAGCTCCGCCGGGCCCCAGGCGTCGCTGGAGAACAGCACCTTGCCGAACGGCGCCAGCTCCATCGACTCGGCGACCACCGCCGCCGCCCGGGCCCCGACGTGGTTGACCGCCAGTCCCACGTCCAGGTAGACGTGCGGGTACGCCTGCGCCAGGTAGCCCGCCTGGCGGTGGAACGGGTAACAGTGGAGCAGCATCACCGGCACCGCCCGGTCCTGGGTCAGCTCCAGGAACCCGCGCAGCAGCAGCGGATCGCACCGCCGCAGGTCGGCGTCCGGATCGCCGAAACCGGTGTGGATCTGCACCGGCAGCCCCCGCTCGATCCCCGTCCACAGCAGGTGGCGCAGCAGCACCGGGTCGCTGACCCGCACCTGCCCGGTGGCCTCGATCTCCCGCAGCCAGCCGCCAGCGGCCCCGGCCAGCTCGGGCGCCCCGGGCGGTGCCGGGTCCAGGTCCAGGCCAAACCGGTAACCCGCGATGCTCTTAACGCCTGCGGCCCGGCCGGCCCGTTCCCACAACGCGGCCCGGAACCGCTCGCCGAACCCGGCCGCGCTCACCCCCTCCCCGGCCACCTGCTCGGCCACCGATTCCAGCCGGACGATCTCGGTCACCGGCACGCCCGCCGCCTCGGCCATGGCGGGCAGGCCCAGCAGGCCGTCGGCGCCATAGCCGGTGTCGACCAGGAAGTGGCCGACGCCGCTGGCCCGCAGCAGCCGGCTGGTCGCCGCCGGGCCCAGTTCGGCCCGGCGGGCCAGGTAGTCCTCTGGCGGGGCGGACGGGGGCAGGTCAAGCACCGGCCCGCACCAGCGGCGGACCGCCATCCCGAGCTGCGAGTCGAACTGGGTCGTGCCGGGCGGGGCGGCTCGCCCCGACTCGGTGATCAGCCGCTCGAACCGGTCCCGGGACAGCTCGCCGCCCAGCGCCGGATGGACGTGGTGGTCAGTCAGCGCCAGCCCGGCCAGCGCCGCCCCGATCGCCTCGCCGTCAGCCATCCCCGCCGACGGCGCCGGCCGGCACCGGCTCCGGGCGGGATGCGCTCCGCCGGCCGACCACGTACAGCGCGATCGCCACGACCAGCGAGACGACCGCGATGCCCGCCACCCACCAGAACCAGGTGCCGTAGGCGATGGTCGCGCCGAAGATGCTCACCGAGCCCGCGTTGTTGCTGATCAGCACCGGGTTCCAGGACCCGGACAGGGTGGCGACGATGCCCACCACCGAGCCCAGGCCGCCGATGATCGAGCACACCCAGAACACCGCCGGGTGGGCCAGCCGCCGGGCCTCGAACTGGGTCCGGTACCGCCGCAGGATGATCAGGATGTCGAGGAACAGCACGGCGATCGAGATGCACCAGATCACCGTGACCGCGGCCTGCAGGATGTCGTAGACCCTGGTCTCGGAGTTGGCCCCGCTGCCCCCGCTGATGGCCGGCACCAGCACGAACGCGACCAGCGTGAACAGCGCGGCGATGACCGTCTGCACCCAGACCGCGGTGTCGGGCACCCGGGCCTTGTTGACGTGCGACATGGCCTTGGGCAGCCGCCGGTCCAGCCCGGAGACGAAGATCAGCCGGGCGAAGGAGTAGTTGTAGACCACCGTGATGAACAGGAAGAACAGCGCCAGGACAACGGCCGTGACCTTGCCCGCGGCGCTGCCCAGGCCGACCGCCACGGCCGCGGCCACGTTGGTTACCACGCCGTTCCCGGCGCCGTGCACGGTGACCATCACCCCCCAGGTGGCGAGCACGTAGGCGATCATGACCACCAGCGAGCCCCAGATCAGGTACCGGGTCACCGCCCGCTGGTCCCGGATCTCCACCCCCATGTTGAGCGGCACCTCCACGCCCAGCAGCGCCAGCACGACCAGGCCGAAGAAGGTCCAGTTGGTGAAGTTGAGCCCGTGCGCGGAGCCGGCCGCCCACAGCTTGAAGTCCCACGGGTTGACCGCCGCGTGGTGGCCGCGGGCCAGGAACACGATGCCGCTGGCGAACATGGCCAGGATCGCCAGCCCGTACAGCGCGAATACCACGTTGACCATGTTCTGGGTGACCCGGAACCTGAGCACGGCCAGCGCGCCGGATAGCACGATCGCGGCCACGATCACCAGCCCCTGCTCCTGCACCGACCAGGTGGCGACGGCCGGGAAGGCATACCCGAGGAACGAGATCACCAGGGTGCCGGTGGCGACCATCACCAGCACCCCCGGCCACCAGGCGCAGAACCCGGCGAAGAAGCCCCAGAACCGGCCGAACGCCTTGTGGGTCCACAGGTAGATCGAGCCCTCACCGGGGAACATCGCGCCGAGCTGGCCGGTCGCGATCGCGCAGGGGATCAGGAACACCAGGAAGCCGATCAGCCACCAGCCATAGGCGGCCGGCCCGGCCGGCTGGATGGCGGCCGAGTTGGTGATGAACAACACGATCGCCACGAAGATGGCGACCATGTCGAAGGTCGTGAGCACCCTGGGCAGGATGCCGCCGGCGACCTTCTCGGAGATCAGGATGCTGCTGTCGGTCTCGGTCTCGGCTGCCATGGCCACCCTCCTGTTGTGGGCCGTGGTCGGTAAGGACCGCTAGATCTTCGTGAAGTGCTCGAAGCACTCGTAGCTGGCGTCGGTACCGGCGAACGCCGCCATCTCTGACCGCTTGACGGCCAGGTAGGCGCGGCGCCGCAGGTCGCCGAGCGAGTCCAGCAGCAGGTCATCGGCTTCCAGGGCATCCAGCGCCTCGGCCAGTGAGGCTGGCAGCCGGCGGGCGCCCACCGCCAGGCGTTCGGCATCAGAAAGGGTGGCCGGGTCGATGTTGACCGCCTCGCCGGGATCGAGCTTGCGGCGGATACCGTCCAGCCCGGCGTGGATGGCCGCGCCGAGCGCGAGGTAGGGGTTGGCGCTGGAATCGGACGGCTTGAGCTCCAGGTTGACGCTGGCGGCCGGGTCGTCCCGCATGGGCGAGCAGATCCGGACGGCGGCCTCCCGGTTGTCCATGCCGTAGATGGTGTAGGCGCTGCTCCACATCTGCGGCGCCAGCCGGCGGTAGCTGTTCACGCTGCCGCAGGTGAGCGCGGTAAGCGCGGGCAGGTGGGCGAGCAGGCCGCCGATGAAGTGGTAACCGGTCGGCGACAGCTGGTACCGGTCGCCGGGGTGATAGAAAGCCGGCTGGCCGCCCGCGGCCAGGTCGGTCAGTGAAATGTGCAGGTGGGCGCCGTTGCCGGCCTGGTCGGCGATCGGCTTGGGCGCCAGGCTCGCCCACATCCCGCGCCGGAACGCCGTCCCCCGCACCGTCTCCCGGTACAGCACGTGGTTGTCGGCCGCCCGCAGCGCAGGGGCGTGCCTGACCGACATCTCCTGCTGGCCGTGGCCGAGTTCGGGATAGTAGTGCTCCACCACCATCCCCTGCGCCTGCAGCCCGTGCAGCAGGTCGGCCGTGAAGTCGTGCGCCAGGTGGAACCCGGTGGCCGAGTAGCACAGGCTGTCGTCGTTGGGCACCAGCCGGTCGGGCCCGCCGTCCGGGCCGGCCTCCCGGCGGCCGAGGGTGAACTCCGGCTCGAACGCGGCCGTCGCGGCATAGCCCTGGCTCTCCAGTTCGGCGACGGCCTGCTTGAGATAGGTACGGGCGCACGCGTCCCACGGCTCGCCGTCCGGGTGGACCAGGTCGGCCAGCATGGCGGCGGCGCCCGGCGCGTAGGGCAGCGGCACGAAGGTGGCCGGGTCCGGCATGATCCGGACCTCCCCCACCGGCCCCAGGCCGTCCACCGGCTGCAGGTGATCCAGCATCGACATGGCCATCATGGCGACCGTGTGGCCGATCCCGGTCACCATCCGGGCGGGCAGCGTAGCGGCGGAGGCGGACTTGCCGCGGATGATCCCCCCGTGGTCTGCGTAAAGAAACCAGACCAGCGAGATGCCGGCCGCCTCGGCACGCGTGGCGGCGGCCGCGATCGCCTCCTGGCGGGCCGCGTCGCTGGCCGGTCCCGCATGCGGGTACGGGTCCATGTATAAGGCGTAGCATGATCACCCTGCCTTCGCCTAGAGCACAGGCGGCAGTGGTTTCCCAGCCGTTTCAGCCCGGCTGCGGTCCGGCTGCGGTCCAGCAGCGGCCCGCATCCGGGCCGCTGCTGAGAGTGCGTTGACACCCGGCCCCGGCCCGTCCTAAATTCGCCCTGTTCGTGCTAAGAACTGCTGTTCGCTGAGCGCACAGCTTCCGGCAACCGAGGAGGGCCCGGTGTCGTTCCTGGACGAAACCATCTGGCGGGGCAAGGTCTACTCCGGCGGCTGGAAGCCCGCCGGCGGCGGGGAGGCCCCGGTCACCGAGCCTGCCACCGGCGCGGAGCTGGGCCGGGTGGGTATCGCCTCGCCCGCGGACATCGCGGCCGCCACCGCCGTGGCCGCCAGCGCCCAGCCCGCCTGGGCCGCGCTCCCGCACACCCAGCGGTCGGCCCTCCTGCGCCGGGCCGGTGATATCTGGCTGGCCAATGCGGCCGAGATCGAGCAGTGGAACATGCGGGAGAGCGGCAAGATCGGGCCGGCCGCGCAGTTCGAGACCCACGTCGCCACCGAGGAGGTGTTCGAGGCGGCCACCCTGCCGTCCCGGCCCTACGGCGAGCTGCTGCCGACCGAGCAGCCGCACCTCAGCTTCGCCGAGCGGGTGCCGGCCGGCGTGGTGGGGGTCATCGCCCCGTTCAACTTCCCGCAGATCCTGGCCATCCGGTCGGTCGCGCCCGCGCTCGCGCTCGGCAACGCGGTCGTGCTCAAGCCGGACCCGCGGACCGCGGTCTGCGGCGGCGTGGTGCTGGCGCGGATATTCGAGGAGGCGGGCCTGCCCGAGGGGCTGCTGCACGTGCTTCCGGGCGGTCCGGAGACCGGCGAGGCCATCATCACCGACCCGCTGGTGCGGGTGATCTCGTTCACCGGCTCCACCGCGGCCGGGCGCCGGGTCGGCCAGCTGGCGGCCGAGCACCTCAAGCGCTGCCACCTGGAGCTGGGCGGCAACTCCGCGCTGATCGTCATGGCCGACGCCGACCTGGACAAGGCGGCCTCGGCGGGCGCCTGGGGCTCGTTCCTGCACCAGGGCCAGATCTGCATGACCACCGGCCGGCACCTGGTGCACGAAGCGGTCTACGACGGCTACGTCGAGCGGCTGGCGGGCAAGGCCGAGCACCTGCCGGTCGGCGACCCGGCCAGCGGCCAGGTCGCGCTCGGCCCGCTCATCGACGAGCGCCAGCGGGACAAGGTGCACGGCCTGGTCACCGCCAGCGTGGACGCGGGCGCCCGGCTCGCCGCCGGCGGCAGCTACACCGGGCTGTTCTATAAGCCGACGGTGCTGGCCGATGTCGCGCCCGCCATGCCCGCCTACGCCAGCGAGGTGTTCGGCCCGGTCGCGCCGGTGGTGCGTTTCTCGACCGCGGACGAGGCGGCCAAGCTGGCCGGCGACACCGAGTACGGCCTGTCCCTGGGCATCCTGACCCGGGACGTGATGGCCGGCCTGGACCTGGCCCGGCGGATCCCGACCGGGATCGTGCACATCAACGACCAGACCGTGGACGATGCCCCGAATACCCCATTCGGCGGCATCTTTGCCTCCGGCACCGGCGCGCGTTTCGGCGGGACGGCCAATCTCGACGCGTTCACCGACACCCGCTGGGTTACCATCCGCGGGGAGATCGCTCCCTATCCGTTCTAGCGGCGGCGCACGACCAGACCCCCGGGATCCGGCACGGGAGGACATGCGTACTCAGGTAGGTATCGTCGGGGCCGGCCCGGCCGGGCTGCTGCTGTCTCATCTGCTGGCCCAGCGCGGCATCGAGTCGGTCGTGGTGGAGGACCGCAGCCGGGCGTACTGCGAGGCCCGGCAGCGGGCGGGCCTGCTGGAGGACGGCACGGTCAAGCTGCTGCGGGAGGTTGATCTCGCGCAGCGGCTGGACGCCGAAGGGATGGAGCACGGCGGCATCTACCTGCAGTTCGCCGGGGAGCGTCACCACCTGGACTTCCGCGACCTCACCGGCGGCCGCACGGTAACCATCTACGCGCAGACCGAGATCGTCAAGGACCTCATCGCCCGGCGGCTCGCCGACGGCGGGGCGCTGGAGTTCGAGGTCAGCGGCACCGCCGTGACCGGCCTGGACACCGACCGGCCGGTGCTGTCCTACACCACCGCCGGCGGCGAGCGGCGGGAGGTGATCTGTGATGCGATCGCCGGCTGCGACGGCTTCCACGGCATCTGCCGGCCCTCCATCCCGGCCGGCGTGCTCACGGTCCGGGACCGCGAGTACCCCTACGCCTGGCTGGGCATTACCGCCGAAGTCCCGCCGTCCACCGACGAGCTCATCTACAACCACCATCCCGAGGGCTTCGCCCTGCACACCATGCGGACCCCTACGATCAGCCGGCTCTACCTGCAGGTCCGCCCGGACGAGCAGCTTGAGGACTGGCCCGACGACAGGATCTGGGCAGCCTTCCAGCGCCGGTTCGCGCTGCCCGGCTGGGAGCTCAAGGAAGGCCCGATCTTCGACAAGGCGATCACCCCGATGCGGAGCTTCGTCAGCTCGCCGATGCGGTACGGGCGGCTGTTCCTGGCCGGGGACGCCGCCCACATCGTGCCGCCGACCGGGGCCAAGGGGCTCAACCTGGCGATGGCGGACGTGACCGTGCTGACCGAGGCGCTGGCCGCGCTGCTGCGCGGGGACAGCCGGCTGGCCGACGGCTACTCCGACGCCTGCCTGAGCCGGGTCTGGCGGGCCACCCACTTCTCCTGGTGGATGACCTCGATGCTGCACGTCGCGCCGGGCGGCGATGCGATGGACATGGCCCTGCAGCTGGCCCAGCTTCGCTATGTGACCACGTCGCGGGCGGCGGCCGCGTCACTGGCCGAGAACTACACCGGCTATCCCCCGCTGCGCTGACCCGGCCCGGCGGCGCGCGCCTCCGGCGGTGCAAAGCCTGCCTTGCCCGAGGTTACTATGCCGAGTATTATGCTCGGCATGATGCTTGGCATAGTGATGTCATGAGTATCCCGCACTCCCTCCTGGCGCTGCTGGCCGAGGGACCCAAGTACGGGCTGCAGCTGCGGGAGGAATTCGAGGCCGGGACCGGTGAGGTGTGGCCGCTGAACGTGGGTCAGGTGTACAAGACCCTGGGTCGGCTGGAACGTGACGGGCTGGCTGAATCCGACGGCACCGGGCAAGACGGGCCGCAGAAGCGGTTCCGGATCACGCCCCGCGGTGAGGAGGCGCTGGCCGCCTGGCTGCGCACGCCGGACCTGGCCTCCCCGCCCCGCGACGAGCTGGTGATGAAGGTGCTGGTGGCCGCCCGGGTGCCCGGTACCGACGCGCATGAGGTGATCCAGGCGCACCGCATGTACCTGGTCGAGCTGATGCAGCAGTGGACGAGGCTGAAAGAGGGCGAGGCCCGGGATGATCTGGGCCTGGCGCTGGTGGTGGATGCCGAGTTGTTCCGGCTGGACGCGGTGACCCGGTGGCTGGATGCCGCCGATACGCGGCTCAAACGGGCCGCTGCCGAGCCCTCCCGGCCCGCCCCCGTCCCCGCTCCGGTTCCCCAGCTTCGCCGGCTGGGGGCACGGCGGTGAGCTGGCCGGGACCGGGCGGGGAAGGCGGGAGCGCGGCGATGAGCGTGCTGCAGCTGCGCGGCGTGTCCAAGACCTACGGTCAGGAGCCGGCCAAGGTGCACGCGCTTGACGGGGTGGACCTGTCGGTGCAGGCCGGGGAGATGGTGGCCGTGATGGGGCCCAGCGGATCGGGCAAGTCCACGCTGCTGACCATCGCCGGGAGCCTGGAGGAACCCACCAGCGGGGACGTGCTGGTCTGCGGCATGGCGCTGGCGGGGATGCCGCGGGACCGCAAGGTCCGGCTGCGGCGCCGGGTGATCGGGTACGTGTTCCAGGATTTCAATCTGCTGCCCGGGCTGACCGCCGCCGAGAACGCCGCCTTGCCGCTGGAACTGGACGGCGTCGCGGTGCCGAAGGCGCGCGCGGCCGGGCTGGCCGCGCTGGAGGCGCTCGGCGTGGCTGACCGGGCCGGCCGGTTCCCCGATCAGCTGTCCGGCGGCGAGCGGCAGCGGGTCGCCATCGCCCGCGCGGTGGTGGGGGACCGCCGCCTGCTGCTGGCCGATGAGCCGTCCGGCGCCCTGGACTCCGTGAACGCGGATGAGGTGATGCGGCTGCTGCACGAGGCATGCCAGCGGGGCCTGGCCGCGGTGGTGGTGACCCACGACGCGCAGCTGGCCGCCTGGGCCGACCGCGTGGTGT
>DATDGI010000438.1:0-2088 GCA_036522155.1 Streptosporangiaceae bacterium
CAGCGTGCTCACCCCGGTCGCCGCATCCGTGGTCCCCGCACCCGTGACCGCCGGGTCCGCGGCCGGGGGGCGGTCCGCACCGGCCACCGTGCCCGGCCCGGCCGTGGCTCCCGGCGCGGGCGGGGCCTCCGGGCCGGGCCCGGGCAGATCGGCCACCAGATCCTCGGCGGTGGCGAGCAGGCCCTGCTGCCAGGCCGCCGCGAACGCGTCCTCGCCGAGCGCGGCCCGGGCGCCGGCCAGGGTCCGCTCGTGCTGGCCGGTCTCGCACGGGGCGATGATGGTGCCGATCACCTCCCGCAGCGCCTGGGCCGCCGCCAGCAGCCGGGCCGCCGGGGCGGCGCTGCCGCGGGCCAGCGCCAGTGCCGCCAGGTCCTCAAGCACGCTCGCGGTACGCCACCGGTCGTTCAGCTCGCGGTGCAGTTCCAGGCTGCGGCGCAGCAGCCCGGCCGCCCCGGGGTCATCCCGGCCGGTGGCCAGCAGGCCAAGCTGCTCCAGCGACCACGCCACACCCTCCGCGAACCCGATCCCTTCCGACAGCGACCTGCTCTCGGCCAGCAGCGCCGCCGCCCGCCCGGATTCGCCCTGGTAGCGGGCGATGGTGCCCAGGCTGAGCAGCGACCAGGCGGTTCCCTCCACGTCGCCCAGCTCACGGGACATGGCCAGGGCGGTCGTGCACTCGGCGGTGGCCCGCTCGAAGTCGCCCTGCAGCCAGCACACGAAGCCCAGGTAGCCGTGCGCGCTCGCGGCCGACCGGCGGTCACCCGCGGCCTCGGAGATGGCCAGGCTCTCGGCGTGCAATTCCATCGATCGTGCATAACGGCCCTGCTCACGGGCCACGCTCCCGAGCACCTGCAGCGAGCTGGCGATGCCGTGAGCCTGGCCCAGCCGGCGGTAGATCAGCAGCGCGGCGTCGAGCCGGCGGACCGCCGCCGGGTAGTCGCACTGGAGCAGGGCCAGCCGGCCGCTGCCGAGCAGCGCCTTGGCCCGCAGCAGGGCGTTGGCGTTCGGGTCGGCGGTGACCGCCGAGTCCAGCCACTGCCGGATCTCGTGGTAATGGCCGCGCAGGTAGGCATACCGCCCCAGCGGCGCGGTGATCCGCAGGGCGGCGACCACGTCGCCGGTCTCGCGGGCGTATTCGAGCGCGGCCCGGACGTTCGGGGTCTCGGTGTCCAGCCGGTCCAGTTCCCGTTCCAGGCTGCCCGGCGGCTGGCTCTGGCTGCCGCCGTGCTCGATCCGCGGCTCGGCCTGTTCCACCAGGCCGGTGTAGTAGTGCAGATGGGCCGACCGGATGAGGTTCTCCTCACCCGCCGCGGCCAGCCGCTCCCGCGCGTAGTCGCGGACGGTGGCGAGCAGGTTAAAGCGGGCCTCCCCGCCCATGTGGTCCACCCGCAGCAGCGACTTGTCCGCCAGCCGGGTCAGCAGTTCGAGCATCCGTTCGGCACCGATATCGCCGTCGCTGGCCACCTGCGCCGCCGCGGCCAGGGAGAACCCGCCGGAGAAGACCGCCAGCCGCCGGAACACCGCCTGCTCGCCGGGTTCGAGCAGGTCGTGGCTCCAGTCGAGGGTGGCCCGCAGGGCCTGGTGGCGGGCGGGAGCGGTGCGTGAGCCGCCCACCAGCACGCCGAAGATGTCGTCGAGGCGCTCGGCCAGCTGCCCGGCCGACAGCACCCGCATCCGGGCCGCGGCCAGCTCGATGGCCAGCGGCAGGCCGTCCAGCCGCCGGCAGACCTGCAGCACGGCGGCGGCGTTGTCGTCGGCCAGCCGGAACGAGGGCAGCACCAGCTGCGCCCGCTGCTCGAACAGCCTGACCGCGTCGAACCCGGCCAGCTCGGGCACGGCGGGCACCGGGCCGTCGGCGGGCAGCGACAGCGGCGGCACCGGCCAGCTGCGCTCCCCGTCCACCCCCAGGAGCTCCCGGCTGGTGGTCAGGATGGCCAGGGCCGGGCACGCGCCGAGCAGGTGGTCAGCCAGGCTGGCGACGGCCGCCGCCAGGTGCTCGCAGTTGTCCAGGACGATCAGTACCGAGCGGTCGGCCACCTGCTCGGGGATGGTCTGCGCCGGGTCCTGGCCCGGGCTCTCCGGTACGCC
>DATDGI010000439.1:0-2265 GCA_036522155.1 Streptosporangiaceae bacterium
GTCCACCACGACCAGGGCACCGTCGCGGCCCGCCGGGCCATCGTCGCGATCCCGCCGGCGCTGGCCGGCCGGATCCGCTACTGCCCGGCGATGCCGGGACTGCGCGACCAGCTCACCCAGCGCTCGTTCATGGGCTCCGTCATCAAGGTCACCGCCGTGTATGACACGCCGTTCTGGCGGGCGGCCGGGCTCAGCGGCCACATGACCGCCGACACCGGGCTCGTGCAGATCACCTTCGACCAGACCCACCCGCAGCGCGACGAGGGCGTCCTGGTCGGCTTCATCGACTCGGCGGCGGCCCGCAGGGCCGCCGCGCTCACCCCGCAAGAACGCCGGTCCGCAGCCCTGGACGACCTGGCCCGCGCCTTCGGCGAGCCCGCCCGCCACCCGGTCGCCTACTACGAGAAGTCCTGGCTGGACGAGGAATGGTCACGCGGCTGCTACGTCGGGATCATGGCACCGGGAACCTGGTCCACGCTCGGGGAGTCCCTGCGTGACCCGGTCGGCCCGATCCACTGGGCGGGCACCGAGACCGCCACGATCTGGAACGGCTACATGGACGGCGCCATCCGCTCCGGTGAGGATGCCGCCGCCGCGGTGCACGCCGAGCTGGCCAGCCTGGCCGTCACCGCCGGGGCGGTGAGGTCATGACCGAGGTCAGGGAAACCGTCGGCGCCGGCGAGCTCCTCGACGCCCTGGCCGAGTACGCCGCCAGGGCCAACGCCAGCCCCCGCGCCCGCAAGACGCTCACGGGATGGACGTGCCGGATCCACATCCAGGCCACCGACACCGGTGACGCCCGGTTCACCCTGGAGGTGACAGGCGGCCAGGTCAGTCCCCCCGCGGCCGGCCTGCACGGGGTGCCCGACCTGGTGGTGCGCGGGCACAGCATGGACCTGGCCGAGATCTTCTGGGGCGACGCCAACCCGGTCGGCAACTACATGCAGGGCGCCATCAAGACCCAGGGCCGCGCCGATGACGTGATGCGCCTGGACGCCATGGCCATGTTCATCTTCCTGAACCAGTAAGTAAGGATCACCCTCCAATGGCTGACCAGCAGCAAACCCTGAACCGCGCGCTGTCGTTCGGCGGCGCCTCCGCGATCTCCACCGGGCTGGCCTTCGCGGCGATCAACTTCCTCGGCATCGCCCAGATGCTGGGCTACGTCCGCGGCCCGCTCGCCTGGGCCGCCGTGCTGGCCGCCGGGCTGGTCATACTCGCCGTCCGCGCGCTGTTCTCCGAGCTCAACGGGATGTACCCGACCGCGGCCGGGATCCGGCTGTGGATGGCCCGGGCCATGAACGACCGGCTGGCGCTGATCATCACCTTCACCTACATGGCGGCGATCATCCTGGTCATCGCCGCTGACGCGTTCATCATCGGCGAGGCCATCGCCTACGCGCTCGGCAACGGCCGCGCCGTCGCCCTCATCTACGTCGCCGCGCTGCTCGGCCTGGCGACCTGGCTGAACCTGCGCGGCGTCAAGCTGGTCGGCGCCGCGGAGAAGATCATCACCACGCTGGTGGTGGCCCTGACCATCGCCGTCGGCGCGGCCGCCCTGTTCCGCCACGGCGGCAGCCCGGCGCACCCCGGCGCCGCCGTGCACGGCTCCCCGGTCTCGGCGCTGATCCTGGGCATCTTCCTGTACACCGGGTTCGAATGGGTCACCACCAACTCCGAGGAGGTCGTCAAGCCCAAGATCATCCCCAGGGCGATGCTCGTCGCGATCGGCGCGCTGGCCGCCAGCCAGGCGCTGTTCGCCGTGGCCATGGGAGTCACCCTCGATCACGCCCAGCTGGGCACCGCCTACCCCCAGCTGCTCGTCGCGCAGGCCGCGCTCGGCCACGCGGGCATGCTGCTGATGCTCGCGGTCACCGGGCTCACCGCGGTGAACACCTTCAACGGCGGGTTCGTGACCATGTCGCGGTTCATGTACGCGGTCGCCCGCGAGGGCAAGCTCCCCCGCACCTTCACCTACCTCAACGGCCGGGCCGTCCCCGCCGTGCCCGTGGCGATCCTCGGCGCCACCTCCCTGGTCGTCGCGGTCGGCGTCGCCGCCACCGGCACGTGGGCGATGATGGTCTCGGTCTGCGCCGCCCTGGAAATGATGATCTACGCCACCGCCGGGTTCGTGGTCTGGCGGCTGCGGGCCACCCAGCCCGACACCGGCCGCCCGTTCCGGTTCCGCGGCGGCCGCTGGCTGGCCCTGGCCTTCACCGTCCTGTTCGGCGTTCTCGGCCTGATGGCCAGCCTCACCGTGGGATC
>DATDGI010000440.1:0-1562 GCA_036522155.1 Streptosporangiaceae bacterium
GGCGAGGTCCCGGGCCCGCCGGCCGAGGGCAACCAGGTCGCGCGGCCCGATCCGCCAGCGCGGCCCGGTCAGCAACCTGGCCAGCGGCGCCGACGCGGCCGGGTCGTGCAGCACCCGCAGGGTGGCCACCACGTCGGCCACCTCGGGGACGGTCAGCAGGCCGCCGAGGCCGACCACCTCCACCGGTATCGACCGCGCCTCGATCGCCGCCCGCAGCGCCGGGAACTGCGACCGCTTGCGGCAGAGCACCGCGATGTCGGACGCACGGACCCCGGCCCGGCCCGGCTCGGGCCAGGGCTTGCCGTCCGGCGCGATCCCGGGCGGGAGCGCCAGCAGCCCCGCCACCTGGGCCGCGACCCACTCGGCTTCGCCGGCGGCGGTCTCCAGCAGCGCGCAGACCACGCGGCCGCGCCCGGCCCGGGGCGGCGACGGCACCAGCCGTGGCACCAGCGGCGCCTCGGCCCGCAGGCCGGCTTGCAGGGCGGCCGCCGCGTCCAGCACGTTCTCGGTGTTGCGGAAGCTGGTGGACAGCATCTTGATCCTGGCCGGCCGGGGCCGGCCGGGCGGGCGGCCGTTGCCCGGTGTCCCGCTCACCGGGAAGTCGCCGGCGAAACGGCGCAGGTTGCCGGCGCTCGCGCCACGCCAGCCGTAGATCGACTGGCAGGGATCACCGACCGCGGTGACCGGATGGCCGCCGCTGAAGAGCGCCCGCAGCAGCACCAGCTGGGCATGGCTGGTGTCCTGGTACTCGTCGAGCAGCACGACCTGGTAGCGGGCCCGTTCGATGGCCCCCACCTCCCGGTGGGCGGTGGCGATCCGCGCCGCCAGCGCGACCTGGTCGCCGTAGTCCATCACATCCCGGGCGGCCTTGGCGTGCGTGTAGGCGGCCACGATCGGGAGCAGCTGCTCGCGGGTGCGCTGGCACTGCCGGATCTTCCTGACCAGCGAGGGCACCGGCCCGGCCAGGGCCTGGCTGGCCGTGTCCAGCCACCGGCTGGCCTGCCCGACGTCGTCCGGGCGGCGCAGGTGCTCGGAAAGTTCAGCGGCCAGGTCGAGCACCGCGGCGGTCACCCACTGCGGGGTCCGGTCCACCGCGTCCATCGGGCCGCCGTAGGTAGCCACCACCCGGGCCGCGATCTGCCAGGACACCGCCGGGGTGATCAGGCGCAGCGACGGTTCCATCGCCTCGCGCAGGGCGTGGTCGGCGACCAGCCGCGCGGCGTAGGCGTGGTAGGTGGACACGACCGGTTCTCCATCCAGCGGCCCGTCCATGTCCGCGCCACCCGGACCCGTGCCCGTGCCATCCGTCCCCGTGCTATCCGGTACCGCGCCACTCGGGGCCCTGCCGTTGGCGGCCGCGCCGTCCGCCGCCAGGCCGGCCGCGTCCAGGAGCAGCCCGGCCCGGCGCAGGCCGGCCAGCCGGGCCCGGATCCGCTGCCCCAGCTCGGCGGCGGCCTTGCGGGTGAAGGTGAGCCCGAGCACCCGGTGCGGCGCGACCAGGTCGTTCGCGACGAGCCAGACCAGCCGGGCGGCCATGGTCTCGCTCTTGCCGGACCCGGCCC
>DATDGI010000441.1:0-14559 GCA_036522155.1 Streptosporangiaceae bacterium
CGTCGTCGGCCGCGATGGAGCGGACGTGGGCGTCCGCGGCCCCCTCCGCCGCGATCGCGCTGTCCCCGGTGCCGAACCCCCCCAGGATGATGTTGGCCAGCGACCGGTTCATCGCGTCCGCCATGAGCTTGGTCAGGATGCCACCGGACGCGCCGACCAGGGCCCCGGCGATGATCAGCGCCCAGTTGCCGATGACGAACCCGGCCATGGCCACCGCGGTGCCGGTGAACGCGTTCAGCAGCGAGATGACCACCGGCATGTCCGCGCCGCCGATCGGCATCACCATCGTCACGCCGAACGCCAGCGCCGCCACGATGACGATCAGCAGCACCGGCACGCTCGGGGTGACGATCATGTAGACCGACCCGCCGGCCGCGATCACCGCGGCCGCCAGGTTGACCACCCGGGAGCCCGGGAAGGTGACCGGCGCCGCGCTGATGAGCCCCTGCAGCTTGCCGGCCGCGATGATCGACCCAGAGAAGGTCACCGCGCCGATCAGCACGTCCAGCAGGGTGGTGACGGTGGTGCGCTCGGCCACGCCGGCCGGCAGGCCGGCCAGGTTCACGTAGTCGTGGATGGCCACCAGCGCGGCCGCCCCGCCGCCGACCGCGTTGAAGATGCTGACCAGCTGCGGCATCGCGGTCATCTGCACGGTGCGGGCCGCGTACAGGCCGGCCCCGCCGCCCAGCAGGCCGCCGGCCAGCATCACGATCCAGCCGGTGACGCTGATCGTGCCCGCGTGGATGATGATGGCGAAGGTGGCGGCGATGGCGGCGACCATGCCGCCGGTCGACAGCTGGTTGCCCCGCCGGGCGGTGGCGGGGGTGTTCATCAGGTGCAGCCCGAGCACGAAGCAGCTGGCGGCGGCCACGTACACCAGCTGGATGATCCAGTCGAACGCGCTCATGCGGGACTCCCGGAGCCGTTGGCGCCGGCCGTTTGGCCATCGGCCGGGGTTTGGCCGGCTTGACGGGCCTGGCCGATCTGGCCCGCCTGCCCGGCCGGGACCGGGGTGGGCCGGCGGTGGAACATCTTGAGCATCCGGCCGGTGACCACGTACCCGCCGACCACGTTCATCGCGGCGAACGCGGCGGCCACGAAGGCCAGCACGTAGCCCAGCGCGTTGTTGGCAGAGGCGGCGATGAGCATGGCGCCCACCAGGATGATGCCGTGGATGGAGTTGGCCGCCGACATCAGCGGCGTGTGCAGGGTGGCCGGGACCTTGCTGATGACCTCGAAGCCGACCAGCAGGGCCAGCACGAAGATGGTGATGTCGGTGAGCAGCGCGGATGTCACTGGCTGGTACCTCCGGCGGGGTTGGCGGGCGCGTCGGCGAGCAGGGCGGCGGTGGCGGGCTGGACGACGCTGCCGCCGTGGGTGATGACCACCCCGGCCTGGATGTCGTCGCTGGTGTCGATGGCGAGCGCGCCGTCGGCCACCATGTGCAGCAGCAGGGTGCTGAGGTTGCGCGCGTAGGCGGCCGAGGCCGCGGTCGGCACGCTCGCGGCGAGGTTGCTGGCGCCGATGATGGTCACCCCGTTGCCGGTCACCACGTTCTCGCCGGGCACCGAGCCGGCCACGTTCCCGCCGAGCGGCCCGGAGCCCATGTCCACCACCACCGAGCCGGGAGCCATGGCCTTGACCGCGTCGTCGGTGAGCAGCAGCGGCGGCCGGCGGCCCGGCACTTGGGCGGTGGTGATGACCACGTCGTGCCGGGCGATGTGGCCGGTCAGCTCGGCCTGCTGGGCCTGCCGCTCCTCGTCGGTCAGGTCCCGGGCGTAGCCGCCCTCGCCGGCCGCGGGCCCGACGGAGGTCAGCTCGACGAAGGTGGCGCCGAGCGATTCGACCTCGGTCTTGGTCTGCGGGCGCACGTCGTAGGCGGACACCACCGCGCCGAGCCGCCGGGCGGTGCCGATCGCCTGCAGGCCGGCCACGCCGGTGCCGAGCACCAGCACCTTGGCCGGCCGGGCGGTGCCGGCCGCGGTGATGAGCAGCGGGAAGTACCGGCCGTACGCGGCCGCCGCCACCAGCGCCGCCTTGTACCCGGAGACGTTCGCCTGGGAGGTGAGGGCGTCCATCGACTGCGCCCGGGGCAACGTGCGCGGCAGCCCGTCCAGGCTGACCGCGGTCACCCCCCGGGCCGCGAGATCGGCCGCGAACGCCGGGTCGGCCAGCGGGTTGAGCATCCCGAACACGGCCTGCCCGGGCCGGAGCGAGCCCAGCAGCGCGTCGTCGGGCCGGGTCACGGTCAGGATCACGTCCGCTTCGGCGGCCAGCTCGGCCCGGCTCACGATGCTGGCCCCAGCCTCGGCGTAGGCCGCGTCCGGGAACCAGGCGGCGTCCCCGGCGCCGGTCTCCACCAGCACCTCCAGGCCCGCGCCGGTCAGCTTGGCGATGGCCTCGGGGACGAGCGCCACCCGCTGCTCGCCGGGGGCGGTCTCCTTCACGACAGCGACTTTCATGGACGCGACCTCATGGTTTGCAGGGTTGTACGGCCGGTGCCTGGCAGGCAGCATCGCGCTCAGGCAGGTATGTGAGCAGGGCCGGGCGCCCCGTCAGGTAACGACGTCCGGAATGATCCCACAGCTCCAGTATGGACTCCAGCGGCCGGCGGGCCGCACCCGCCGCTGGCCGGTGCGCCCGCGGGACCTGGTTTTAACGCTCCGATGCGCACCCGTTAACCCGGCCGCCCCCGGCGCTAGCCGGTGCGGCGGAGGGTGGCGCTGATCTTCTCGCCCGCGGCGACCACGGCGGTGGCGTGGAGCCGGCCCGGGGAGCGGGTGAGCCGCTCGATCGGGCCGGAGACCGAGACCGCAGCGATGATCTTGCCGCCCTGGCCGCGCACCGGGGCCGACACCGACGCCACCCCGGCTTCCCGCTCGGCCACGCTGGCCGCCCAGCCACGGCGGCGCACCTGGGCCAGGTTGGTGGCGGTGAACCGGGCGCCGCGCAGCCCCCGGTGCATGCGTTCGGCTTCCTCCCAGGCGAGCAGGATCTGGGCGGCCGACCCCGCGGTCATCGGCAGCGCCGCCCCGACCGGGACGGTGTCCCGCAGGCCGGTCGCCCGTTCCGCCGCGGCCACGCAGATCCGGGTGTCCCCCTGCCGCCGGTAGAGCTGCGCACTCTCCCCGGTGGTGTCACGCAGCTGGGTGAGCACCGGCTGGGCGATGGCCAGCAGCCGGTCCTCGCCGGCCGCGGTGGCCAGCTCGGCGATCCGCGGGCCGAGCACGAACCGGCCCTGGCTGTCGCGGGCGAGCAGCCGGTGCCGCTCCAGCGCGACCGCGATCCGGTGCACGGTCGGGCGGGCCAGCCCGGTGGCCGCCACCAGCTGGGCGAGCGAGGCCGGGCCGGTTTCGAGGGTGGTGAGTACGGTAACCGTCTTGTCCAGCACCCCGACTCCGCTAGAGTTGTCCATGGTCCGATATTGCCGTCTCGATATGCGAGACGCAACATGATCATGCGAGGTGACCGCGATGGGGCGCACGCTGGCACAGAAGATCTGGGACGCCCATGTGGTGCGGGGCGGTGACGGCGAGCCCGATCTGCTCTACATCGACCTGCACCTGGTGCACGAGGTGACCAGCCCGCAGGCGTTCGACGGCCTCCGGCTCGCGGGCCGCCCGGTGCGCAGGCCGGACCTGACGGTCGCGACCGAGGACCACAACGTGCCGACCACCGGGATCACCGGCCCGGGGCTGCCGCTGGCCGGCCCGGCCAGCCCGGTGACCGACCCGGTGTCCCGGGTCCAGGTGGAAGCGCTGCGCAAGAACGCCGCCGACTTCGGCATCCGGCTCTACCCGATGGGGGACGCGGGCCAGGGGATCGTCCACGTCATCGGCCCGCAGCTGGGGCTGACCCAGCCCGGCATGACGATCGTCTGCGGTGACTCGCACACCAGCACGCACGGCGCGTTCGGCGCGCTCGCGTTCGGGATCGGCACCAGCGAGGTCGAGCACGTGCTCGCCACCCAGACGCTGCCGCAGGCCCGGCCGGGCGACATGGCCGTGAACGTGACCGGCCAGCTGCCCTACGGGGTCACCGCCAAGGACCTGATCCTGGCCGTCATCGCGCAGATCGGCACCGGCGGCGGGGCCGGCCACATCATCGAGTACCGCGGCGAGGCCGTCGCCGGTCTGTCCATGGACAGCCGGATGACCGTCTGCAACATGTCCATCGAGGCCGGTGCCCGGGCCGGGCTGATCGCGCCGGACGAGACCACGTTCGGCTATCTTCAGGGCCGGCCGCACGCCCCGCGCGGGCCGGTGTGGGAGGCGGCGCTGGCCTACTGGCGGTCGCTGCCGACCGACCCGGACGCGGTCTTCGACCGCGAGGTGACGCTGGATGCCGCCGCGCTCACCCCGTACGTGACCTGGGGCACGAACCCGGCCCAGGCCGGCCCGCTGGGCTCAGCGGTGCCCGACCCGGCGGCCATGGCCGACCCGGCCGCGCGGGCCTCGGCCGAGCGCGCGCTCGCCTACATGGGGCTCGCCGCGGGCACCCCGCTCACCGAGATCGCGGTGGACACCGTGTTCGTCGGGTCCTGCACCAACGGGCGGCTGGAGGACCTGCGGTCGGCCGCCGAGGTGCTGCGCGGGCGGAAGGTGGCCCGTGGGATCCGGATGCTGGTCGTGCCCGGCTCGATGCAGGTCAAGGCGGCCGCCGAGGCCGAAGGCCTGGCCGAGGTGTTCACCGCCGCCGGCGCGCAGTGGCGGTCGGCCGGCTGCTCCATGTGCCTGGGCATGAACCCGGACAAGATGGCGTCCGGCAGGCGCAGCGCGTCCACCTCGAACCGCAACTTCGAAGGCCGGCAGGGCGCGGGTGCCCGCACGCACCTGGTGTCCCCGCCGGTGGCCGCGGCCACCGCGGTCACCGGCAAGCTGACCGCCCCGGCCGACCTGTGACAGGAGAATCCGATGGAGCCGTTCACCACCCACACCGGCCGGGCCGTGTCGCTGCGGCGCAGCAACGTCGACACCGACCAGATCATCCCGGCTGAGTACCTCAAGCGGGTCAGCCGGACCGGGTTCGCCGACGGCCTGTTCGCCGCCTGGCGGGCCGATCCTGGCTTCGTGCTCAACCAGCCGTCCGCCAGCGGCGCGACGATCCTGGTCGCCGGGCCGGATTTCGGTATCGGGTCGTCCCGGCAGCATGCGGTATGGGCGCTCACCGATTATGGTTTCCGGGCCGTTATCTCGGCCCGTTTCGGCGACATTTTCTACAACAATTCAATTCAGGAAGGCCTGCTCCCGGTGCGGCTGCCGGAGCAGGTGGTCACCGCGATCGCCGATGCCGTCGAGGCCGACCCGGCGGTGCCGGTCACCGTCGACCTGGCCGGCCGCCAGGTCCGCGTCGGGCCGGAAGGGGACAAGTCGCCGCTGCTCACCGCGCCACTCCAGATTGACGACTACACCCGCTGGCGGCTGATGGAAGGGCTCGATGACATTTCGCTGACGCTGCGGCATGCGGCGGACATCACCCGGTACGAGGGCGAGCGCGCGGGCTGGCTGCCAGTTATCGGATAAGGGGGCAAATCCGGACCGGCTGCCAAGATAACTGCCCGACACCCCTGGTTTTTTGCATGAAGGTGATTGTTTCTTGGCGCCGGATCGCTTAATTTCGGCCTCGTCAGAGGTCGCGAACTCCGGCATCCCGCCCGCGCGACCTCCCGTGGGGGAACTGCAGGAGTGATTCATGAACAAGCGTGACCTGATCGACGCGATCTCCGGCGAGCTGGGGGACAAGAAGACCGCGACGATGGCCGTGAACGCGGTCCTCGACACGATCCAGTCCACCGTGGCCCGGGGGGACAAGGTCGCCATCACCGGTTTCGGCGTGTTCGAGAAGGCCATTCGCCCGGCTCGCACCGCTCGCAACCCCGCCACTGGCGCCACCATTCGGGTGCCAAAGTCGTCCGTGCCCAAGTTCCGGGCCGGGGCCGACTTCAAGGCGGTCGTCAATGGCGAGAAGAAGATTGCCGCCAAGAAGCGCTGAGCCGTTCACGTAAAGCGCCGCCCGCCGGTTCCGGCGGGCGGCGCTTTCACGTCGGGCCCGGGTCCGTCCCGGCGGCTTCGGGGCCCGCCAGCGGGAACGTGGCCAGCGCCAGGCTGGCGATGGCGCCGTCGCTGCCCATCCTGATGGCCACCCGCTGCCCGCGGCGTAGCAGCCGCAGGCCGGACGCGGCGAAGGCGCCGGGGCCGAACGCGACCACCGTGCCGTCGTCCAGGAACACGGTCCCGGACCTGGTGGCCGGGTCGAACCCGCGCACGGTGGCCTGCACCGGTGCCGCCGCGCCGGCCCGGCTAGCGCAGCCCGGGGCGCTTGGCCAGCGCCGTCTGGATGATCCGGTCCCACAGCTGCGGGGCCGGCAGCCCGGTCGCCGCCCACATGAGCGGGAAGGCCGAGGCCGAGGTCATCCCGGGCATCGTGTTGATCTCGTTCAGCACGATCTCGCCCGCCGGGGTGTAGAAGAAGTCCACCCGGGCCAGCCCCTCGCACGACACCGCCTCGAAGGCGGCACAGGCCAGCCGCCGGATCTCGGCGATGGCGCCGTCGCTGATCGGCGGCGGGATGGCCATCGTGGTGTCGGCCTCCAGGTACTTGGCCTGGAAGTCATAGAAGTCGGCACCCCCGCCCACCACCACCTGGGCCGGGATGCTCGCATCCGGCGGGCCGCCCGCTATCCCCTCCAGCACCGCGCACTCGATCTCCATGCCCGGCACCGCCGCCTCCACCAGCACCTTCGGGTCGTGCCCGCGGGCGGCCTCGATCGCCTCCTCCAGCCCGGCCAGCCCGTCCTGGCTGGTCACCCGGGTGGTGCCGATGCTTGACCCGCCCCGGGCTGGCTTGACGAACACCGGCCAGCCGAGCTCACCGATCTCGTCAAGCACCCGCTTGCGCTCGGTGGTGGATGGCGCAGCGGCCGCGCCCTGCGGATGCCAGTCCCGGTCCCTGACCACCACGTACCGCCCGACCGGCAGGCCCCGCGCCGCGAAGATCAGCTTCATGTACTCCTTGTCCATGCCCGCCGCGCTGGCGAACACCCCGGCGCCGGCGTAGCACGTCCCGGCCATCTCCAGCAGCCCCTGGATCGTGCCGTCCTCGCCGTAGGCGCCGTGCAGCAGCGGCAGCACCACGTCCACCTCGCCCAGGCTGCGGGGGACCTCCCCGGGCGCGGTGACGACCAGGCCGCGAGTGGCCGGATCCAGCCGGGCGGCGATCTCGCGGCCCGGGTCCGCCATCGCCTCCACCGACGGCAGTTCGCCGCCGGTGATGGCCAGCCGGCCGGGGTCGTCCGGGGCCAGCACCCAGCGGCCGTCCCGGGCGATGCCGACGGGCACGACCTCGTAGCGGTCGCGGTCGAGGGCGCCGAGCACGTTCCCCGCGCCCAGGCAGGACACCGCGTGTTCCGGGCTCCGGCCGCCGAACACGACCGCGACCCTGATCTTGCGCTGCTCGTTCAGTGTCGTTCTCCTCTCGGGGAGTCCTGGCGGCGCCGGGCGCACCGGCGGACTGGTCAGATGCCGTAGCGCTCCGGCTTGGCCGAGCGCGAGGCCAGCAGTATGACCGCCTCCGCCACCCCGATCCGGCCCTGGGTGACCTCGGCCACCACCTCGGTGATCGGCATCTCCACCCCGCGGGACCGGGCCAGTTCCAGCACCGGCCCGGCTGACTTCACGCCCTCGGTCACCTGCGACGCGCTCGGCGCGGCCTTCGCGAGCGGCATGCCACGGCCCAGGTTCTCGCCGAAGGTGCGGTTCCGCGACAGGGGCGAGCCGCAGGTGGCCACCAGGTCGCCCATCCCGGCCAGCCCGGCGAAGGTGTGCTGGTCGGCGCCCAAAGTGGTGCCCAGCCGGGCCATCTCGGCCAGGCCACGCGTGATCAGCATGGCCTTGGTGTTGTCGCCCAGCCCCATGCCGACCGCGATCCCCACCGCCAGGGCGATCACGTTCTTCACCGCCCCGCCCAGCTCGCAGCCGACCACGTCCGGGTTGGTATACGGCCGGAAGTACGGCGTGTGGCAGGCCTGCTGGAGATGCTTGGCGGTGGTGTCGTCGGTGCAGGCGACCACGGTGGCGGCGTGCTGGCGTTCGGCGATCTCCCGGGCCAGGTTCGGGCCGGTGATCACCGCGATCCGGTCCGGCCCGGCGCCGGTGATCTCGGCGATCACCTCGCTCATCCGCAGCCGGGTGCCGTGCTCGATGCCCTTCATCAGGCTGACCAGCAGCGCGCCGGGCGGCAGCAGCGCGCCCCAGCCGGTCAGGTTCTGCCGCAGCGTCTGGGCCGGCACGGCCAGCACCACCAGGTCGGCGCCGCCCAGCGCGGCCGCCGGGTCGGCGGTCGCGCGCAGCGCGCTGGTCAGGGTGATCCCGGGCAGGTAGGCGGGGTTCTCGTGGCGCTCGTTGATCGCCTCGGCCAGTTCCGGGCGCCGCCCCCAGAGCACCGCCGGGGTACCGGCGTCGCAGAGCACCTGGGCGAAGGTGGTGCCCCACATGCCGGCCCCCATGACGGCCGCGGTCACGCCTCGGCCGCCGCGGGGGGAGGAGGTTCGCCCGGAGGTTCCACTGGGCTGCCAGCGGTGTCAGGGCCGCGGCGGGCGGCGGCGGGATCGTAGGGCACGGCGGGGGCGGGCTCGCCGCGCAGCCGCGCGAGCAGCGCGGTGACGTCGGCCATGACCGCGGCGGTGGCACCCCGCAGCACCTCCCGGCCCATCGGCCGGCCCCTGTAGGCGGACAGGTCCACCGCCGGGCCGGCCAGCAGCTTGACCAGGTGGCGCGGGAACAGGTCAGGCTTCTTGCTGCCGTAGGGCAAGATCACCTGCGCGCCCCAGTGCGCGACCGGGATCACCGGGGCGCCGGTGACCAGGGCGAGCCGGGCGACGCCGGTCTTGCCCACCATCGGCCACAGATCCGGGTCCCGGCTGGCGGTGCCCTCCGGGTAGACGATGACGCACTCGCCGTCGCGGAGCCGCTGCTCGGCCTCCTTGATTTCCTTCAGCACCAGCGCGGCGCCGGACTGCTCACGGTGCACCGGCAGCTGGCCGAGCTTGCGCAGGAACGGGCCGATCAGCCTGACGTCGAACGCCGGCGACTTGATCATGAATGCCGGGTAGCGGCCCGCCTGGTGGACGAAGAACGCGACGGCCGCCCAGTCGGCGTAGGACAGGTGGTTGGGAGCGATGATCACGCCGCCCTCGCGGGGGATGTGCTCCTGGCCGTGCCAGTCGCGCTTCATCATGGCCCGGAACAGCGTTGGCAGGAACAGCTCGGTGCCGCGCCGCCAGGCAGGCGAGTAGGGCAGGTCCGCTCGCGTGCTCATCTGCCCCGTCTCCCGAACCTCATCTGGCCAGTCTCCCGGTTCGCGCGCCCCGGTGTCGAGGCAGGATCACGGTATGCCCGCTCCGGCCACGGCACCACTTCGCTGGTCCCTGGTGGTTCCCGTCAAGGTACTGTCCCGGGCCAAAACCCGGCTGGCCGCCCTGGCCGGCCCGGACCGGCCCGCGCTGGCGCTGGCGATGGCGGCGGACACGGTGTCGGCGGCGCTGCGCTGCCCGGAGGTGGCCAGGGTGCTGGTGGTCACCGGCGACCGGCAGGCGGCGGCCGAACTGAGCGGCCTGGGCGCGGTCATCGTCGCCGAACGGCCCGGCCGGGGGCTCAACCCGGCACTGCGCCAGGGTGCGGCCCAGGCCGGTGCCCGCTGGCCGCGGTCGGGGGTGGCCGCTCTCGCCGCCGACCTGCCCGCGCTGCGCCCGGCCGAACTGGGTGGCGCCCTGCGGGCGGCGGCAGGCTGGCCGGAGGCGTTCGTGCCGGATGCCGCCGGTTCCGGCACCACCTTGTACGCGGTCCGTCCCGGGACCGCGTTCCGGCCGAGGTTTGGCCCGGGCTCGGCCGCGCGGCACCAGGCGGCGGGCGCCGTCCCGCTCACCCAGCCCGGCCTGGCCAGCCTGCGCTGTGACGTGGACGAGCCCGCCGACCTGGCGGGCGCGGGCCAGCTCGGCCTCGGATCCCGCACCGCCGCCCTGGCCGCCCGGCTGGCCCCTCGCCCGACCCGCGCTGACCCCGCCTGACTCCCCGCTGACCCGGCCTGACTCCCCGCTGACCCCGCCTGACTCCCCGCTGACCCGCCGGACGCCGGCTCGGCCGTGCTGGACCCACAGGGCCTAAAACCCCGGATCGTCCCCCGGACGCTCCGGGGGCGGCCATGAAGGCCTCGGAGGCCCAGACGGCCCCTGCGGTCCCCGCGGCCCTGGAGGACCCGGCGGCCCAGGAGGCCCTTGAGATCCCCCATCCGCAGGCTTATTCGGAAAGATCAGGGCGAGTATCTCCTGGTACATCTGCGATGGGTAAGGCACGGGCCGGACACGGCTCAGTGCCTGGTCCTGCCCGGCGGATTCGACGATGAACTCGGCGTACCCAAATATGTGGCCGAAGGTGGTCTGATTCAGCCTCATGTCGGTCACCTTCGCGAGCGGCATCATCCCGACGTCTGTGTCAAGCAGGCTGGTGATCAGCATCAGCCGGTTCTCGGTGACGACGAAGTACCTCCGCCACCAGGTGAGGAGCCTCCAGCTCTGCCACAGGAACACCACGCCCCACAGGATCCAGACCAATTTCACGATCCCGCTATCGCCGGGTGGGGCTGCCCCAGCCACGAAGCCTGCGCCAATCAGGCTAGCCACGATCACGAACACCGGGCGGAGGATCGCTATCGGATGCATCCGCACACTGACGACCACGTTCTCAGTCGGCATGAGGTACTGGCTGACCACGCGGCTGGGCAGGCCAGAAACATTGATCATCCGCCCCCACACAAACCCACACTAACCCCGCCCTGCGCAGCTAAACCATCCTTAAGCGGTCTGCATCTCCCCTGGATTAACCCCGGCGCCCGCACCGCGACCGGTACCACACCAACCGGCACTGCGGTGCCTGGCTAGACGTAGACGTTTCCTGGCTGCCAGGCCCTGCATTAGCTAGCTTGCCGGCACGTCGCCGGGTGTCGTCGCGTCGCTGGGTGGCGTCGCGCCGCCAGTCGCCGTCGCGTCGCTGGGTGGCGCCGCGCCGCCAGTCGCCGTCGCGTCGCCGGGTGGTGTCCACGGTGCGCTGCCGTCATAAGCGAAGGGCTCCGCGCCCAGCTGGCGGACATACCAGGCCCTCAGCGCCTGGATGCGGCGGTAGAACTCCGAATCGTCGGCTATCTGAGCCTGTTCGAAGCGAAGAACGTCCAGCCAGGACAGCAGTGCATTGGCGTTGGCAGCCTCGGTCTTGGCGGCTTGGGCACGCTCGGTCGGCCGCAGGGCAGCCCCGGCGGCACCGATCGCAGTTGATGCGAAACCCACGATGATGATCGTGTTTCGCAGTGTGCCGGACAGGGTGCCAGATGTCGCCAGGGTCAGGGCCGTGGCGGCGAAGGCGGAACCTGCTGCCGCGGCGATGACCAGGATGGGCGCCCACCATCCGGCGCGCCTGGCGGCGCGTGTCGCTGTGGTGTATCGCCTCTGGAA
The DNA here is from genome assembly GCA_036522155.1 of Streptosporangiaceae bacterium. Classification (GTDB taxonomy): domain Bacteria; phylum Actinomycetota; class Actinomycetes; order Streptosporangiales; family Streptosporangiaceae; genus UBA9676. The sequence continues at coordinate 11,501 of DATDGI010000441.1, forward strand.
GAGGCGTTCCAGACCTCCGAGCGCCTGTAGCCGTGGTGGCCCTGGCTGGTCAGAAGATGGCGGCGTGACTGCCGCTTGCGTATCAGCACCTGTGGTCATGGTTGCCCCCCCGACCGGGATCGCGGTCATCTGCGTCAGGCATACACCGCCAGCTGGACCGGAAAGGCGGAAACGGTGAACAGCGGGCCAACCGGGAAGGCGCGGGTGTGCTAACGCGCGCGGGCCACCATCGACCGCGGAGTGCCATCGCGGCCGGACGGACCGGACGCGGGCCAAGGAGAGGACGGCAGGTCAGGGCCTGCCTTGGGTCAAATGTGAACGATGGGGCAGGTGAGGGTGCGGGTGATGCCGGGGACGGCCTGGATCTGGGCGACCACCAGGCGGCCGAGGTCGTCGACGTTCTCCGCCTCCGCCCGGACGATCACGTCATAAGGGCCGGTGACGTCCTCGGCCAGCGTTACCCCGGAGATCGCGGCGATGTGAACAGCGACCTCAGCGGCCTTCCCGACCTCTGTCTGCACGAGGATGTATGCCTGCACCATTGCTGTCCTCCACGGGCGTCCGCCTGGGCATGCCTGGTGGATCTCCAGCCTGCCGTGCGCCGGCCGGAGGCGGCCCGCGGCCTGTCGTCGTCGATACGGGTGCTATCGGCTCCTTGCCGGCCGTGTGGCCATCCCCTCCGGACCGCCGCTGGCGGCGGCATTCGTCCGTCCGGCACGCCTTGATCCGGAAAGGCAACGCTACCCTAAAGATCGTGCCGGGGGCCGGGCAGGCGGCACATGCCACGGGCCGGGATCGCCACCTGCCACGGGCCGGGATCGCCACCTGCCACCGGCCGGGGAGGCGGCACATGCCACCGCGGGAGGTGTGATGACCGTCGCGGACCTGGGGGAATTCGGGCTGATCGCGGCCATCGCGGCCCGGCTGCCACGGGACGGCACGACGATCGTCGGGATCGGCGACGACGCGGCGGTGCTCGCCGCGTCGCCCGGCAGCCAGGTGGCCACCATGGATCTGCTGGTCGAGGGACGCCACTTCCGCCGCGACTGGTCGCGGCCGGAGGACGTGGGCGGGAAGGCGGCCGCCCAGAACCTGGCTGACGTGGCGGCGATGGGGGCCACCCCGGTCGCCCTGCTGGTAGGCCTGGCCGCGCCCGGGGACCTGCCGGTCGCCTGGGCCGTGGCCTTGGTGGACGGGCTGGCGGCCGAATGCGCGCGGGCCGGCGCCACCGTCGCCGGCGGGGACGTCTCCAGCGCGGACACCATCATGATCGCGGTGACCGCCCTGGGGAAGCTGGCCGGCGCCCCCGTGACCCGCGCCGGCGCCCGGCCGGGTGATGTGCTGGCCGTGGTGGGCGTGCTCGGGCACTCCGCGGCCGGGCTGGCGCTGCTCAGCGCGGGCCTGGCCGAGCCGGCCAGCCTGATAGCGGCGCACCGCTGGCCGCGCCCGGTATACCAGGCCGGCCCGGAGGCGGCGGCTCTCGGCGCGACCTCGATGATCGACGTCAGCGACGGGCTGGTGGCCGATCTGGCCCATGTCGCCCAGGCCAGCGGGGCCGGCATCGGCATCGACACGGCCCGGCTGGCACCCGGGGCCGACCTGGAGGCCGCGGCGGCGGCATTGTCCGAGCCTGGCCCGGCGCTGGCCCTGCGGTGGATGCTGACCGGCGGCGAAGATCACGCCCTGGCCGCAACTTTCCCTCCTGGCACACGGCTCCCAGCCCACTGGACGGTGCTCGGCGGCGTGCATGAGGGCCATGGAGTGCAGGTGGACGGGCGGCCCTGGGCCGGCCCAGCCGGCTGGGATCACTTCGGCTGAGATTCGTTTCTCCACCTCAGCGGCGGTGGGGATGGTTTACATTTGGCTTCTCAACTCACACGGAGTATGGCAGCAACCCCCTCATGTCACGACACCGTAAGAGGCCGGCGCCCCGCGCCCCGGCGCCTGGACGCCATGTGCGTGCCACGGCCAGCCAAGTGTGGGCCAGGCTCCTCGGCATGGGTCTGCGCCGGATCGTGGTCACCCCCACCTTCGCGGCCGGCCTGGGTGTTGTCATCGCGGCGATCATCGCCTACCCGCTGACCAGAACCGTCATCAGCTACGGCCGGGAGCCCCCGACGGCCGGGCACCCCTGCCTCATCACCGGCTGCGCCACCGCCACCCCGGGCGACGGCGGGCTGGCTACGGCCAAACCAGGCCGCCGCCTCGTGCCGCCCCACCACAAGCATCACCGGGCTGGGACCGCCGGGGCGGCCGCCACCGGCCCACGGCCGGTCATGACCTACCAGACGGTGCATCAGTGGCCGGGAGGTTTCGTCGGGCAGGTCGTCATCACCATGCCCGCCGGGCCGGTGCCTGCGAGCTGGCAGCTGCGGCTCAGCTACCAGTCGGGCACCATCACCAGTGTCTGGGGCGGCTCCTGGGCGCCGCGCAGCCCGCACACGGTGACGGTGACGGCCGGAGGCCAGAATGACCCGGGAACGCAGGGTGGGCGTTCCCAGGGTGACGTCCAGATCTTCCTGACGGTGACCGGGCCACCCGGGCCGCCGTCCGGATGCGCGTTCAACGGGGAGGCCTGCGCCCGCGGCTGAGCCAGCGGGCACAGCCGGCTGGCTGCTGGCTGGGTACCCAGGGCGTGGCGGGTCAGCGGCGCGTCAGCGGGTGACTTTCCCCGCCTTGATGCACGACGTGCAGACGTGCAGCCGCTTGGGCGTCCCATTCACCGTGATCCGCATGACCTGGATGTTCGGGTTGAAGCGGCGCGGGGTGCGGCGGTGCGAGAAGGAGACCCTGTTGCCGAAGCCCGGCCCCTTGCCGCAGATGTCGCAGACAGAAGACACGGGATCGCTCCATTTGGTGGTCGCGGAAGCTGGAGAGCGGCCCAGGCGCCGCCCGGGCCAGCCGTCGAAGGATAACCGACGACCGCCCCGTGACGCGAACCGGCCGCCCGCGGCGCGCCCGCGCCGGTGCGCCGCGACCGCGCCCGCCCGCATGAGCCGGCCCGCCCGCCTATCCTGAGAGGCCATGGCGAGCCTGACCGAACCGCTGACCCGGGTGCT
>DATDGI010000442.1:0-1643 GCA_036522155.1 Streptosporangiaceae bacterium
CCAGTGTGACACTGAGTGACGGGCGCCGTCCGGGAGAACGCGCGCCGACCCGCTGATATGAACGGTTAGTGGCTAGGGCGATCGTATGTGCGACGTGGCACAGATCTGGTCCGGCTGGGCCTCGTTGTCCGGCGTGGGTAACTCTCCGTCGTCCTGATCCGGGGTGGTGTCGTCGGGCACGGCGAAGAAGCGCAGCGCAACCGGCCGGGCGTCTTCTGGGGCGTCGTGGGCGTCATGTCCGTATTTCCGCAGCAGGGCGAGGTACTCCTGGTAAAACGCGAGGAGTTCCTGCCTGGTCATGTGGGAGCCGCCGCGGCTGGACTGGGCCCAGCCCTCGGGTCCCTCGTACTGGGTGAGGACCCGGAAGTACAGGTCGATGTCGTGCTCGGCCCTGGCCCGTGCGTGCTCGATGGCCGCCGACCACTCGGCCGCTGCCATCTTCGCGGGGTCGGGGGCCTGGACGTGGAACGGCAGGGCCCGCCACCACCGCTCCCGCCCGCCCGACTTCTCGGGTACCTCCTCCACGAACCCCTGGTCGGCCAGCTGGCGCAGGTGATAGCTCGTCGTGCCGGTGCTCTCCCCCAGCGCCCGGGCCAGGCTCGTGGAGTTCGCCTCCCGGTGCTGCTGGAGGTGGCTGAGGATGCGCCGGCGTAGCGGATTGGCCAGCGTCCGGAAGATCGCCGACTGGTCCCCGTTGGCACGGCCGGCGGGTTCGGGCGGGGTAACAGGCACGAACGCCAGCATACACGCAGAATTATTTGCAAAAACTTCTGCAAAGCGGGTAGGTTGAGCCCGAACGGCGCGCCAGGCGCCCAGACAGCCAGAGGGGTTCACATGGCCCAGCACGGCACCGCGCGCGGCGATCAGGCCGGACGGCCACCGGGGGCACCTGGCTGCATGACAAGCACGCAACCGATGGCAGTTCACATCGAGTCGGTGACCAAGACGTATGGCATCGGGCAGAGCACAATCAAGGCCCTCGATAATGTGAGCCTCTCCTTCCCCGCTGGCTCCTTCAGCGCGGTGATGGGACCGTCTGGTTCGGGCAAGTCCACGCTGCTCCAGTGCGCGGCGGGCCTGGACCGGCCCAGCTCGGGGAAAGTCAGCATTGGCGGGATCGAGCTGTCCGGGCTGGGCGAGACCGCGCTGACCAGGCTGCGCCGGGACCGGGTCGGATTCGTCTTCCAGTCGTTCAACCTGATGCCGTCGCTGACCGCCATGCAGAACCTGGAACTGCCGCTCCGGCTGGCCGGCCGCAAGGCCGATCCGAAGGCCGTCCAGGCGGCCCTGACCGCGGTTGGCCTGGCTGACCGGGCCCGGCACCGGCCGAGCGAGCTGTCCGGCGGCCAGCAGCAACGTGTCGCGATCGCCCGCGCTCTAGTCACCAGCCCGCAGGTGCTGTTCGCCGACGAGCCAACCGGAGCGCTGGATACCGGCACCTCACGGGACGTGCTGGAGCTGCTCAGGAGACTGGTGGTCGAGCAGAGGCAGACGGTAATCGTGGTCACGCACGACCCGATGGCTGCCGCGTACGCCGACCGCGTGATCTTCCTCGCTGACGGCCGGATCGCGGACGCGGTCGAACGCCCCACCGCCGAGGCTGTCGCCGCCCGCATGACCCGCTTGGAGGTATCTGCATCGTG
>DATDGI010000443.1:0-6335 GCA_036522155.1 Streptosporangiaceae bacterium
CAGTCCATGGCGTCCCAGACGTCGGTAAAGCGGGTGGTGACCGGGGCCAGGCCCAGCCGCAGCCGGCCGGGGGTGCGGTAGTCACCTACCACTCCCCGGGCGATGAGGGCCTGGCTGATCCGGGCGGCGTCGGGGTGGTGCAGGCAGACGTGCGAGCCACGGCGGTCCGGGTCGCGTGGTGAGGCGAGCGCGAAGCCCAGCGGCGCCAGCCGGGCGTCGGCCAGCGCGATCAGGTACTGCGTCAGCTGCTGGCCCTTGTGCCGCAGCCGGCCGATGCCGGCCTCGCCGAGCAGCCGTGCGCCCTCCTCGACGGCGGCGGTGCCGATGACGTCCGGGGTTCCGGTCAGGAACCGGCCGATGCCGGCCACCGGGTCGTACGCCGGCCCCATCTCGAACTGGTCGCGCTGGCCGAACCAGCCCTGTACCGGCTGCCGCAGCTCGTCCTGCAGATCCCGCCGCACGTACAGGAAGGCGGGGGCGCCTGGACCGGCGTTGAGGTACTTGTAGGTGCACCCGACGGCCAGATCCGCGCCGGACTCGTCCAGGTCCACCGGCACCGACCCGGCCGAATGGCACAAATCCCAGAGCACCAGCGCGCCTTGGGCGTGGGCGATCGCGGTGATCTGCGCCATGTCGGCCAGTGCGCCGCTGCGGTAGGCGACGTGCGACAGGCAGACCAGCGCGGTCTGCTCGTCGGTGGCGTCGCGCACCTGAGCCGCGGCCAGGCCCTCGTCCAGGTTGGTCTTGATGAACCGCACCTGCCCGCCGCGCTCGGCGGCCACCCCGGACAGGACATAACGATCGGTGGGGAAGTTGTCGTCGTCGGTGACGATGACCGGCCGGCCGGGACAGGCCGCCAGCGCGGCCCGGGCCAGCTTGTACAGGTTCACCGTGGTGGAGTCGGACACCACCACCTGGCCCGGGCCCGCCCCGAGCAGGTGCTCGCCGAGCAGGTCGCCCGCCCGGGCCGGCAGCTCGACCCAGTGGTCCCAGGACCGGATCAGCCCACTGCCCCACTCGCGGTGCATCACGTCGGCGATCCGCCCGGCGGTGGCCAGCGGCAGCATGCCGAGCGAGTTCCCGTCCAGGTAGATCAGCGACGGGTCGGGGTGGGCGAAACGGTCGCGGAAACCGGCCAGTGGGTCGGCGGCGTCGCAGTCCTCCGCGTAGGACCGGTCGGTGGAGAAGGCCCTCACGGGCCTCACCCTAACCGCCGGGGTCACCGGTGGCCGGCCGGGTGCCGGTGGGGCCGCCTAGCCTGGGAGCATGCCCGGAACCCCGGAGGACGGCATGCGGCGGTACGCCGATCTCGTCGACGACCTGATCGGGCTGCCCGGCATCACCCCGCCACGGGGCGGCGGCGGCTTCGGCCGCAGCGCGCTGCGCTGGCAGGGCAAGATATTCGCGATGTTCGTCCGCGGCCGGCTGGTGGTGAAGCTCCCCGCGGAGCGGGTCGATGAGTTCGTGGCGGCCGGCGAGGGCGTGCATTTCGACGCGAACAAGGGCACGCCGATGCGGGAGTGGCTGAGCCTCGACCCAGGCTCCGGCCAGCAGTGGCTGCCGCTCGCCCGGGAGGCGCTGGACTTCGCCCGCTCCCGGTGACGCTCAGATCGGCAGCGTCCGGCCGGCCTGGATGGCGCGCAGCTTGTCGGGATTGGCGACGACCTGAATGGCGGTGATGCGGCCGTCCGCGACGGTCGTGGTGACCGCCGTCAGCGGGCGGTCACCGGCCGTCACCAGCACGCCCGGGCCGCCGTTGATCTCCATCAGCTCGGCGGTCATGTCCGCCGGGTCGACCCCCATGTACGTGCGGCCGACAACGGCCAGCAGCCACCGGGCGACCTTGTCGGCCCCGGTGATCGGGCGCAGCGGGGCCTTGGCCTTGCCGCCGCCGTCGGGGATCAGGGTCACGTCCGGGGCCAGGACCAGCATCAGCTCGTCGATGTCACCGCCCGCCGCCGCGGCCAGGAACCGCTCGGTCACCTCGCGCTGCTGTCCCCGGTCGACCTCGAACCGGGGCCGGCGGGCCTGGACGTGCTCGCGGGCCCGGTGCATGAGCTGGCGGACGGCGGCATCGGAACGGCCGATCGCGGCCCCGATCTCGGCATGCGGGAAACCGAAGACCTCGTGCAGCACGAACACCGCGCGCTCCTCCGGGGTCAGCGACTCCAGCACCACCAGCATCGCCAGCGACACCGACTCAGCCAGTTCGGCCCGGTCCGCGGCGTCCGGGCCGGTGCTGGTCAGCAGCGGCTCCGGCAGCCACGGGCCGATGTATGCCTCGCGCCGGGCGCGGGCCGACCGCAGCTTGTTCAGCGCCACGTGGGTGACGGTGGTGGCCAGATAGGCGCGCGGCTGGGTGACCCCCGTCCGGGGAGTCCCCGACCAGCGCAGCCAGGTGTCCTGGACCGCGTCCTCGGCGTCGGCGACCGTGCCCAGCATCCGGTAGGCCACCGCGAACAGCAGCTCCCGGTTGGCCTCGAACGCCTCCGTGTCGGTCATCGCTGGATCCTCTCCGTGCCTGTGCTGTTCATTCCCTCAGACACGGCGGAGCCGCCGCGTGTGACAGCCGCTGGGCAGCCGGTCGTGCCGCCAGGCGCGCCAGCGGCCTTCGGACAGTCCCCGCCGGCTGTCCGAAGGCCGCGTGGCCGCACGGGCGGGTGATCCGCCCGGGCACGGCGCTGCTACATGGGGATGAGCTCGAAGATCTCGACCGTGAACCGGCCCTTGCCCTCGGACAGGAACGGGTGGTTCTCGGTGAGCGCCTTGGCGCCGGCCAGGTTGTCGGCCTCGATGATGGTGTAGCCGTTCTGGTCGCTGGGCTCGGGGCTGGTTCCGTCGTCGCTGACGGCGGCCCGGGCCCCGAACGGCGACCCGCCGTCCACCAGCCCGGAGCCGACCCGGCCCATCCACTCCCCCCACGCCTTCATCTGCTCGGCCGACTGCTCGGGCGTGAAGCTCTCCATCGGCGGCGCCGGGCCGCGGTAGAGCAGCAGGTACTTACTCATGTTTGGCTCCTCCTCGGTGTCAGGCGAGAACAGCCAGCACGCGTTCTCCCCGATGGACGCACCCGCTGGCGCGCCCTACCTGACCGACGAACAGCCGCCCGCGGAATCGACAGCGGCGGCAGATCCCAGGAAGCGGCCCGGGCTCAGCCCTGGCGGGCGCTGGCCCGGCGGCGGTGACGGCGACGGGAGAGGAGGAGCACCAGCACAGCCAGGACGGCCCCGGCAATGGGCAGAGCCCGCTTGAGCACCGGGAAGCCGGCCACGCTGAGCAGGTCGATGGCGTCCTCGTCGGGCGGCCGCGCGGCGGGCGGCGGCGCGGCGGCCGGCTCGGCCTGGGTGCGGGCCGCGGCCCCGCCGGCGGGCGGGACAGTGGCCGTGCCCGCGGTGGCCAGCACCAGCCCGCGTTCGGCCATTTTCTGCTTGATGTCCTTGACCGAGGCCGGGCCCAGGTTCGCGATCGCCAGCAGGTCCGCCTCGTTGCGGGCGGACAGGTCGCCGAGGGTGTGGATGCCCTCCCGGCGCAGGCTGTTGAACGCGCGCAGCGGGAGCCGCAGTTCCTCGATCGGCAGGCCCAGCTCGCCCGGGCCGTCCGTCCCGGCGCCGGCGCTGGCGGCGCCGTTGCCGGACGCCGCGGTCGCGGCCGTGACCCGGGGCCGGGCACCGTTGGCCGCGGCCGGCCCGGCCTCCGCCTGGCCGCCACCTGGCTGGCTGGCGGGCTGGCCGCCGGCCGCCAGCTGGGCCGCCAGGTTGGCGGCGAACTTCTCGATGATCCGGCCACCGACCTCGGTCATCACGCCCCGGCCGAACTGCGCGGGACGGCCGGTCACGCTCATGGTGGTGTGCACGGTCACCCTGGTCTGGCCGCCCTCGTCCTGCAGCGACGAGCGCACGGTGGCCGAGGCCGTGCCGCTGCCGCGCGTCTCCTTGCCCGACGCCTCCAGGGTGACCGACCGGGCCTGCTCGTCCCGCTCGGTGAACCGCGCCGAGCCGGAGTAGGTGAGGGCGACGGGGCCGACCTTGACCTTGATCCGGCCGGTCACCACGTCGCCGTCCACCGAGTCGACGGTGGCGCCCGGCATGCAGGGCGCCACCTGTTCGACGTCGAGCAGCACCTGCCACGCACGCTCCGGTGAGACCGGGATGGTGAACGAGTGCTCCAGTTCCATCATCAGACTCCTGCTGCCACCGCCAATGCTCTGGCGGTCAGTACCCGCGCCAGATGGCGCCGGTATTCGGACCCGCCCTGCAGGTCAGACGGCGGCTGCGTGCCCTCGTCTGCCCGCGCGGCGGCCGACCGCAGGGCCGCGGTACTGGCCTCGGCCCCGCTGGCCGCCGCCTCCGCGGCCTGGGCACGGACCGGGGTCAGGCCCATGTTGGTGAGCCCGATCCTGGTCTCAGCGACGTGGCCGTCGGCGCGGCGGGCCACCGCCGCTACCCCAACGATCGCCCATGCCTGCGCGGTCAGGTTGAATTTTTCATAACGATAGCCCCAGCCAGGCCCGAGCTTGGGTACCCGGACCCCGGTCAGGATCTCGCCCGGGGCCAGCGCGGTGGTCAGGTAGTCCACGAAGAACTCGCCCGCGCCGATGACCCGGTCCCCGCCCGGACCGTGGGCCAGGAACGTCGCGTCCAGCGCCAGCGTCACCGCGGGCAGGTCCCCGGCCGGGTCGGCGTGCGAGATCGATCCGCCGATCGTGCCGCGATGGCGGACCGCCGGGTCGGCGACCGTGGCGGTCGCCTCCGCCAGCAGGCCGCAGTGCTGCCTGATGACCGGGTCCCGCATCACCTCGTCGTGGGTGGTGAGCGCCCCGATCCAGAGCGTGTCACCCTCGTCCCTGACCCCGCGCAACTCGCCGAGCCTGCCGATGTCGACCAGCAGGTCGGGGAAGGCCAGCCGCAGCCGCAGCAGCGGCAGCAGGCTCTGCCCGCCCGCGATCACCTTGGCGTCGTCCCCGCCACCGGCCAGCGCGCTGACCGCGTCGGCCATCGAGCCGGGCCGGGTGTACTCGAATTTCGCCGGGATCATGCCCCGCCTCCGTTCTGTGCGGTCTGGATGGCCTGCCAGACGTGTTCCGGCGTGCATGGCATCGGGACGTCGCTGACGCCCAGGTGCCGGATCGCGTCGACGATGGCGTTCACCACCGCCGGGGTGGAGGCGATCGTGCCGGCCTCGCCGACACCCTTGACGCCGAGCGGGTTGGTGGTGGCCGGGGTCTCGGTCCGCTCCGTGGTGAAATGCGGCAGGTCGGCGGCGGACGGGACCAGGTAGTCGGCCAGCGTCGTGGTCAGCAGGTTGCCGTCGTCGTCGTAGACCGCTTCCTCATACAGCGCCTGCGCGATGCCCTGGGCGATGCCGCCGTGCACCTGGCCTTCGACGATGAGCGGGTTCACCACCTTGCCCACGTCGTCCACCGCCACGTAAGAGCGGAGAATGACCCGCCCGGTCTCGGTGTCGACCTCGGCCGCGCACAGGTGGGTGCCGTGCGGGAAGGAGAAGTTGTCAGGGTCATAGGTGGCGTCGGAGTCGAGCGAGGCCTCCATCCCCTCGGGCAGGTCGTGCGCGGCGAAGGTGGCCAGCGCCACCTCCTGGATGCTGTGGCCCTTCTGCGGGTCCCCACGGACATGGAACCGGCCAGCGTTGAACTCGATGTCGCTCTCGCTGGCTTCCAGCATGTGCGCGGTGACCCGCTTGGCCTTGGTGATCACCTTGTCGCAGGCGTTGCTCAGCGCGATGCCGCCCACCGCCAGCGACCGGGATCCATAGGTGTCCATGCCCTTGGGCGACACCTGGGTGTCGCCGTGCAGCACCCGGATGTCCTCGAACGGGACCCCGAGCTTGTCCGCCGCGATCTGGCTCCACGCGGTCTCGTGGCCCTGGCCGTGGGCGCTGGAACCGGTCACCACCTCGACCTTGCCGGTAGGCAGCATCCGCACGGAGGCGTGCTCCCAGCCGCCCGCGCCGTACGACAGCGACCCAAGCACCCGGGAGGGAGCCAGGCCGCACATCTCGGTGAAGGTGGAGATCCCGATGCCCAGCTGGACCGGGTCACCGGACTCCCGGCGGGCCCGCTGCTCGGCGCGCAGCTCGTCGTAGCGGAACAGTTCTTTGGCCCGGGTGGTGGCGGCCTCGTAGTTGCCGCTGTCGTAGACCAGGGTGGCGATCGTGGTGTACGGGAACTCCTCGTGCTTGATCCAGTTCCGCTCCCGGAGCTCCAGCGGGTCCACCCCGAGTTCGGTGGCCAGCTCGTCCATGATCCGCTCGATGGCGAACGTGGCCTCCGGGCGGCCGGCGCCGCGGTAGGCGTCGGTCGGCATCTTGGTGGTGAA
>DATDGI010000444.1:0-18287 GCA_036522155.1 Streptosporangiaceae bacterium
CAAGAATCTCGAGGCGCGGCTGGCCGGGGGCGGCCTGGTCGGGAACAACCTGGGGGCGCAACTGGACGCAGCCCGCGGCGACGCGCTGTACGCGGAGCTGCTGTTCCTGTTCCTCGGGCTGCCGGGCGCCGTCCTCGCCGCACTGATCACCGGCGTCATCGGCGCGGCCGGCGGCGAACGTCGGCGCCGGGAGCAGGCGCTGCTGCGGATCCGGGGCGCCTCACCTTCGGCCATCCTCGGGCTGGCCGGCGCCGAAGCGCTGCTGGTCGGCGTGCTCGGCTCGGCCATCGGCCTGGCCGGTGCGGTGCTCGCCAGCCGGCTGGCGTTCGGTGCTGCCCGGTTCGGCTCCACGCTGGGGCAGGCGGTGGGCTGGGCGGCGATCGCCGCTCTTGCCGGCCTGATCCTCGCCGTCCTCACCATCGGCGTGCCCGCATGGCGGGACGCGCGCACCCTGTCGGTGCGCGGCGCGCGCGGCGTGGTCGGGCGGGCCCGGCGGCCACTGTGGGCCCGGCTCTACCTGGACGTGGTGCTGCTGGTCGTGGCGGCGGTGGTCTTCTGGCGCGCCGCGCGCACTGGCTACCAGATCCTGCTGGCTCCCGAAGGCGTCACCTCGATCTCGGTGAGCTACGAGACGTTCCTGGCGCCGCTGGCGCTGTGGGTCGGGGCGGCGCTGCTGTCGTGGCGGATCTCCACCGCAGTGCTCAGCCGCGGCCGGCCGGCCCTGGCGCGGGCATCCCGGCCGCTGGCGGGCGGCCTGTCGGGGGTGGTGGCCGCCTCGATGTCCCGGCAGCGGCGCCTGCTTTCGCGCGGTCTCATGATCATCGGGCTGACCGCCTCGTTTGCGGTCTCGACGGCGATCTTCAACACGACCTATGCCAGGCAGTCGGTGGTCGACGCGCAGCTCACCAACGGGGCAGACGTCACGGCCTCGACCACCGCCGCGACGGGCCTGCCGCCCGGGGTGTTCGCGGCTACCCGGCGGCTGAACGGCGTCGCAGCGGTGCAGCCGATGATGCACAGGTTCGCCTACGTCGGCAACGACCTGCAGGACCTGTTCGGTGTCAATCCACGGACCATCAGCACCGCCACGCCGATATCGGATGCGTTCTTCCCGGGCGGCAGCGCTTCCGCTGCGCTCGCCGCCCTGGCGGCACGTCCCGATGCGGTGCTGGTCTCCGAGGAGACCGTGCTCACCTACCAGCTCCGGATGGGTGACCTGCTCAGGCTGCGGCTGCAGTCCGCCCGCGACCACGCCTACCACCTTGTCCCGTTCCACTTCGCGGGGGTGGTCCGGGAGTTCCCCACCGCGCCGAAGGATTCGTTCTTCATCGCGAACGCCTCCTACGTCGCGCGGGTCACCGGATCACCGGCCTACCAGGACATGCTCGTCCGGACGAACGGCTCACCCCCCCCGGTGGCCCGGGAGGTCCGGCACGTTCTCGGCCCGGCGTCCGGCGCGGTAGTTCAGGATCTCAGCAGCCAGCTGAAGATCACCCTGTCCGGCCTGACCGCGCTCGACCTGTCCGGCCTGACCAGGCTGGAGCTGGCATTCGCGTTCATCCTGGCCGCCGCGGCATCCGGCCTGGTGCTGGCGCTGGGGCTGGTGGAGCGGCGCCGCACCTTCGCGATCGCCGCCGCGCTGGGCGCGCGCTCCCGCCAGCTCGCCTCGTTCGTGTGGAGCGAAGCGATCTACGTGACCCTGGGTGGCGTCGTGCTGGGGGTGCTGTCAGGCTGGGTCCTGTCGTTCATCATCATCAAGATCCTGACCGGGGTGTTCGACCCGCCGCCGCCGTACCTGTTCGTCCCGTGGGCTTACCTGGCCGCTCTGGGGGGCGTCACCTGCGGGGCCATCGCGGCCGCTGGAACCGGCGTCATCCGCGCCATGCGCCGCCCGGCGGCCGACATCATCCGCGACCTCTGAATCCGCTTGCCACATGGCCTGTTTGGGGGCTCGATGTCCGCCGGCTTGGGTAGATCGCACGTCATGGGCACCTCGCTCGCCGGGCCGGGCGGCCCCGCCCCGGGCCAGCGCGGCCGCGGGGCAGCCGCGGCGCTCGCTCTCGCCGCGGCCGCGGGCATGATTTGCGGCTGTACCGCCCGGGCGGCCCATGTGGCCACGCCAGCGGCATCGGCCAGCACCGCGCGCGGTTCAACCCCTGCCGAGGCCAGCCCGCGGCCGCCAAAGCCGTCGCCGGTGAACGTGTACGCCCACATCGGGGCAGGCATGATGAACCCGCGGTGGGCCAGCGACCCCTACCGCGTCTATGTGCCGGACAGCTTGAGCAACACGGTGACCGAAATCAACCCGCGTACCTATACGGTCATCCGGACCTTCGCGGTCGGCGGGCAGCCCAACCACATCACGCCGTCCTGGGACGGCTCGGTGCTATGGGTGAACAACACCGACGGCTACAGCCTCACCCCGATCAGCCCCAAGACCGGCGAGCCGGGGCGGCCGGTGCCGGTCGCCGACCCGTACAACCTGTACTTCACGCCGGACGGCACGACCGCGCTGGTGATGGCCGAGGCACTGGCCCGGATCGATTTCCGCGACCCGCGCACCATGCGGCTGCGCTACTCGATGCCGGTGCCGTGTGCTGGCGTGAATCACCTGGACTTCACCGCCGACGGGCGCCACGCCGTGGCGAGCTGTGAGTTCAGCGCGAAGCTGCTGTGGATCTATATCCGGGGCCGCAAGGTGGCAAAGACCCTGACCCTTGGGAAAGCCATGGGTGCCCCGATGACTGCGCCCGGGCCCGGGTACAGCATGCCGCAAGACGTGCGGCTGTCCGCTGACGGCAACATCTTCTATGTCGCCGATATGGCCGCCAACGGGATCTGGCTCATCGACGCCCAGCGTTTCAAAGTGATCCGTTTCATCCATACCGGCGCCGGCACCCACGGCTTCCTGGTCAGCCGGGACGGAAAATACCTCTATATCTCCAACCGGGGAGAGGGATCGATCTCCGTGCTCGACTTCGCCACCGGCAAGCTCGTGCACAAGTGGTGGATCCCGGGTGGTGGCTCGCCGGATATGGGCGGCATCTCCCCCAACGGCAAGGTGATGTGGTGGAGCGGCCGCTACAACGGGGTGGTGTACGCGATGTCCACCCGCAACGGGCGCCTGCTCGCCACGATCCCCGTCGGGGCCGGGCCGCATGGCGTATGCGTGTTCCCCCAGCCCGGCCGGTACTCACTCGGGCACACCGGCAACTTCCGGTGAACCGCCCGGGCGAACTGTCAGCCAGCGCGACGGAGCGCGTCCGCCCGCAAACCGAACCCTTCAACGGTCGCGGCAGCGTCGGCGATCAACGTCCGGTTGCTAGCGCGACCGGTGCGGAGCATGACCGCGGTCACCAGGATCGTGTTCGCGCAGGCCACGGACGGTGGCGGCCATTGGTGAACGCTGGTCAGCATTGTTGGAAAGCGTGTGGCCCCGTCAACGCCGGACTTGCCATAGGAGGGAGAGCCGGGAGCCTGTTCAACCCATGAAGGGCGACGCTCCGCCGCGGTGGCATTCCCTGCCGATCCTCCCCGTCGCATGCCGCGCACAGAGGTCCTGTCTCACCAACGGATGGCCAACAAGTGATCAATGGCATGACCGCCGCACTTGGCGATCATGCCATCTACCTGGAACTTCTGGTCGGGGTGGCCGGATTTGAACCGGCGGCCTCTTCGTCCCGAACGAAGCGCGCTGCCAAGCTGCGCTACACCCCGCCGCCCCGCCTGAGCGGCGCCGGCCCCGGGAGCCCGGGGCCTTGCGAAGTCTAGCCGATCCGCGGAACCAGCGTGAGCAGGCTTGCTTCCGGCCGGCAGGCGAACCGGAACGGCGCCCACGGTGAGGTGCCGAGCCCGGCCGACACGTGCAGCCAGGGCCGGTCCGGCGCGCCCTCGGCCGGGTGCCGGTGCAGCCCGAGCGCCCGTTCCTGGTCGATGCCGCAGTTGGTGACCAGAGTGCCGTAGACCGGCAGGCAGACCTGGCCCCCGTGGGTGTGCCCGGCCAGCAGCAGGTCGTAGCCGTCGGCGGCGAACGCGTCCATGATCTCCGGCTCGGGCGAGTGCATGACCCCGAGCCGCAGGTCGGCGGCCGGGTCGGCGGGCCCGGCGATCGCGTCGTAGCGGTCACGCCGGATGTGCGAGTCGTGCACCCCGCCCACCTCGACGTCCAGGTCGCCCACCTTGACCCGGCCGCGCCGGTTGTTCGCGTCCAGCCACCCGGCTGCCACCATGCCCGCGCCCAGGTCGGACCAGGGCAGGTCCGGGATGTACCGGCTAGCCATGTTCGTGGGCTCGCGCAGGTAGCGGAGCGGGTTACGGGGGACCGGCGAGTACAGGTCGTTCGATCCGTAGACGAAGACCCCAGGCCGCTCCAGCAGCGGCCCCAGCGCGGCCAGGAACGGCTCGACGGCCTGCGGGTGCGCGATCGAGTCGCCGGTGTTGACCACCAGATCCGGGCCGAGGCTGTCCAGCGACCTGACCCAGGACATCAGCCGGTGCCGGCCCGGCGTCAGGTGCATGTCGGACAGGTGGAGCACCTTGACCGGGGCGGCCCCGGCCGGGAGAACGGGCACGTCGTAGCGGCGCAACGCGAACCAGTTCCGCTCGACGACGGAGGCGTACGCGAAGACGCCGACGCCGGCGGCGGCCGTGACGGCGAGGGCGCGCAGGGGTGCTCGCATCTACATATGGTGCCATGCCCGGCACACCGCCTGTCCCGGCCCGGTCACCAGCAGCCGGCCACCGGCCCGGGCAGGATAGGGCCCATGGCTGCATTGAAGGACCGGCTCCGCGGCGATCTGACCGCGGCGATGAAGGCCCGGGACGAGGTCCGCACCCGCACCCTGCGGATGGCGCTCACGTCGGTGGCGCAAGCGGAGGTCGCCGGGCCCGCCGCCCGCGAGCTCAGCGACACCGAAGTGATCGCAGTTCTCACCCGGGAGGCCAAACGGCGGCGCGAGGCGGCCGAAGCGTTCGCCACCGCGGGCCGGGATGAGCAGGCGGCCGCGGAACGGGCCGAGGGTGCTGTCCTCGATGCCTACCTGCCCGCCCAGCTGACCGATGCCGAGATCGCCGAGCTGGTGGCCGAGGTCATCGGCGAGACCGGCGCGACCGGCATGGGCGCGATGGGCCAGGTCATGAAGGCACTGACAGCGCGGGTGGCGGGCCGCGCCGATGGGGCCCGGGTTGCCGCCGAAGTCCGCCGCGCGCTGGCGGGCTGACCTGACGGGCTAGTGGTGCGGCGGCGGTGAGCCGCCGCTGTGCGGCGGCTTCTTGGGCGGGTTGGGCGAGACGATCCCGTTGCCCAGCGCGAACAGCGGGCTGGCCGGGTCCGGCGGCACGAAGCTGAGCGGCGGGTTCGCGAGATGAGCGTGCTCGAACGTCATCTGCCAGGTCTCGCCGGGGGCCATCGAGCCGTACATGCTGCCCGGGCAGTACAGGCCCACGCCGGGTGCGCGGTAGCAGGACCCGGTGCCCGCCATCGGGTAGGTGTACGGGTCGGTCGGGTTGCCCACCCAGACCGCGCCCAGCAGGTCGGGGGTGTAGCCGACGAAGAACGCCGACACGTACGAGTCGGCGGTGCCGGTCTTGGACGCCGCCGGGCGGCCGATGGCGTCGTTGGTCGCGGTCCCCAGCCCGTTCAGGTCGCCCTGCAGGATGTAGTTGGCGGCGTCGGCTATCGCTGTGGGCAGCACCCGGTGGCAGCCGGCCGACTCCACCGGCAGGCTGGTCCCGCTCATGGTGTTGATCGCCGTGATCGCGATCGGGTGGCAGTAGATGCCCCCGGCTGGCAGCACCGCGTCGGCGGCCGCGACATCCAGTGGCGCGACGTTGTCCGCGCCGAGCGTGAACGACGGGTCGTTGTCGGCGCTGTAGTAGTGGTGCTCCTTCCGGTCGGGCTTCAGCAGCGACTTGCCGTCCGGCCAGGTCAGGCCCATCTGTGCGGCCGTCTTCACCACATTGCACAGCCCGACCTTTTGCTCCAGGTAGGCGAACCACACGTTGATCGAGGCCGTCGTCCCGGTGTAGAGGGTGTAGTGGCCGCCGCGCTCGCTCTCGTCGTTGTGCACGCTCCACGGCGGCGTGGGCTGGCCCTTGCAGTTCGTGTAGCCGCTGACCGTGGCCGAGAAGCCGACCGTCTTGCTGTAGCCGAACGGGACGCCCTGCTCCAGCGCGGTGACCATGGTGTAGACCTTGCCGGTGGAGCCGATCTGCACCCCCTCGCTGCCGTCGTACTGCGGCCCAGCCGCGTAGTCGATGACGTTCTGGTTCGGCCCGAACCCGTATGGCCGGTCGATCGCGATCGCCCGGATCTTGCCGGTGCCCGGCTGGATGAGCACCTCGGTGTCGGCGTTCTTGTTCGGGTTGAACGGCGACGGCGGCGGCGGCATCAGGGAGTTGACCGCGTGCTTGGCGGCGAGCTGGTCGACCGGATCAAGGGTGGTGTAGATCTTCAGGCCGCCGATGCCGGTCAGCCGGGCATAGGCCTGCTTGTACGCGGCGTCCTGGCGCATCACGGCCAGCACGTAGTCGCAGAAGTAGGCCGCGTACTTCGCGGTGGAGCTGGTGCAGCCGGTCTGCGGTATCGACGGGTTCAGCCCGAGCGGCGTCTTGGCCGCCGCGTCGGCCTGCGCCACGGTGATGTCGTGCAGCTGGGCCATCCGCTGGAGCACCTGGCCCCGGCGGGCGATGGCCGCTTGCGGGTTGTCCAGCAGCGGGTTGTAGACCGCCGGGTTCTGCACGATCCCCGCCAGCAGCGCCGCCTGGGGCAGTGTCAGCTGGGACGCGTTGATGCTGAAGTAACGCTCCGCGGCGACCTGGATGCCGTACGCCTCGTTGCCGAAGAAGGCCACGTTCAGGTAGCCGGCCAGGATCTGGTTCTTCGACATCGTGTGCTCGACCCGCGCCGCCATCCGCAGCTCGCGGATCTTCCGCCAGATGGTGTCCATGGTCGCGTTCGCGAACGCCGCCTGCGGATTCGGCGAGGACAGGATCTCCACGTTCTTGACGTACTGCTGCGACAGCGTCGAGCCACCCTGGACCTGCCGATGCTCCAGGTTGTAGACCAGCGCCCGGATCGTGCCGCGGAAGTCGATCGCGCCGTGCTGGTAGAAGCGGGAGTCCTCGATCGCCACGATCGCCTGCCGCATGATCGGGGAAATCTGGGTGTAGGCCACCGGCACCCGGTCGATGCCCCGGCTGTAGTAGTAGGCCAGCAGGTGCCCATGGCGGTCCAGGATCTCCGACCGGACCGGCAGCTGGCCCAGTTCCGGCGTAGCGAGGTCGTTGAAATTCGTCGCCGCCTTGCGGACCGTGATCCCGGAGAGCCCCACCGCGGGGATGAGGATGCCCGCGACCAGCCCTCCAGCCAGCACGGCCAGCACTGCTATCTGCGCAATCGCGCCCAGGATCCGGGCGAAACTGGGTTTCTGCACGGAGCCAAGGCTACGCCGGCCCACCGGCTGGCGTAGCGGATGAGGTGGGTGACTACGGTCCGCGCACGGCATGGCCCATGCGGGCTATCTATGAAATGGGCCCAACGGGGTCTAGCGCAGAGGGCCGGACTTCCGTAAGTTACTTTTTCGCAACTATGACGCCCGGCGGTGAACGAGTGTGCTGTCGATGCCGTTCGGGCCCGCGAGCAAAACGCCATCCGGCGTGACGACCCCCCGAGGGCGTGACGATCAGGAGGAGTTGGACCACATGTGGATCGCTGACTGGACCAGCCGCGCCGCCTGCAAGGAATCTGACCCGGACGAGCTTTTCGTCCAGGGCGCGGCGCAGAACCGGGCCAAGCTGATCTGCCGTGGCTGCACCGTGCGCACGGAGTGCCTGGCCGACGCACTGGACAACCGCATCGAGTTCGGGGTCTGGGGCGGCATGACCGAGCGTGAGCGGCGCGCGCTGCTCCGCCGCCGCCCCGACGTCGCCTCCTGGCGGGACCTGCTTGAGCAGGCCCGCAACCAGTACGAGCGCCAAGCGGACGAACTCGTCGCCAGCTGACCCCAGCCGTCAGCCACCCCGCCGCCCAGCCGGCGCTTACGGGCGCTGGACCCGTCAGGCCGGGCTGGCGAAAGACTCACCGATCACGCGCAGGCCTTCCAGGTCGTGCACGTCCTCCGGCTGGGCCGGGATCCGCACGACCGGGATGCCCGGATGGGCCGCGGTGAACCGCTGCGCCAGCCGCCGCTCGGCCGCTACAAGCTGCATCCGTTCGGCATGCAGCCGCAAGGCTGTCACCGCCAGCGGGTAACACGGGGCGGCCGCGGCCGCCGCGGAGCCTCCGTTTGGCATGGTAGGGGTTGAATTGACCCCATTCGTGGCCGTGGCCTGCAGTGTCTCCGCGGCGGCCAGGCTGCGGGCGGCCGACAGCCGGGCCGCGGGCGACCGGTGCACCCGATTGAGCACCAGCCCGGCCAGCGGCATCCGGTCCTGCGACAGCCGTTCCACGAAGTACGACGCCTCCCGGAGCGCATCCGGCTCTGGGGTCGCGACCACCAGGAACGCCGTGCCCGGGGTCTGCAGCAGCTGGTAAGTATCCTCGGCCCGCTCACGGAAACCGCCGAACATCGTGTCGAACGCGGCCACGAACGTCTGCGCGTCCCGCAGCAGCTGGGCGCCGATCACCTTGGTGACCACCCCGGTGAACATCCCGATGCCCGCGTTCACCATCTTCAGGTAGGCGTGCCCGGACGCCCGTGTGGGCGCGGTCAGCAGCCGGATCAGGCGGCCGTCAAGGAACCGGCTGAGCCGCTGCGGGGCGTCAAGGAAATCCAGCGCCGACCGGCTGGGCGGGGTGTCCACCACGATCAGATCCCATTGGTCCGCCCGGCGCAGCTGGCCCAGCTTCTCCATCGCCATGTACTCCTGGGTGCCGGCGAAGCTCGACGACAGCGACTGGTAGAAGGGGTTCGCCAGGATCTGGGCGGCGCGGTCGGGATCGGAGTGCGCCTCGACGATCTCGTCGAAGGTGCGCTTCATGTCGAGCATCATCGCGTGCAGGCTGCCGCCGTCCCCGTCTCCGCTGGCGCCGTTCCCGCCACCGCCGGGCCCCCGGCCCGGGCCGTCCAGCGGGACCAGGCGGGGGGTGTTGTCCAGCGAGTCCAGGCCCATCGACTGGGCCAGCCGCCGGGCCGGGTCCACGGTCAGCACCACCACGTGCCGGCCTCGTTCGGCCGCCCGCAGCCCGAGCGCCGCCGCGGTGGTGGTCTTGCCCACCCCGCCGGAGCCACAGCAGACGATGATCCGGGTACGCGGGTCGTCAAGCAGCCGGTCCACGTCCAGCCGGGGCGGCAGCAGTTCCCGCTCGGCGGCCTTTGCCTCGGTCGGCATGGAGCTAGGCCGCCCCCTGGTCCTGCAGGGCGGTGGCGAGCCGGTACAGCCCGGCCAGGTCCATCCCGTCGGAGATCATGGGCAGCTCGTAGCAGGGCTGGCTGGCGGCGGTCAGCCGCTGCCGCTGCCCGGCCTGCGCGAGCGCTTCCCTGGCGTGTTCGGTCAGCTCGGTGAGCAGGCTGCTGGCCAGCCCGGCGTTGCCGCCCGGCCCGATGCTGTCCTCGATTCCGGCCGCCTTCAGCCCCAGCGCGATCTCGTGCCCGTCCAGCCGCCCGGTCACGGCATCGGCCAGCTGCTGGTCGGTCAGCTCCACCGGCCGCACCATGTTGATCACGATGCCTCCCAGCTGGAACCCGCCGGCGGCCAGGCCACGCAGCTCGGCGATGCCGTCCAGGGTCTCCTGGACCGGCATCTCCTCCAGCACGGTGACGAAGTGGACGGCGGTCTGCGGCGACCGGATCACGCTCTGCACCGTGTCGGCGTGCCCGCGGATCGGGCCCATCTTGGCCAGCCCGGACACCTCGGTGGCGACGTTGAGGAAACGGCCGATCCGGCCGGTCGGCGGCGCGTCCATCACCACCGCGTCGTACCGGTGCCGCCCCGCCGCCTTGCGCCTGGTCGCCTGGGCCGCCTTGCCGGTCAGCAGCACGTCGCGCAGCCCGGGCGCGATCGTGGTGGCGAAGTCGACCACCCCCAGCCGGGTAAGGGTACGCCCGGCGTGCCTGAGGTTGTAGAACATCTCCAGGTACTCGATCAGCGCCGACTCAGCGTCGGCGGCGAGCGCGTACACCTCACCGCCCGCACGGCCTGGGGTGCCCGGCGCCACCGCCACCTTGCGCTCGGTGTAGGGCAGCGGCGGGGAGTCGAAGAGCTGGGCGATGCCCTGCCGTCCCTCGACCTCCATCAGCAGCACCTTGCCGCCCGCCGAGGCCAGGGCCAGGGCCAGGGCGGCGGCCACCGTGGTCTTGCCGGTCCCACCCTTACCGGTGATGACGTGCAGCCGCACGCCCTCCCAGTCGGTGTCCCGCGCCCTCACCCTTAGCAGGCTATCTCCGCCCATCGCCGCCCCTGAACCAGCCGGGTGGCGGCTACGTGGAATGTCACTAGGCTGGGACTCGGAAAGGCCGGGAGCGCTGGCCGAAAAAGAGGTGTCCCCATGAGTGTCATCGCAGTGCTGCTGGTGATCATCGTCATCATCGTGGTTGGCGGGCTGACCGTGGCGGCTCGTTCCCTGAAGGTCGTGCAGCAGTTCGAGCAGGGGCTGATCTTCAGGTTTGGCAAGGTACTGCCCGGTACCCGGGGACCGGGACTGACCGTCATCCGGCCGATCGGTGACCGGCTGCAGAAGGTCAATATGCAGATCATCGCCATGGCTGTGCCCGCCCAGGAGGGCATCACCAGGGACAACGTGAGCGTCCGGGTGGATGCCGTGGTGTATTTCCGGGTGGTCGACCCGATCAAGGCGGTCGTGAACGTGCAGAACTACATGTTCGCGGTCTCGCAGCAGGCTCAGACCTCGCTGCGCTCGATCATCGGCCAGTCCGAGATGGACCAGTTGCTGGCCGAGCGGGACAGCGTCAACCGGGAACTGCGGCGGATCATCGACGAGCCCACCGAGGGGCCGTGGGGGATCCGGGTCGAGCGGGTCGAGATCAAGGACGTGAACCTGCCCGAGGGCATGAAGCGGTCCATGTCCCGGCAGGCCGAGGCCGAGCGCGAGCGGCGGGCCCGGATCATCACGGCCGACGGTGAGTACCAGGCGTCCAAGCGGCTGGCGATGGCGGCCAACGTGATGGCCCGCGACCCGGCGGCGCTGCAGCTGCGGCTGCTGCAGACGGTGGTCGAGGTCGCCTCCGAGCGCAACAGCACCCTGGTCATGCCGGTCCCGGTGGAGCTGCTCCGGTTCTTCGAGCGGATGGCGCCCGCCTCGGCGTCCGCCCTGCCGCCGGAGGACACCGGTGACGCCGAGGTGGCCGAGGCGGAGGCGGAGATCTCCGGCGCGGTCGCCCCGGAGCTGGCGGCTGCCGCGACGCCGGAAATCCCGCCCGTGCCGGTGCCCGAGCTCGACGAGTCGGCGATCCCGCCGGTTCCGGAGGAGATCGAGGAGATCGTTGACACCCCGGTCCTCAGCGACGGGAAGACGCCCGGCGCGATCGCCTAGGCGTAGCGCTCCGGGCGTGGGGCCGCCGGCTGGCTTCGCCGCGCCGGGCTGGGGCGCATGCCCTATCGTGGCGCCATGGTGAAGTGGGAGTACGCGACCGTGCCGCTGCTGGTGCACGCGACCAAGCAGATCCTGGACAACTGGGGAGACGACGGCTGGGAACTGGTCGCGCTGGTGCCCGGCCCGAACTCCGAGCAGCTGGTCGCCTATATGAAGCGGCCCAAGGAGTGAGCGACTCGCCCGAGGCCAGGCTGGCCGCGCTGGGCCTCACCCTGCCGCAGGTGGCGGCACCGCTGGCCGCCTACGTGCCTGCGGTGCACTCCGGGCCGTACGTGTACACCGCCGGGCAGCTGCCGCTGGTGGACGGCAAGCTGCTGATGACCGGCAAGGTGGGTGGGCAGGTGAGCACGGCCGAGGCGGCCGCGCTGGCGCGAACCTGCGCCCTGAACGCGCTGGCGGCGGTGGCGTCGGTGACCGGCGGGCTGTCGGCGGTGACCCGGATCGTGAAGGTGACCGGCTTCGTGGCCAGCGATCCGTCCTTCACCGACCAGGCGCAGGTGGTGAACGGCGCGAGCGAGCTGCTGCTTGAGGTGTTCGGCGAGGCGGGCCGGCACGCCCGCAGCGCGGTCGGGATGGCGGTGCTGCCGTTCGACTCGCCGGTCGAGGTCGAGCTGATCGCTGAGGTCAGGGATTGAGCCGCAGCCCCAGATGAGCCCAGCGCGTCCCGGCATCCGGCTCCCCAGCGGCTACGCCGCCCGTGCCCGGGAGGTGCTCGCGGGCCGGATCGCCCCGGCTGAGCCACGGGACGCCGCCACGGTCATGCTGCTGCGCCCTTCGGCGGGCGGCGGTCTTGAGGTCTACCTGCTGCGGCGGCGCCCGTCCATGGCGTTCGCGCCCGGTGCGTTCGTCTTCCCAGGCGGGTCGGCGGACGCCCGTGACGCGGACACCGAGGTCGCCTGGGCCGGCCCGGACGCGGCCGAGTGGGGGCGGCTGCTCGACGCCCCGGCCGGTCTGGCCCGGGTGCTGGTCTGCGCGGCGGTCAGGGAGACGTTCGAGGAATCGGGGGTGCTGCTGGCCGGGCCCACCGCGGGCACGGTGGTGCACAGCACCGCCAGTGCGGACTGGGAGGCTGACCGGGCCGCGCTGCTGGCTGGCTCGGTGTCGCTGGCCGGGCTGCTGGCTGGCCGGGGCCTGGTGCTGCGCAGCGACCTGCTGCGGCCGTGGGCGCGCTGGGTCACGCCGGTGACCGAGGAGCGCCGCTACGACACCAGGTTCTTCGCTGCCGCCCTGCCCCCGGGCCAGAGGGCCAGAGACGTCAGCTCGGAGGCTGACGGGGCGGGCTGGTTCCGGCCGGGCGAGGCGCTGGCGGCGGCCCGCCGGGGCGACATCATGCTGCTCCCGCCGACCGCGGTCACCCTGGGCGAACTCGATGCCTGCGGGGACGTAGAAGCTGCTCTCACCGCCCGGCGCCGGATCACCGCGCTCATCCCCGAGGTCTTCGTGGCCGACGGGGCCGTCTGGCTGACGGTCCCGCCCGGGACGGAGTACCCGCTGTGACCCGGCCGGAGTGCCCGCTGTGAGCGGGCCGATCGACGGGTCTGGCACTGCCCGGGCCCGCTGCCTGCTCGCCCCCAACCCGTCCCCAATGACCCTGGACGGCACCAATACCTGGCTGATCGCCGAGCCGGGGTCGCCCGACGTGGTGGTGATCGACCCCGGGCCCGGCCACGAGGGGCACCTGAACCGGATCCGGGACGAGGTGGCCGCGGCCGGGCAGCGGGCCGCGCTGATCCTGCTCACCCACGGGCATCCCGACCACGCCGAGGGCGCGGCCACGTTCGCGGGCATGACCGGAGCGCCGGTGCGCGCCGCCGACCCGGCGCACCGGCTGGGCGAGGAGGGCCTGGCCGCGGGCGACGTGGTGAGCCGGGCCGGGTGCGAGCTGCGGGTGATCGCCACGCCCGGGCACACCGCCGACTCGGTCTCGTTCCTGCTGCCCGCCGACGGTGCGCTGCTCACCGGCGACACCGTCCTGGGCCGGGGGACGACGGTGATCGCGCAGGACGGCAGCCTGGCCGACTACCTGGCCACCCTGGCCCGGCTGCGGGATCTGGCCGACGAGGCGGGCCTGCGGGTGCTGCTGCCCGGGCACGGCCCGCTGCTCGCGGACCCGGCCGGGACGCTCGACTTCTACCTCGCCCACCGCCGGGAGCGGCTGGCCGAGGTGACCGCCGCGCTGGCCGCCGGGGACCGGAGCCCGGCCGAGATCGTGGCCCGGGTCTACGCGGACGTGGACCGCTCGCTGTGGCCGTTCGCGGAATGGTCGGTCCGGGCCCAGCTCGACTACCTGGCCGCCACTGGCGCCCTCCCGCCCGGCTTCAGCTACTAATCCCGCCCGTACTAATCCCGCCGGGAGTTTGGGCGCTACTGGCTGCCATCACAGCCACGATCGCCCATGAACGCGCTGGAGCTCACGGGGCGGCGACAGGGTCAGCGGGCGCGTTTGGCCAGGCGGTCGCGGTCCAGGATGAGCACCGACTTGGCGGACAGCTGGAGCCAGCCGCGCGTGGCGAAATCAGCCAGCGCCTTGTTGACGGTCTCCCGGGACGCGCCGACCAGCTGGGCCAGCTCCTCCTGGGTGAGGTCGTGGTGGACCTGAAGACCCTCCTCCTGCTGTTCCCCGAACCTGTCCGCCAGATCCAGCAGGGCCTTGGCGACCCGGCCCGGGACGTCGGTGAACACCAGGTCGGCCATGACGTCGTTGGTGCGGCGCAGCCGCTGGGCCAGGGCTTGCAGGAGGTGCATGGCCACGTCGGGGCGCCCGGTCAGCCAGTGCCGCAGGTAGTCGTGGCCGAGCCCGGCCAGCCGGGAGTCGGTGACGGCGACCGCGCTGGCGGTGCGCGGGCGCGGGTCGAACAGGGACAGCTCGCCGAACATCTCCCCCGGGCCGAGCACGCTGAGCAGGTTCTCCCGGCCGTCGGACGCGGTCCTGGTCAGCTTGATCTTGCCATCCAGCACGACGTAAAGCCGGTCCCCGGCGTCACCCTCAGCGAATAGGCGATCACCCCGGGTCAGCTGGACGTCGACCACCCCGGCTCGCAGCGCCCGTGCGCCCTCATCGTCGAGTGTCTCGAACAACGGCGCCCGGCTGAGCACGGCCTCCTCGGCGGGAACCACCTGGTGCCTCCTCGCGCGTGTTCCGTGACCAGTCTCTCGCATCTGGGGACGCTCGGCACGACCTGGGGTTCAGCCCGCCCGATGGGCCGCCTCCGCGGCCCGGCGGCAGATCTCGATCTCCTTTTCCGCCGCCTCCCGGTCGGCCCAGCTGAAGCCCTGGACCTCCTTTCCCGGCTCCAGGGCCTTGTAGACCTCGAAGAAGTGCTGGATCTCCAGCCTCTCGAACTCCGATACATCGCTTATATCCGTTAGATGCGCCATCCGGGGGTCGGTCGCGGCAACGCAGAGCACCTTGTCGTCGGCGCCGTTCTCGTCGGCCATCCGGAACATCCCGATCGCCCGGCAGTGGATCACGCAGCCGGGAAAGGTGGGCTCGTCCAGCAGCACCAGCGCGTCCAGCGGGTCGCCGTCGCCGGCCAGCGTGTCCTCGATGAAGCCGTAGTCAGACGGGTACCGGGTGGCGGTGAACAGCATCCGGTCCAGCCGGATCCGGCCAGTCTCGTGATCCATCTCGTACTTGTTCCGCTGGCCCTTGGGGATCTCGATGATCACATCGAATTGCACCGTGTGGCTCCTTGTGCGCGAAGATGAGTGAGTCCTCTGCCCGGCAGTCTCCGCTGGTAAGCATCTCCCGAAGGGACAGGTGGTGGCGAACCGCCTCCGGCTGACGGCGCTGGCCGCGCTGGCCATGCTCAACGTCTTCACGCTGGGCGCCGGCCTGGCCGTCGCCCGGATGCTGCCGCCCCGGCTGGCCCTGTGGCAGATCCCGCGCGTGGCGGCCGTGCGGCTCACCACGCCGGGCGCGGTGCTGCCGCCCCCGTCCGGGGTCGTCCTGCCGACCAGCCGCGGGCTGGCATCCGCGCTGACCCCGCTGATGGCCCAGCCCAGCCTGGGCACTCACGTCGGGGTGGTCGTCACCGACCTGGCCACCGGCAGCGTCCTGTTCGCCCGCGGCTCCGCCAGCCCCGCCACCCCCGCGTCCAGCGCCAAGCTGGCCACCGCCGTGGCGGCCCTGAGCGTGCTCGGCCCGACCGCCCGGTTCACCACCCGGGTCGTGGCCGGCCCGGCGGCCGGGTCGATCGTGCTGATCGGCGGCGGGGACCCGACCCTGGCCGCGGGCCCGTACCCGGCCGGGCAGTACCCGCAGCCGGCCACCCTCGCCGCCCTGGCCTACCAGGCCGCGCGCTGGCTGCTGGCCCGGGGCGAGCGCACGGTGCGGCTGCGCTACGACGAGTCGCTGTTCACCGGCCCGGTCACCGCCCCGGGATGGACGACCGGCTACATCAGCACCGGCAACGTGACCCCGATCACCGCACTCTCGGTCGATCAGGGGCGGCTGACCAAGGCCGGCAAACCCGAGGACCGGGACGACCCGACCAACTACCGGCCTCGCTCCTTCACCCCGGACACCGATGCGGCCACCGCCTTCGCCGGTTTCCTGCGAGGCCAGGGCATCAAGGTCCTGCCCGGGATCACCGCCGTTCCCGCCGGGGCTGGTGGGGGCCGGGCGGCCGCGGTACCGGCCGGTGCCGTCAACATCGCCAGTGTCCGCTCCCCCGACGTGGCCTCGATCGTCGGCTGGATGCTGCGGGACAGCAACAACGTCATCGCCGAGTACCTGGCCCGGCAGGTCGCGGTGCACTCCAGCCGGCCGGGGTCGTTCACCGGGGCGGCCGCGGCGGTCACGGCGGCCGACGCCCGGCTGGGCATCCACGGCGGCATCCACCTGGTGGACGGGAGCGGGCTGTCCACCCTGGATCTGATCACACCGCTGGCGCTGGCCCGCCTGGTCGGGCTGGCGGGCAGCGGCCGCCAGGCCGCGCTCCGGGCCGCCGTCACCGGCATGCCGGTGGCCGGTTTCTCGGGAACGCTCGCGCCGGGCCAGAGCGTGTTTGGCGGCTTCGGGCCCGCGGCGCTGGGGATGGTCCAGGCCAAAACGGGCAACCTGAGCACGGTGGTGAGCCTGGCCGGGATCGTCAGCGACGCCAGCGGCAGGCCGCTGGCCTTCGCCTTCATGGCCGATCAGGTCCCGCGGGGCCAGCTCGGGCCAGCGGCCAGCGTCATCGACCGGATGGCCACGGCCCTGGCTGGCTGCGGCTGCCGCCGCTGACCACCCCGCCGTATCCGCTGAGCCGCCCCCGCTCTGGCGCCCTCCGCCCCCGCTGTGCCCTCCGCAGTGCCGTGAGCACGTACCGTGGAGGGGTGAACAGCGGGCAGATGATCGACTGGGATGTAGCGATTTCGACGGGTGTCCGGTGGGTACGCCCGGGGCCCCAGGTCAGCCTGGCCGAGGCGCGGTCGGTGGTCGCGGAACTGCGCGAACTGGCCGCCGCCGTGGCCGAGCCGGTCCAGCAGCTCACCGGGATGGCCAGCGCCCAGGACCTGGGCCAGGTGGCCATCGTGGACCGTCCCGGCTGGATCCGGGCCAATGTGGACGGATTCCGGGTGGTTCTCGATCCGCTCGCCCGGCACCTGCGGGAGCGCGGCCGGGCTCCCGAACCCGGCTCGGTGATCGCCACCGTCGGGTCGCGGGTCACCGGGATGCAGGCCGGGCTGATCCTGGCCTACCTGGCCGGCCGGGTGCTCGGCCAGTACGAGCTGTTCCTGCCCCCCGACCCGGCGGCGCCCAACGGCGAGGCTCCGGCCGGGCGGCTGACCCTGGTCGCGCCCAACATCGTGATGGTCGAACGCGAGCTGGGGGTGGATCCGCACGACTTCCGGCGCTGGGTCTGCCTGCACGAGGAGACCCACCGGACCCAGTTCACCGCGGTCGGCTGGCTCCGTGGCTACGTCCAGCAGCAGATGACCGAGTTCCTGCTCGCCTCCGACCTGGACCCGGCCACGATCCTGGACCGCCTGCGGGCCACCGCCGACGCGGTGGCCGGGGCGGTCCGCGGCAGCGGCCCTGACAGCTTCATCGAGGTGATCCAGACCCCCCAGCAGCGGGAGATCCTGGACCGCCTGACCTGCGTCATGACGCTGGTCGAGGGGCACGGCGACTACGTGATGGACGCCGTCGGGCCACAGGTGGTGCCGTCGGTGACCGAAATCCGGGCGGCGTTCAACGCCCGCCGCGGCTCGGCCGGGCGGCTGGAGCAGACGATCCGCCGCCTGCTCGGCATCGACCTGAAGATGAAGCAGTACGCGCAGGGCTCGGCGTTCGTGCGGACGGTGGTGGACCAGGCCGGCATGGCCACCTTCAACCGGGTCTGGACCGGGCCGGACATGATCCCGGACAAGGACGAGATCCTCCACCCCGAGCGCTGGCTGGAGCGGATCGGCGGCACCGGGGATGCCGGCGGTGCTGCCAGTTCTGGTGGTGCTGCTGGTGCTGACGGTGCTGACGGTGCCGACGGGACTGGCGGCGCACTGGCTGCTGGTGGCTGACCGGCGATGGGCCCGCCGGCGGCGGTAGCCGAGGTCCGCCGGGCCGTCCGGCGCGGGCTGGCCGGGCTCGGGCCTGGTGACCTGGTGCTCGCGGCCTGCTCGGGCGGCGCGGATTCGCTCGCGCTGGCCGCGGCGCTCGCGCACGAGGGCCCGCGCCTCGGACTGCGGGCGGGCGCGGTCACCGTCGATCACGGGCTCCAGCCCGGATCTGCAGAACGAGCTTGCGCCCTGG